>CAYFMZ010000123.1:0-5382 GCA_964344275.1 uncultured Proteiniphilum sp.
AATAATCCATTACCCCTCTCAAGGCGAAATAGAGCGAACGAAGCCCCAGTATAGCAAATATATTCGACGTGTACACGATAAACATGTCGGTAGACACGGCTAACACCGCGGGAATCGAGTCGATCGCGAACACAAGGTCAGTTACCTCGATCACCAATAGAGCAAGGAAGAAGGGGGTAGCGACCCTCTTGCCATCGATTTTACGGAAAAACTTTGGTACCGAGATATCGTCAGTGGTCGGGAAAACGCGACGGACGAACTGAATGAAACGATTCTGGGAGATATCTTTTTTCTCTTCTTGCGTGGGTTTGTTTTTCTCTTTAATGAAATCGACGGCCATTTTTATCCCGGTGACCACCAGAAATCCTCCGAAAACGTACATCACCCACGCGAATTTCTCGAGCAGCGCGATGCCCGCGAAGATGAAAATCGCTCGGAAAACCAACGCACCCAAAATTCCCCAGAAGAGCACGTCGTGTTGGTAACGGGGATCAATCTTGAAAGAACTAAAAACGAGAATAAACACGAACAGGTTATCCACGCTCAGTGATTTCTCGATCACGTAAGCCGTGAAAAACTCCAAGGCAGGTTCTTTGCCTTGGAAAAAATAGATGAATACATTAAATATTAACGCGAGAGATATCCAGAAGAGACTTAACCAAAGCGCTTTCTTAACATTAACGACTTCGCCTTTCTTGTGAAAAACAAACATGTCCAAGGCGAGAAGGACAATAACGAGAATAATAAAACCAATCCAAAATGCAGAACTTACTTCCATCAAATATTACGAGATATGCTGTGATAATTCAGGCATAAAACGCTTTTTTTGGAAAAAAGTTCATACCCATTATCACAGCACACGCTCTGTTTGCGGCAGACTACATCGTGTAAATCGCTTAACATGAGCAGATCTGAATGTGTCGTGACCCACGCAATTAAATTATCGAATCAGGTGAGGTGCAATTCGAGAATACCCTTTTTCGTTTGGATGCAACCCATCCGTGAAGAACGATTCCACGATTTTTCCATTCTTCAACAACTTCTTCCCCGCTTCGATATAGCTATATTGGTTTCGGTTTGTCATTTTTTCGATCATCCTGTTTAGCGCATCCACTTCCGCCTCCTTATCACGCCTTGGTAGTAGTCCCACCACCTTTAGGGTTGCTTTCGGCTGCCTGTACTCTATCTGTTTCAGGAGAAACTCCAAACCTTCCACGATCTCCTCCGCGCTATCCAATCCCAAGTTGTTCGTGCCAATCATCAGCACCACCTCCTCTGCCTCAAACCCATCCAGTTCGCCGTGGTACACTCTCCAGAGAACATTCTCGATCCGATCCCACCCGTATCCCAGGTTTAAAAAGCCCTGAGGTTCCATGTATTTTTCCCAACTTTCCGGTCCATTTTCTTTTCCCTTCTCATCGTTCCAGTAATGGGTAATAGAATTTCCGATAATCACTTTTTTGGGTGAAGCAAGCTCAATCACTCCCAGCTTGTCGCGATGTCTTTTTTTCCACTCGTAAATGTAGGGTTCTCTTCGTTGACTCACCGGCTGTGTCACCCTCGTGGAACCGAAAGGCATATTCAATATCTGTCGAATACTCTTTTCGTACGCATCACCGTACGCCTGCATTCCCAAGTCGTTGGGATGCACATTGTCGACACACCCATCCTCAGGAAAGTTAATTTCTTCTTTACTTAGATAATAGAGCTCCCTCGTGCCCGTTAGTTTCAAGGAGTCGTGTACCTCCTTCGAAGCCCTATTCAGCCGATCAGCCGCCTCTTTCGTTGTCCGGTTCGTTTGATCGTTCCGATACCCGATATGATCTACCATCAGTACAGGAATATTCAATTTCTCTTTTATGGTAGAAACACCATAGGCAGTTCTACTTTTCACCTCCTCATCCGACAAGCTACCCATGTTCGGTAAACAGTCGAATACCACCAGTGCCGCGTCCAGTTCACTGATAAGATCCACCATCTCCTTTTCCAGCGGGCCATTCCCCGAAAAGCCCAAGTTAATCACCGGCAGATCTAATTTTCGGGAGAGGATATTTGTCCAGCCCATTCCCGGCCTTGAAGCGCATCCACCTTGAGCGATCGACGTGCCATACACTACAATCGGCTTCTCCTTCAGTCGAGGAATAAATGAAAAGTGTGCAGAGTCGGGAACACCTATTTCCATCCATTTCACACTGTTGTAAAGTGGAAGGAAAAGTCGGTACTCGAAACCTTGCCCATGGTATTTACTTTGCGAAAGCTGGGTATAATTATAAGTGATCGTATCTTCAAAATTATACCTACCGTTCGCCACTCGCCATTTCCCGTCTGAATCGATGGCGTAGAGATCCACACCCGACTTTCCCGTGGCTGGCATATGAGGCATTGCAAAGCTACTTGCAACGCTGTATCGGACAGTAATCTGCTCAGCGTTGGTATAAAAATGCAGAGCAAGTCCCGTCGCGTTCAGGGACAAATTCCAGACCGGTTTTCTTATTTTCTCCTCCGCCCTTTGTGGCAAACGCTGATAGCTCTTCCCTATCTCTTCCGGCCAGCCCTGGTTTTGGATTACCGGGGTATCGTGTTTCATCGGGTCGTACCACGTTATCTGCCCGAAAGCCATTGTTTGTCCGAGTACCGAAAAGGCACACAGCAAAACCATAAAAGTTACATTTCTTTTTTTCATAGTCTTTAAATTATGTTCAAACAGTTGTTATCAGTCGGCTTCCATTCATCACTGGGTTTCAAATTCATCTCTGCCGCTTTTTGCAACATGAATTGATACGCTGCATCACGTTCGTTAGGAATCTCTCCATCAAGTATCGCGTCTTTTATAGCTGATTTCAGCAGTCCCACCTCACGCCCCTCGGGAAGGCCAAAAACTTCCATGATCTCGTTCCCATCTACCGGTGGTTGAAAGTTCCGAACTCGGTCTTTTTCTTCAATCTCTTTCAATTTTCTTCGTACGATCTGAAAATTATTCAGAAAACGTCGCACCTTCACGGGGTTTTTAGATGTTATATCCGCTTCACATAGTGTCATAAGATCATCAATATCATCGCCCGCGTCAAAAAGAAGCCTCCTCACCGCGGAGTCAGTCACCACCTCCTCCACTAACTGCATGGGGCGCATATGCAACGAGACCATCTTGCGGGTATATTTCATCTTCTCGTTAAGCGGGAGTTTCATCCGTCGGAAGATCCGCGGCACCATCTTCTCTCCCACGAAATTATGGTTATGAAAAGTCCATCCAAGCCTTGGGTCCCATCGCTTTGTGGCCGGTTTTCCAATATCGTGCAGCAGCGCCGACCATCGGAGCCACAAGTCATCCGTATTTCGTGAAATATTATCAAGCACCGTGAGCGTATGGTAAAAATTGTCTTTATGCCCCACTCCATCTTTTGTTTCAGCTCCTTTTAAGGCAAGCAATTCGGGAAAAACGATCTCCAGCAGCCCCGTTTTTTCCAGCAATACAAAACCAACAGATGGCTTAGGCGACAGTATAATCTTATTCAACTCATCCGTCACCCTTTCCATCGATACAATCTTAATACGCTCCCTGTTCTCTTTTATCGCGTCGAATGTTTCGGGGAATATATCAAAGCCCAATTGCGAGGCAAACCGTATAGCCCTCATCATTCTGAGCGGATCATCGCTAAAGGTAATCCTCGGATCCCGCGGTGTACGTATAATCAGATCTTCCAAATCCTGCATCCCATTAAAGGGATCTATCAACTCACCGTATCGCTCTTTATTAAGGCAGAACGCCATGGCATTAATCGTGAAATCCCGACGCTCTTGATCCTCCTTCAGTGTTCCGTCTTCCACGATAGGTTTCCGTGAATCGTACCGGTATGATTCCTTCCGGGCACCCACAAATTCAATCTCGTACCCTCCATGCTTAATCTGTGCAGTCCCGAAGTTTTTGAAAACGGTAATGGGAGTTCTTTTTCCCATCTTCTTGGCGACTGATTCAGCCAGTTCAATCCCCTTTCCCACTGCCACGATATCGATATCCTTCGAAGGGCGATACAGAAAGAAATCACGCACCTGTCCCCCTATCAGGTAACACTCCACCTTCAATTCATCGGCTGCTTCGGAGATTATCCTAAAAATGGGTTTATCTAAATGCTGTTGAATCTCTCTGTTGTAGGTTTCCATTTTAATTATTGATTGTTGTTACTATAATTTCCCATATTCGCATCTGCAATAAATTGTAATAATCGCTAGTAGAAAGCTCTCAAGCAACTATCATTTTGTACACGAAACCTGAAAATTTTACGTTATGAATTGCAAAATTACAATAATTGTGCCTTAAAACCGATTTTATGAAGAATATATTTGTAAATTTGTATGCATGTAGGTGTTACTCCCTTATTCATTCACTGTACGTTAAAGATACTATTTCAGCGATGCGTTTTTCTGTTCAAACCACGATTCTAGTTCTCTCGGCCCTATTAGTTTTTTCCTGTTCCGGGAAAGGGCGAAGTCCTAAGATCTACCTTCTGGAAGCAGATCAAGCCTATAGAGAGGGTAATTACTCTCTAGCTAAGCTAAAGATAGACAGCATTAAAATAGTATATCCCAAAGCTTTTGATGAGATCCGTGAAGGCTTTTCATTGATGCAAGAGATACGGTTGGCTGAAAACCAAAGGAACATTGCTTTTTGCGATTCGATGTTGCGTGCAAGTTATGATCGGCTCAACGAGATGCTCACCCGATTCGATTTTGTGCGAGACGATCGTTACCAAGAGTTCGGCGAATACTATCCTAAAGCGTATCCCCATCAGTCCTCCCTAGCACGTAACGGACTTCGCTCTGGTGTTCGTGAGAAAGGGGCACTTTTTATTGAAAGCATATTATCGGGATCCACGGTGAGTCATAATAGAGTAAGAGTAACCTCTTCTGATGGTAGTTTTGCCGAAACGAAAGTCGTAACCGCCGATGGATTGAACTATCGTTTTAACACATCGGAACGATCTTATGAGATTGTCCGCTACATCGGGAACGACGAGAACGGGATAGCACAATTCATATACACCCTTCAAGACCAACCCCTCACCGTCCATTTCACTGGAACCCGTACCGTTACTGCCACTTTAACCGACGCTGCTAAAAAAGGAATCAGCCATTCCTTCGAACTCTCCAACCTTTTGCTCGACATTGAGCGGCTAAAACTGGAAAAAGAGAAAAGCGAAGTCTTGATTCGCTACTTACAAAGCCGAAAGGAAAAGTAACACCTCATTATTATCTCCCTGTTCCCATTCTTTTGATTAAAAAATCCCCAATGCGTGTAATTACAATTTTTTCCCTACCTTTGTCCTTGAATTTTGGTTTCGTCCGCTTCAAAGGCTTCGAAGCGAACGATGAAAAGGGAATCAGGTG
>CAYFMZ010000124.1:0-5331 GCA_964344275.1 uncultured Proteiniphilum sp.
GGCATGAATTTGGCCTGAGGATAGGATTGCGAAAATTCCCTGACGATGAAACAGATCCAGGAGGAGCCAAACCAGTGTGGCATGCATACAAGGCCGCCGACACGGATGAAGAAGATAGCGTGTTTGAACAGTACAAAAGCCTTATAGGGATTACTGATTGGAGTGATATAATGCGCACTATAAATTAATATACAATGATGAACAAAAATCGACCTATCTTGCGCGGAGTCCTGGGATTGCTTCTCATGATGACGCACGTGGCGTGCCAAACCGGTGTGGAAAATAAAATTAAAGACAAGCACGATCCCCTCCCACCCCACTCCGTCCATCTGGAGGGCTACCTGGATGACTATATCCAGCTATCCATCAACAGCTGGAATAAAGGCGACCTCCCTTATGCTCATTTCGTGGAGTTCTTTAGAAACGGAAGGCCCCAATTTGCACTGGGTGAAATGTGGGGCAAAGCAGTCCGTTCAGGAAGCATGTTCTACAGGTATACCCAAGACCCTGAACTTAAACGGATCATGGATGAAACGGTGCAAGACCTTCTTACCACCCAACGGGATAACGGAAGCATCAGTTGTATCGAGATAGATGAACAGCCCGAAGAGAGCGAACTGTGGGAGCGTAAGTACGTGATGCTGGGATTGCAAGAGTATTACGAGTGGGTAAATGAAGATCCACGTGTGCTCGACGCACTCATGAAACAGGCCGATAATATCATTTCCATCGTGGGACCCGCTCCCAAAATCGAAATTATAGACGTGGGGTGGAGTGCTACCAATATTGGCCACGAAGAGTGCCATATCGAGTCGAGCAGCTTGCTCGAACCCTTCGTGAAACTCTATCAATGGACAGGCGAAACCCGTTACCTCGACTTCGCTACCTATATCATCGACGCCGGGGGAACAAAGCATTTCAACATCTTTGAGTTGGCACTCAACAATACAGAACCCTACAAGATGGCAGGCCACTATCCAAAAGCGTACGAGATGCTCTCTATTTTTGAAGGACTGGTGGAGTACTACCGTGTGACCGGCCAACCGGAAATCAAGGAGATGGTACTCAATATGTACGATAACGTGAGGAAATATGAAATCACCATCATCGGTAGTGGTGGATCAGACCAACCTTATCACCCTCAGGTGTACGGCGAAGCATGGGGCAACACCGCGCTGGAGCAGTCGAACCCCGATATCACTCGAATGATGGAAACATGCGTGGGAGTTACCTGGATGAAGTTTTGTAGCCAGATAACACGCCTCACAGGGGATCCGGCCGCAATCGATGAAATAGAAAAATATATATACAACGGGCTAATAGGTGCAATGAAGCCTACCGGAGATGGATTTAGTTACGTGAACCTCCTTAACGGACCCAAGGTAACCAACGAGGGATGGGGATGGGTATTCGATGAGATGCACGTGACCTGCTGTAACCTTAACGGTCCCATGGGGTTGGCTTATATCCCCTACGTGGCGGTCATGAATGCTGAAGAGGGCCCAGTGATAAACCTCTATAACCAAGGCACGATAGATTTTAAAACACCCGCGAACAGGGAAGCCAAAATAGATATTCGCACCGACTACCCGCTGTCGGGAGAGGTTCAAATCGGGATGGACCTTCCTCGAAACGAAACGTTTGTATTGAAGGTACGTATCCCCGAGTGGAGCGAAAAAACAGTGCTGACGGTGAACAATGAACCGATAGAGACCGCCCCTGGCACCTACGTGGAGATCAACCGGGAATGGCAAACGGGCGACCTTGTTGCCCTGACGTTCGATATGAGATGCAGGGTGGTGGATGCCCCTCGTGGAAGCAATAGAGCGGGAGATAATTTTCAAGCAGTGATACGGGGGCCGGTAGTCTTGGCACGTGATCAGGGCTTGGATCCAAATTTCAACCAACCCGTGTCGTTGAAATCCGAGAATGGATTTATCGAATACACACAAGCAATCCCCGCGGCAGAAGGTTACAAGCTGCAACTCTCGCTGCCCCTCGAAAATGGTGAAAATATCACCGTGGTAGATTACGCGTCGGTCGACAACTGGAATAATGGCATGCAGGTATGTACATGGATACCATTTGAAAGCCTCACACGATGAAAAAAAAGATCTTATTTTACATATGTTTGATTATTTTACCAGCAGAGGTCTTACTCTGTCAGAAGGTCTCGTACCATAAGAGGGCCATTCAGCCGTGGAAAGATAATCCTAGGTTCTGGCAGTACAAAGGAAGACCGTTGATGTTGCTAGGGGGTAGTAACGACGATAATCTCTTCCAGTGGCCTTCCCATATATTGATCCCACACTTGGATTCGATCAAAGAAGTGGGGGCCAATTACGTCAGGAACACGATGAGTGACCGGAGTGACGGAGGCTTCGAAGTGTACCCTTTTAAACAACTGGAGAATGGGAAGTTCGATCTGAATCAATGGAACGACGAGTACTGGAAACGTTTCCAAAAGTTCTTGAAAGAGACGGAAAAACGAAATATCATCGTTCAGATTGAATTATGGGACCGATTTGATTACTCCCGAGGCCCTTGGCTTACCAACCCGTACAACCCAAAAAACAACGTTAATTACAACCGCCAGGAATCAGGGTTGGAGAGCGAGTACCCGGAACACCCGGGACTCAACCGTCACCCCTTTTTTTTCTCCACCCCGGCGCAACGGGATAATCCTTGCATACTTCCGATTCAGGAAAAATTCATAGACAAAATGCTCTCCTACACGTTGACCTTCCATCACGTGCTCTACTGCATTGATAATGAAACGTCGGGTGAAGAAGAATGGAGCGTCTACTGGCGGGATTTCATTACCGAAAAAGCAGAGAGGAAGGGTAAAAAGATATGCGTGACTGAGATGTGGGACGATTGGAACCTGCTAGCCGATCGCCACAAACGTACTTTTGATCACCCGAATCGTTTCCAATTTTGTGATATCTCGCAAAACACGCACCAAAGGAGGGATAATTTGTGGAATAACCTTCAATGGGTTTTAAGTTATATCGAGACCGAGCCTAGGCCGGTAAACGTGGTTAAGACCTATGGCGCGGATGGTGGGAGGCATGGCAATACGAGGGACGCGTTGGAACGATGGTGGCTTCATCTACTCGGAGGGACAGCCTCTGTTCGCTTTCATCGCCCCGATTCGGGATTGGGACTATCTGATTTGTCTATTAGTTCCATCAGAGCAGCACGAAAATTGGAAAAAATTGTATATTTTTGGGAATTGCAACCCTGCAACCACTTAATCGTGGAGAGGAGTGAAAACAGTGCCTACTTGACAGGCCTTCCGGGAAAGGTGTACATCGCTTTTCTTCCCCAAGGAGGAGACCTTCGGCTTAACTTGAGCAACAGCCAAGCTAAGTATACGCTACGATGGTTAAATATACGCCAAGGAGAGTGGCACGAAGCAGGACCACAAAAGGGGGAGATCACAACCTCAACGACACTCCGAGCCCCGGACAACAACGAATGGATACTTATTGCTGTAGAAAAATAACATATTATCAAAAAAACAATAACTATGCTGACTAAAGTAAAAAAAATCATCGCGATTAATTGCCTGGCAGCCCTATCCCTAGGCTTATCCGTACAGGCGCAGGAGGTTCAGAGCGATCATTGGGCCGGAACGGATGCACTCGGACGAGAGTTGCGAGACTACTCTAAAGCCGGGGACGAAAAGGAGAAGTACGTGGCCATGTTCTACTGGACGTGGCACCAGAGGAAAGACGATACCACCGTTACGGTAAAAAATATTACCGATATTGTGCGTCAATACCCGGAAGCAATGAAAGATTACGACCATCCGGCATGGGGAGAAGAGAGACCGGGGTATTTCTTCTGGGAACAACCGCTATTCGGTTATTACAGGACAACCGATACTTGGGTTCTTAGAAAACACGCGGAGATGCTCGCGGATGCCAAGGTAGACGTTGTTTTTTTCGATTGCACCAACGGCTCCTTAACGTGGGAGGATTCGTACGAGGCTTTGATGGAGACATGGGATCAGGCACAAAAGGATGGGGTTAAAGTTCCCAAGATCGCCTTTATGTTGCCGTTCGGTTATTCCAATCACTCCATTACATCCCTCCGTCAGCTTTATCGCGACGTATATAAACCGGGAAGATACGAGAACTTGTGGTTCTACTGGAAAGGGAAACCCTGTATCATGGCCTACCCGGATAATTTGACCGACGAAAAGAACGACCGAGAAATTGCAGAGTTCTTCACCTTCCGGCCGGGACAACCCGATTACGTGGATGGGCCGCAAAGGGACGACCAGTGGGGCTGGCTGGAAAATTACCCGCAACACGGCTATATCATGCAAGACAATGGTAAATACGAGCAGGTGACGGTGGGCGTGGCACAAAACGCGGCACCAGAAACCAACGGCCACTGCAGCGCGTTTAACCTGCCTGGATCACAGGGACGTAGCTTCTCTCAACGAAACGGGTTCGACCCTAGGGTGGATGGTTACCTCTATGGATGGAATTTCGAAGAGCAGTGGGAAAGAGCGTTTGAACTGGACCCAGAGCTTGTTTTTATTACGGGGTGGAACGAATTTACTGCCGGACAATGGCTTCCCAAGGATGGGTGGACAGGCGTTCCCTTCTCGTTTGTAGACCAATTCGACTGGGATCGTAGCCGCGATATTGAACCCAATAAAGGATGGGGCGATAAAGGAGATGTCTACTACTTGCAACTGATCGATAAAGTGAGAAAATTCAAAGGGATGACTCCCCCACCCAGCGTGTCGGCACCCAAAACCATCTCGATTGGGAAATCAGTGGACCAATGGAACAACGTGCTACCCGAATTTAACCACTACGTTGGGAACACCATGCATCGCGACCACAGGGGAAGAAATAACACCTATTACGTGAACACGACCGGACGTAATGACATCGTGAAAGCAAAAGTAGCAAGAGACGACAAAAACGTTTATTTCTACGTGGAGACCGCTGAAAAGCTAACCTCACCCAGCGATAGAAACTGGATGATGCTTTTTATTGACGTGGACAGGGATAAATCTACCGGATGGAATGGCTACGACATCATCGTTAACAGGCAAAGCCCGAACAAAAAGAGAGTGGTGGTGGAACGAAACGTGGGCAACCGTTGGGAATGGGAAAAAGTGACCGAGAGCTCCTACGCGGTGAAAGGGAATTACCTCGAGATTGCAATCAATAGAGAGGTGCTCTCGATGAACGATAAAAAAGTTGATTTCGAGTTTAAATGGAACGATAACATGCAGGAGAACGGCAATATAATGGATTTCTATGTGAACGGCGATACCGCGCCGGGAGGACGGTTGAACTTTGT
>CAYFMZ010000125.1:0-5321 GCA_964344275.1 uncultured Proteiniphilum sp.
GCACATTAGTCTCATTAATCCCATTTGCACATTAGTCCTAGCGTTTAACTCGGGCATTTCCTTCCCAAATACTCCATACCACGGACTCATCGGCGGGTTGTGCGTAATCGGTCAGGAAGGTAGTTGCCAACGCGCCGCTGGCCCAAGCAAACTGGATCCACTTCTCAGAATCCATCCCGGTAAGGATACTATACAGGAGTCCCCCCACGAACCCGTCTCCACCACCAATGCGGTCCATCACGTTGATCTTCCGGAGTGGAG
This sequence comes from uncultured Proteiniphilum sp., assembly GCA_964344275.1. Classification (GTDB taxonomy): domain Bacteria; phylum Bacteroidota; class Bacteroidia; order Bacteroidales; family Dysgonomonadaceae; genus Proteiniphilum. Next base: position 262 of record CAYFMZ010000125.1, read on the forward strand.
CTTCGTGCCACCTCCCATTTTCATAAACAATAGCGCCCCAAAGGTGTTCATTCGCGCTGATCACTTCTCGCAGCGTATTCGCGAATACCGTCGCGTTTGGAAACGCTTTTTTCGCGTTCATGATCATTCCTTTAAAAGCGTCCAGCGTCTCCTCGATGTTCTCACCGCCCGCTTCCGGGCCTTTGATACCTAAGCAGAGCTGGTAATCCTCTTCGTTCCCGATCAGGATATCCGACAGCGAGGCAATCTCGGTAAAAGCCTCCTTTAGCTCTGCCTCACGCCCTTTCCAAAACGTGGCCCGGTGGTTCAGGTCGAACGAGATCAATGTTCCGTGTTTCTTGGCATAACGAGCAATCTCCAAACAAAAATGGCTTGTTTCGGGCGAGAGTGCCGCGATCAATCCAGATAGATGGACGATCTGTACACCCTCTTCTCCAAAGATTCTCTCCAAGTCAAAATCGTTCACGTTGAGCGTACGCCCCACTTCTCCGGCACGATCGTTTTGCACTCGAGGGCCTCGCAAGCCAAAGCCACTATCGGCAACATTAAACTGGTGGCGGTATCCCCACGGATCACCTTGAGGCACTTCCGGCCCCTCGTACTCCATGTTACGTGCACGCAGGTCGGCCTTAATAAAAGCCGCGATGGGACTCTCTTTCACGAAAGTGGTAAGCACCTTCACCGGGAGACCCAAGTAAGAAGAGATACTGGCCACGTTAGTCTCCGCGCTGGTGGCGTGCATTCTAAATAGGTTGGTACTATGTACCGGCTGCGCCTCGAAAGGGGTGATACGCACTCCCATACTGGTAGGCACCACCAACGAATATTTGAATTTTCTCCTTAACTGTAGTGACATGTTGTTGATGTAATGATTTCAAATTCAAGATTTAAAATCTGGGAACTCAAAATTATTCATTATTCATTCTTAATTATCAATCAGATACTAAAAGCATCGAACCCACCGTCCACGATAGCCACTGTCCCGGTCACGAATTTAGAAGCATCGCTTACCAGGTAGTGAAGCGTTCCCAGCAGGTCTTCCGGGTTACCAAAGCGGCGGAACGGGGTATGCGCGATAATGGTATTCCCCCGGTCGGAATAGGATCCGTCAGGGTTGGTCAGCAGTGCCCGGTTTTGCTCGGTGATAAAGAAGCCGGGGCAGAGCGCGTTCACACGAAAATCCTCACCAAACTTGATAGCCAACTCCCCGGCCATGTATTTGGTAAAATTGGTCACTGCCGCTTTAGCCGCTCCATATCCCGCGACGCGTGTAAGGGGACGTAGTGCCGACGCGGAAGAGATATTCACGATATTCCCTTTTTTCTCTTTCACCATGTATTCGGCAAAAGCGAGGGTAGGCATCACCGTGCCCATCAGATTGAGATCAACGACCTTTCGAAAATCTTCTGCTTTCAGGTCAAAAATGGTGTTATTTGGGCCGATGGTTGCTCCCGGCATATTTCCTCCGGCACCATTGATCAGCACATCAACTCGTCCATATTTACTCACGATTGTATCCGCGTTCTGCTTTAACACGGCCTCGTCCGTTACATCGGTCTGAAGAAACATCGCTTCCCCACCGTTGGCCTTTACCTTTTCGATCAGCTGGTTACCCTTTTCGATGTTTCTGGCAAGAACAGCCACTTTTGCCCCGTGGGCAGCCAGGTATTCTACCATAGAAGTACCCAATACACCGGTTCCACCGGTGATGACAATTACCTTGTCATTGATATCAAATAATTTATACATAGTTCTTTAAAACACTTGATTAAAAATCAAAATAGCTCTTTGCATTGTAATAGCATATATTTTCTACCATCTTCCCCAAGAAGTCGATTTCCGATGCCGGCAGTAAGCCATTTTCCACGTCGTTTCCAATGAGGTTACACAAGATTCTACGGAAGTATTCGTGACGAGTGTACGAAACAAAACTGCGGGAATCGGTAAGCATTCCCACGAAACGGCTAAGCATTCCTTGAGTTGAGAGGATATTCATCTGGTCTTCCATGCCATCTTTCTGATCAAGGAACCACCACCCGGAACCAAATTGTACCTTACCGGGTACCGTTCCACCCTGAAAATTACCTATCATGGTTGCTACAAGGTAGTTATCATTAGGGTTAAGGTTATAGATAATGGTTTTCGCGAGCTTTTCTTCCTTATCTAAGTTATCAAGGAAGCGCGACATTGAGCGCCCTACTTCCGAAGCATCGTTGATGGAGTCAAATCCAGTATCGGGACCAATTTCTTTGAACAGACGGGTATTGTTATTCCGAAGTGCCCCGTAATGGAATTGTTGTACCCAACCTTTTTCGTGGCTTAGTACCGCACTTTCGTATAGCATGCGTGATTTAAATTTCAGCACCTCCTCCGGGGTCAACTCTTTTTTCTCTATTACCACCTTATTATATATGGCTGAAATCTCTTCATCGGTATAGGGGGTAGCAAAGAAGTGATCTATCCCGTGATCCGACAGCTTGCAACCTCGTGAGTAAAAATAGTCGTGCCGTTGACGAATCGCTTTTAAATATTCATTTATGCTTCGTATAGGGAACCCACACACCTCTTCTAGCGTATGGAGATAGTTTCTAAATGTAACACCGTTCTCCACTGCCATCAACTTATCGGGTCGCCAAGTTGGCAATACCTTTATTTCGAATCCACTCTCTTTAATCCGCTCGTGATGCTCTAACGAGTCTACAGGATCATCTGTAGTGCAAACCACCTCTACTCCAAATCGTTTCATCAGTCCTCGTGCTGAATACCCCGGTTGACTTAGCATCTCGTTGGCCTTATCGTATATTTCTCGAGCCGTCTCCGGTTTCAATAATTGATCGATCCCGAAAACACGTTTTAACTCTAAGTGTGTCCAATGATACATAGGGTTACGCATAGTATAAGGAACAGTTTCAGCCCATTTCTCAAATTTCTCCCAGTCGGAGGCATTGCCTGTGATATACTTCTCATCTACGCCGTTCGCGCGTAGTAAGCGCCATTTATAATGATCCCCGCCTAACCAAAGCTCGGTAATATTCCGGAACCGGTGATCATCCGCGATTTGCTTTGGATCTAAATGACAATGATAGTCGATGATCGGCTGTTTCTCGGCATGTTCGTGATACAATTTCTTTGCCGTTGCTGTCTGAAGCATAAAGCTTTCATGAATAAAACCTTTCATAGGTACATATATTTTTTATCAATTGAGTTCATAAAATCGCCCGAACAGTTGAATTTCGCGTAACGAATGAATCGGTCTAATGAAAATAATCGGATTTATTTTTTTATCGAGAAAATAATCGTAATTTTGTGCACGTACACAAAAGTACAAAATATTTTAGTTTCACAAAATATTTCATTTGTTTTTTTTAAAACTTTATCCATCGAGAATTGAACAGTAATATTTCAGAGACAACAAAACTTCGTCGGCAAACTGTTCGGTGCACTCTTGCACCCCATTATCACGTCGAAGCATTAAAATTAACCGGATCTATTTTTTAAAGGGATAATGATCCGCGTAAAACATAAAAGAGAGTAGAAATCAAGTTCGATTGTTTAAACTTACAAAAATGCAGAAAAAAATCCGAATAAAAGACATAGCGAAGATGGCAGGAGTTTCTCCGGGTACCGTGGACCGAGTCCTTCACAAGCGTGGAAATGTATCTGAACTGGCCCGCGAACGTGTAGAAAAAGTTCTTACACAAGTTAACTACAGGCCTAATATGCATGTGTCGGCCCTCTCTTTAAAAAGAACATACACGATCGTGGTAACATCCCCACAAATATCAGTGGGTGCATATTGGGAGAGTATTCATAACGGTATCCGCCACGCGTTGGATGAATATGAAAATATCAAGGTAAGATTCCGTGTATTTACCTACAATCAATACGATATTTACTCCTGCAGAGAAATGTTTGAAAAAATTGCGAATTACGAAATGGATGGTGTCATAATAGGCCCCACATTTAATGAGGAAACTGTAAGCCTTTGCAATAAACTGGATGATAGAGAAATTCCTTATATATTCGTGGATTCAAACATCGAGGGTACAAACCCCTTGGCATTCTTTTCTGCAGATCACTATGTTTGCGGCCACCTAATGGCCAAACTTATCACCTCTATCATTCCCTCTGATGGAAAAATCGGAATTCTGCAAGCAGTGAGGACGGGCGATAGAAGTGCAAACACTACCATTCTCAGGATTAAAGGATTTACAGATTATTTAACCGAGAACGGATCCTTGAATCCCATACTGAGGATCCCCTTTTCGGTATTAGAACCAGAGGCCAATGAAGTATACCTTTCCCAGTTTTTTAAAAAAAATGAAAATATACCCGGTATTGTAGTAATGAATTCACGCGGTAATTTTATCGCGAACTATCTTTACACGAACAAGATCACGGGGGTGAAAATGATTTGCATGGATCTTACTTCAACCAACATTGAGGCCCTAAAAAATGATCAAATCGATTTCTTGATTGGACAGGGCCCAGAATATCAAGGATTTTACGCGATGAAGACTCTTTTAGAGTTTCTAATTTTCAAGCACCCGGTCCGACAGCAAAATTATGTCCAAATGGACATTCTGACAAAAGAGACGATCGACTATTACAAACGATTTGACAACATTGTTTATTGACCATAACGATAAGATCTGATTCTAAAAAAACACTCCCAAATATCAAAATTAAGCTTTGTTATGTTAAAACATTTTGTATTATAATGGAAGCCTGTGTAATTTTGTGGACGAACACAGACAAAGAAATATATTCAAATAAAATCAAACAATGCAGACTCTAGAGAGGGTGATGCACCACAAGGAAACAATAATTAACTCAAGTTTCCCACCCCTTTTCTTCTCTTTGTAATCGGGGTATGTTGTTTTTATCTATCATGTAGTCAGCATATTATCACGCTGCCTTATTTTTTGTTAAACTTTCGATACTATATTGACTTACAGCAGTAAGCATGACGACCATTTTTTGGCACTCCTCGTCGTTACCTACCAGTAGCCGCATGGTTTCGTCAATATCAATTGCCATGAACTCGAGTAGCTGCATGA
>CAYFMZ010000126.1:0-1750 GCA_964344275.1 uncultured Proteiniphilum sp.
TTATTATCGAGGCTCACGTCCGAGAGCCCCATCTCCACAGCCTCTTTCTCCACCTCTTTGGCAAGGTTGAACTGCTTTTGCGTACTTGGTGTTTGCGTGTTGTTCTCATTCGATTGTGTATCGATGCGAACATACTTGATAAAGCGGTCTACAATGTTCATGAATGTTGGATTTTATTTTGATGTTGTTTTTTGTTATTTCCCTCTATACAACGATAGTGCACTCATGCCGAAGCGTACTCTATCCTATACAAAGATAGAAAAAGAGGGGGAATAGAAAAAATCAATTCCATCATTTTGCAACTAAAAAATAAAACCCTATCTTTGCAGTTGGGTAAGTCCTATACGGCCAGCTCCCATTGAATCCCCCAGGTCTTGACCGAAGCAAGGGTATTTGGTTGTAGCGGCGCGATATAGTAAGCTTACCCTTTTTTTGTACCCTAACCCTAACCCATACTCGAAGCAGAACCAATACACCCCTTCCCTACTCCTCTCCTACCTCCAGCTCATCACTTCTTTGCTGCATCTCATGTATATTGAGCCCATACATTCATCATCATACCTGCAGGTATACCCCAACAGATATAGCAAAATCCCCTTTCTTTTAGGTTCCAAGCCAAAGAAAGGGGATTGTTTAAAGCATGTCGAAAGCAACAGTTTCGACTTATTTGGGAAAGGAGTTTAGGCAAGTCGTGGCAGCACCTTGGCATCCAGCGAGTACCTGCCTGGGCCAATTAATATAGACGCGGCAAAGATGATTAGAAGATCCAGCGCATGCCCGTACTGCATGAACTGATCTCCAGCGGCCAAGTGAGTGCCCATTGCTACCACCATGGTTCCTGTAAGAAGGACAGCTACAGGACGGAAAAGAAGCCCTAAAGCAAAAAGTATTCCTCCCACAGCCTCTGTTAGTGCAGCTACCAACCCCCAGAATGCAGGGGCAAAGGTAATACCAAAAATGGCCATATTGCTACCTACCATCGTCCATACCTCTTCGCCACCTAAGATTTTTGGCAACCCATGTAAAAAAATCGTGAAGCCTATTCCCACTCTCAGAATGGCCCATCCAACGTGTAATAAATTGTCTTTTCTTCTCATTATTATTATGTTAATAGTTTCAATCGGATCGGTTCCTATATTTTCTCAAATTATCTAAAATAAACCAATTGATAGTATGAATTGTTTATCTTTGTATTATATATATTATCGATATGTCTATTTACGCACCCTTCGCCAAGCCCATGTATGTAATGCTTAAACCGGTCGGCTCTAAGTGCAATCTTGATTGTGATTACTGTTACTACTTGGAAAAGGAGCATTTATATAGTAATAAGAATCAGGTGATGAGCGAAGAGCTCCTTGAGCGATTTATCCAGCAATACATCGAGTCACAAACTATGTCCCAGATCATGTTCACTTGGCACGGGGGGGAAACGCTGATGCGACCTCTCTCATTCTACAAGAAAGCGGTTGAACTACAGAAAAAATATGCCCGGGGGAGGCAGATTGATAACTCCATCCAAACGAATGGTACCTTGCTCAACGATGCTTGGTGTGCTTTCTTTAAGGAGAACAATTTCTTGGTGGGAATTTCGATTGATGGGCCTAAACAATTCCACGACGAATATCGTCGCGACAAAATGGGGCGTCCATCGTTTCACCGGGTAATGAAAGGGATTGAACTACTCAAGAAACACGGGGTAGAATTCAACTGCATGGCGGTAGTAAACGACTACAACGTGGATTACCCG
>CAYFMZ010000126.1:1850-5305 GCA_964344275.1 uncultured Proteiniphilum sp.
GGGAACGACAAGTTCGATACGCTCCCCCAACAATGTCGCGAGTGCCCCGTGCTCTTTGCCTGTTACGGGGAGTGCCCAAAGAACCGGTTTATCAAGGACAGGTATGGCAATGATGGACTGAACTACCTTTGTCAAGGATATTACAAGTTTTTCACGCACGTGATGCCTTACATGGACTTCATGAAGAAAGAGTTGCTAGCGAAACGCCCGCCCGCCAATGTTATGGAGTGGGTAAAAGCGGGTCACGACAAAGTGTACCGAAAAAAAAACCAAGCATAATAACAAACAAGGCAGCGAAAAAAAGGGATGTGACATGGTCACACCCCTTTTTTTAAATAGTTCACTTGCTGTACCTGCATCAGTTTTCTGCCGATCGCGCGGAATAACTGATTTTTAACGCGTATGCTTGTCGCAGCGCCTGTTTCACATCAGTTATGTACTGCATTCGTGTATCCTCATCTGCTTTGATGGAGACCGTCATCAGTTGCTGATCTGCCTCGCTCATACTGGCCCTTTCTTGGGCAATATAGTCCTGAATCTCGAATACCTGCGCGAAACGATCGTTCAGCTGCATCTGTGTCCCGGTACCCAAGCGGGTATCCATGGGAGCACCGATATTGATGTACGATACCAACGATTTCTTTTCCAGTTTCTGTACTTCGGAAGCAGTAGGAAGGCTTATCCGAACGAGCACCTCTTCGCTACGCATGGTGGTCGTCACCATAAAGAAGAACAATATGGCGAAAACAATGTCAGGCATGGATGAAGTGTTCATCTCGGGCATTTCCCGCGCTCCGCTTTTATTAAATTTTCCCATGTTTAATTTCCTCCATAATTTTTAGGTTCCGCCTCGGAAATCCGCTGGGGATAGAGCTCGTTGATCTGGCGTTGCTGATCTTCTGTCAAGTCCTCGTAAGAGGTATTGAAATACTTTCTTGCCCCTTCCTCCCGCAGCTCGTTATAGGCTTTCACCACTTCATTCTGCACGGCGATGTAAGCCTTGTAACTGGTGGTCGCGTCGTTTTGAATGGAAACCACGTGAGCCGAAGTCACCGGCACGATGCCGATGGGTGCCCCGAAATCCACTTCTTCCAACACGGGAAGCTCGCTGCTATTGGAGGTGTTCAGCACAAATTCTTTCACCTTATCCTTCAGGGCTACCTTTCCACCCGATCCTCGCAATTCCGCTTCATTGGCATACCACTCGCTGCTTTGTTGGTTCTGCACCATGGTTTCGTTCCGGAAATTCACCTGCACCACCAATAGGTTCCTGCGTTGTACCTCTACCGAGATATCGTCTTCCGTTTGCGGGGGTGGCGGCAATCGGCGCGCCAGCCCGGAATCGACATCCATGTTCGAAACAAGCAAGAAGAAAGTCAGCAACAGGAAAGAGATGTCAGCCATGGAACTCGCGTTGAGCGCCGGAACCTTTCTTTGAGATTTTGCCATAAAATTTCACCTTTCTTTAATTTGATTTCTTAGACATGTCGGTCATTTTATCCTGCTGAACAGCGGCAAAATAATTATGGCCAACAACGTGATCACAAGCATGAAATAAGAACTGTAAAGCCACATGTCAGTCAGTTTCAGCATGGGTGGCACGTTATCCGCCCCGGTGTATCCCGGGATATTTAAAAGGGTACCGTCGCCCATGATATACGTGATTACCAGTAACGCGACCAATGCCAACAATGCCACTAAGCCGCCCAGTGCTTTTTTCGGGTTTTCCTTTAATCCCCTGATAAAGCCCACGATGGCAAATCCGATAAGAACTACCACGGTAATGGCCAATAGGGCATACATCCAATACAGTACAACATCGGTGAATTTGGGTTGGCTCATATCGCCCGCGACCAGCTCGTGAGGTGCGGCTTGCCCCCCAAAGTAGAACAGCCCCATTACCACGATAGAGATGAGTAGCCCTATGATGAGAACGGTACGGGAGGTCCTGTGTATTTTTGTTACTGCCATATTAATTACAAGTTTTTGTATTTAACGTTGTATTTAATCACCTGATCAAGGAAGGTGATCGAGGCATCTTCCATCTTGTTGAGGATGCCCTCCATTTTGGAAAGAATGTAGTTGTAGATGATTTGAAGAATGATAGCCACTATCAAACCGCCCACGGTCGTGATTAACGCCACCTTCATACCCCCGGCCACGATGGTAGGGCTCATATCACCCGCTCTTTGGATATCGTCAAACGCCATTACCATCCCGATCACTGTTCCCAAGAAACCAAGTGATGGAGCGATAGCGATAAAGAGCGTGATCCATGAAAGGTTCCTTTCCAGCAACCCGGACTGCACGCCACCGTAGTTCACGATGGAGCGTTCCACCGCGTCGGCTCCTTGATCCAATCGAAGAAGCCCCTGGTAAACGATAGATGCTACAGGTCCCCGGGTATCGCGAGCGATATCTTTCGCGGCTTCCACATCACCTCTATCAAGCGCGTCACCTACTTTATTTAAAAACGCGTCGGGATCAACATCCGCCAAGCTCAAGTAGATAATTCTTTCGAGACAGAAAGCTAAACCCAAGATTAAACAGATAGCGATCGCGCTCATGAAACCCGCGCCCCCTTCAATAAACTTCACTTTAAGTGCTTGATGCAAACCGCCAGTGGTTTCCTGAACAACGGGGGCAGTTTCTACCGGCGTGGCGGCTACCTGCTCGGTGGTTTCTTCCGGAGTGGTTTCTTGCGCGAAAAGAACCGAAGACAATCCTACAGACATCATTCCGAAGATTGCTAAAATTGCAAATAACTTTTTCATTGTGTGTTCAATTTTGTGATTAATGATTTTTTGATTTGTTTGTTTTATTATTGTTTTAGTTTCAAGCACGATATTTTAAACGATGACTTTTCTTTTATAAATTGGGAGCGGAGAGAGCGGGATTCGAACCCGCGATACACTTTTGGCGTATACACGCTTTCCAGGCGTGCCTCTTCAACCACTCGAGCACCTCTCCTTTAGAGACACCCATATTAAACGGGGTGCAAATTACAAAAAAAAATCATTCCCGCTCCATTTAGTGGGCAAAATTACTGAATTTATCGATTATATGCTACTTCTATCATGAAATATTTTTATTAAACACCCTTTTTGTCGATTTACGCTATCCAGAGAGTCCAAATAACCTGTACGCGTTTCGAGTTGTGGTGGATTTCACAGCGTCTGCCTCCACCTGCCACGCTTCAGCTATTTTATCGATAATATAGGGAAGAAATGCAGATTCATTCCTTTTGCCTCGATAGGGTACCGGGGCTAGATAAGGAGCGTCGGTCTCAACTATCACTCGTTCACGAGGACAATCCTTCAAAGTCTTGTCCAGACCAGAGTTCTTGAAGGTGACTACCCCATTGATACCGACAAAAAAGTTATCCAACGAAAGGATCATCTCCAGCTCTTCTTGGTTCCCACCGAAACTATGAAAAACTCCTCTCAACGAACTTT
>CAYFMZ010000127.1:0-3332 GCA_964344275.1 uncultured Proteiniphilum sp.
CCGCGACCCCCTGCGTGACAGGCAGGTATTCTAACCAACTGAACTACCACACCGTGGTTTGCTATACCCTATTTCCACCTCCGTGGAGCATATCGGTTCGATAGCGAGTGCAAAGGTAAGGATATTTTCAGAATTACAAAACTTTTCAGGAGTATTTTTAAAGAAAAAATCAGGTAGACCGGTAATATTATCACATTATGACAACTACCGCTCTACGCAACGATTAGAGCGGCCTAAATCTGATCCAACGGGTCGGCAAAAGCATAGTCCAACGCCGTACCTGGGCCGGTTCCTCCTTATATCCTCCTTATTGCCTCCTTATACCCTCCTTATAAATTAATAAGGAGGAAGCGGAGATGGTACGGCTTATTTCAACTCTTCGTCCAACTTCAACTACTCTTACTTCAACCACTCGTCGAACTTCAACCACTCTTACTTCAACCACTCGTCGAACCAGCGGAAGAACTCGCGCTGGAAGAGGATGCCATTTTGCGGCTTGGTGATCCAGTGGTTCTCGTCGGGGAAGATAAGCATCCGCGACGGGATATCCTTCAGCTGGGCAGCGTTGAACGCCATCATGCTTTGAGAGGCGAGGATGCGGTAATCATACTCGCCATGGGAGACCATGATAGGGGTATCCCAACGGTCGACGAAGCGGTGGGGCGATGTCTGGTAGGTGCGCTGGGCAGTGGCGTTGGATTTGTCCCAGTACGGGCCGCCCATGTCCCAGTTGGCGAAGAACATCTCCTCGGTCTCGAGGTATTGCGCCTCCAGGTTGAAGATGCCCGCGTGCGCGAAGAAAGCCTTGAAGCGCTTGTCGTGATTTCCCGCTAACCACAGGGTGGAAAAGCCACCATAGCTGGCTCCGGTGCATCCCAAGCGGGTTTCATCCACGAAAGGTTCTTTAGCGAGGGCGTCGATGGCAGCAAGGTAGTCTCGCATGTTCTGCCCGCCGTAATCGCCGCTAATCTGCTCGAGCCACTCTTGACCGAAGCCGGGGAGCCCGCGGCGGTTGGGTGCCACCACGATATAGCCGTTGGCCGCCATCATCTGCTGGTTCCAACGGTAGGACCAGAACTGGCTGACCATACTCTGCGGCCCGCCTTGACAATAGAGCAGCGTGGGGTATTTCTTCGAGGGATCGAAATTGGGTGGGTAGATCACCCAAGTGAGCATCTGCTTGCCGTCGCTGGTGCTGATCCATTGCTCTTCCACTTGGCCCATGGTGAGTTGATCGAGTATATGCTTGTTCTCGAACGAGAGTTCGGCGGCTTCACCCGAGGCCAAGTCTACTCGGTAGATCTCGGCGGGTTGCGACATCGATTGCCGCTTGGCGATCAATCCACCGTCGATCAGGTCCAGCGATATATAGTCGTGTTTACCGCCGGCGACCTCGGTGATCTCACGCGAAATGATATCGGCCGAGAAAATACGATTGGTTCCTTGATAGGGCGAGAGCATGTAGAGGGTCTGGTTGTCGTCGCCCCACACGATGCCTTCGGCGTTGTAATCGAACGACTCGGTGACGTAGGTTTTCTCACCCGAGGCAAGGTCCATCACGAAGAGGCGGTTCTTGTCGGCCTCGTACCCATCACGCTCCATGCTCAGCCAAGCGAGCTTGGTGCCGTCGGGCGAGAAGAGCGGGTTCACGTCGTACCCCATCATCCCCTCGGTCATGTTTCTGGTCTCCCCGTTCTCGAGGTCGTAAAAGTAGATATCTGAGTTGGTCGACACGGCGTACTCTTTCCCGGTCTTCTTGCGGGAGGTGTAGGCGATGGTCTTGCCGTCGGGGCTCCACGCCAGTTGCTCGGTACCGCCAAAAGGTGCCATGGGCGACTCGTAGGGCTCGCCTTCCATAATGTCACGGAGGTTGGTCAGTGTACCGTCGGAGATGTCGGCCACGAAGGGATGGGGAACACTCTCCACCCAGTGGTCCCAGTGCTTATACATCAGGTCGTCCACGATGCGTCCCGATGCCTCGGGCAGGTCACCGTACTTATCGGGGGCGGTCTCTACCGACTTCACGCTCTTCACGAACAGCAGTTTCGTTTCGTCGGGTGAAAAGATGTACCCATCGATGCCCCCCTCCACGTCGGAAAGTTGTTTCTTATCGCTGCCGTCAGGATTCATGGTCCATAGCTGCGACGAGCCGCTTTCGTTGCTCAAGTAGGCAATCCGACCGCCGTTCTGGATCCAGCGGGGTTGGCTCTCCCGGAAGTTGGAAGAGGTGAGTTGTATTTTATCCGAGCCGTCGTTGTTCATCACGAACAGTTCGGAGTTGGTGCGGTTATAAGGGATGCTCACGTAGGTGACTTGATACAGGATACGCGACCGGTCGGGTGATACCGCCACGTCGCCCACCCGACCGAAGCTGTAAAGCACCTCGGGGGTCATGACGCCGTTCTCGATCACGGGCGATGCCTTACCGATTACTTCCGTGGGTTCATTCTTTTTGTTTTCTTTCTTAGCGTCGGAGGCTCCCGGTGTGCCTATACAGGACCACAGGCCTCCGCCAATAATTAGTGCCATAAATAGGGATTTGAACTTCATATGTATTGAAATTATTATACGATTTCGCCGTCGAGCATATGGATGGTACGGTCAGTGATGGACGCCAGTTGCTCGTCGTGCGTGACGATGATAAAAGTCTGGTTCAGCTTGTCGCGTAGCTCGAAAAAGAGGCGGTGCAGCTCCTCCTTGTTATCGGAGTCGAGGCTCCCCGATGGTTCGTCGGCGAACACCACCAGCGGATCGTTGATGAGGGCGCGGGCCACCGCCACGCGTTGTTTTTCACCCCCCGACAGTTCAGCGGGCTTGTGTTCCAGTCGCTCCTCGAGCCCCATGAGCTGGAGGAGTTCCTTGGCCCTTTTCTCGGCGTCAGAATGCTTCGAGCGACCGATCAGCGCGGGTATCATCACGTTCTCCAACGCGGTAAACTCGGGCAGGAGCTGGTGAAACTGGAACACGAACCCGATATTCTTGTTCCGGAAGGCGGCCAGTTTCTTCTCGCCCAGGGTACTCAACTCGTGATCATCGATAAAAATTTTACCTGAATCGGCCTTCTCAAGGGTACCCATGATCATCAGCAAGGTGGTTTTACCGGCACCGCTCGGCCCCACGATCGAGACGATCTCGCCTTGTTGTACCTCCAGATCGATCCCCTTCAACACCTGAAGGGAGCCGAAGCTCTTGTAAATTTTTTCCGCACGTATCATCTGCTTTGTTTGCCAAGGTTTATGAAACCACGAAGATACGGAAAATGGATCACTCTAAAAAAGATCATTTCAAAAAAAACAACACGCGGATGCTGCACTTCTATGGTAAACTTAGGG
>CAYFMZ010000127.1:3432-5251 GCA_964344275.1 uncultured Proteiniphilum sp.
TTGAACTTACTTGCCCGTCAAGTTGTAGAATAAGGGAGCAGTACCTATATTTGTAATTAAAAGATGAGTAAATTAAGTGGAATGCGGCAGGAGTACGAAGCAGGGAGTCTCGATGAAACGCGGATGGCTTCGGACCCGCTGGTGGTATTTAACGAGTGGATGGAGCAGGCGATCGCGGCGGGACTGCTGGAGCCGAACGCGATGACGGTGGCAACGGCAACGACAGACGGGAAACCGTCGGCACGGGTACTTTTGCTTAAAGAGGTGAACGGGGAAGGGTTCGTGTTCTTCACCAATTACCAAAGCCGAAAGGGGAAAGAGTTAATCGCGAACCCCTATGCCGCGCTGGTGTTCGATTGGCACACGCTGCAGCGACAGGTACGGGTGGAAGGACGGGTAGAAAAGCTGTCCCCGGAGGCTTCGGACGAGTATTTCAACTCTCGCCCCGTGGGAGCACAAATCGGTGCGTGGGTGTCGCCTCAAAGCAAGATCGTGCAAGGCCGGGAAGAGTTAAACCGGCTGCAGGAGGAACAAGAAAAACGCTTTCAGGAAGAACCGGTGTACCGCCCACCTCACTGGGGGGGCTTTTTGGTTCGGCCAACTACCGTGGAGTTTTGGCAGGGGCGCCCCAGCCGGTTGCACGATCGGGTAGTATATCACAAAACCGAAGAGGGGTGGAGCAAACGGCGACTCGCACCTTAATTAACAGCGACTTGCTCCTGAAGGAGTGCTGCTATATAGCAAAGCGATCACTTTTTCGGGGGAATAAGTTTATTCTTCGGCACGGTGGCCACGAATTCTTTCAGGTAAAAAGGCTCGAAATAGGCCGCGTCCACGAAGTGTCGGTCGCGGAATGCTGCCTCCGCTAACGGCACCATTGCCGACGCGAGGGGATGAATATCATCGATAAACCGGGCATTGGGATGGGTAATCACGGGGCGACACTTCGCGGCCCCGTTACCAAAGAAGGTGATTTGCTGTTTTTCCAGCAGGTCGATATAACTACTCTCGTCCACGATATCGGCAGCGGTCTCCCGAACCACGTTCAGCGAGCGATCGTAAAAGGTGGCGTATACTTCCATTCGCCGGGCATCGATCATCGGGCAGAGTAACTCCCCCTCGCTTACTCTATCCAGTAGCATCGAAGCCATGAGCCGTGACGTGGGAATCGCGATTAACGGTAAATCCAACCCGTAACAGAGTCCCTTTGCCTCCGAGACGCCAATTCGTAAACCGGTGTAGGAACCGGGACCGCTGCTCACGGCTATCGCGTCTAACTGCATCCCTCCTGCCCGTACGTATTCCATGATTTCATGGACGAAAAGGCCCAGCAACGACGCGTGCGACTGGCCTTCGTGATTCTCTTTATTGATCAGTATCTCGCCATTCCGCGAAAGCGCGCAGGAACAGACCGACGTGGAAGTTTCAATCGTGAGAAGTATACACATACTTTAATATTGCCATTTCAAAACGTATCCGCGAAGATACCAAAAAAAGAGACTGCATCGGGCGATGCAGTCTCTTGTTTTGAACCTATAAAAGATTAGTACCTGTTTCTGTCGCGATAGCCATAACCACCACCGCCTCCGCGGAAGTTGTTTCTGGGACGATCACCTTCGGCACGTGGACGAGCTACCGATACGGACAGTGTACGTCCGTCGTATTCAGCATCGTTAAGTTCTTCAATGGCGCGCTGTCCATCTTCGTCGCTGGACATTTCTACGAAACCGTAGCCTTTAGAGCGGCGGGTATCGCGGTCAGTAATAATTTTCGCTGAGGATACTTCACCATACTCCTCAAAAAGTTCTTTTAAATCGGC
>CAYFMZ010000128.1:0-1449 GCA_964344275.1 uncultured Proteiniphilum sp.
CCAAAAAGTCGGCTGCGCGTGAAAAAATATTCCGGAAAGCTCTGTTAAGCGAGAATGTGTCTTTCGTGTTTACAGGAAAGGGTGTTTCATGGGTATAGTCGAACGGGAAATCGAGCAATTGAATGCTTCCCCTACTCGTTTCCAATCCCAATGCTTCTTCTATTCCGTGGTAGGGGATCACGGTATCTTTGGCAAGGGCGATACCACGAATTCTATCTCCCAGGCCGTTAAAGAACTTTTCACGCTCCAACCGAAATCGTTCAGGCGTGATCATCTTCAAGAAAGCGTTGAACGCGTTATCGCGCTTCCAGAAGTTAGTATTTTCGTTCGCGTGGGACAGTGCTTGGTCTTCAAGGAGAAGCCGCCTTTCACGAAGAGCTTGGCCTTCAAGCGAGGTCGTTTCGTTTTTTAACGACAAGCCTTCATTCCCGAATACATGAACGTAATAGTGTAGCAATTGCTCGAACGCGGGTTTATCGAGGATGCTTCGCGAGACACCCTGCATGGAGCGAAAGATGCTGCCTCCGCAGAACATGAAGAGGCGCGCATCAGAAAAAAGCCCTTTCCGGTTTGCCATGAGTGCCACCTGCGATAGTAAAGCACCGATGGAGTACGCGAATATATCGATATGGGTTCC
Organism: uncultured Proteiniphilum sp.; assembly: GCA_964344275.1. Classification (GTDB taxonomy): domain Bacteria; phylum Bacteroidota; class Bacteroidia; order Bacteroidales; family Dysgonomonadaceae; genus Proteiniphilum. The sequence goes on from CAYFMZ010000128.1 coordinate 638, forward strand.
CTCTTTGAACAAGGGGTGGCGTCCCGTTTTGATTCCTTCAAACAGGGAGGTTAAATCGGCCCATGTTTGACGGCCCGAAAGGTAGAAGCGTTCGGGATGCTTGCTGATGCGCGCGCTCAACGCGATATTGGCGTAACTAATGGAACGATCGCCATCGTATTGATCCCTCCGGATATTTAAAAGACTCACGAGGCTACGGGGATTCGACCAATCGTTCGGCGCCCGATTCATGTGGAATGCAATGGGAAACAGTATCACCGGTTTGCCGGTATCCAGGCAAAGCGACTCCGCCCAAGGAAGGTATTTACTCCAGCTGCGTTCATTCAGGCCGTGCAATAGAAGGATGCATTCTTCGAACTTGAATGCTTTTCCCGCGGCAGGAATAAAAACCGGATATTCGAATGAAAAGTTCTCTCGGATCTCGTGATCGGGCAACCGTTCCCCTTTGGCAGGAGGTCGACCATCAACAGAAGCTTCTGCTTCAAAATCTCTACCGAGTGGAGGTGATCCCGTTCGCTTACTCCTTCCATTGGCAGATGTTGTGTCGAAACCTGTGACCAGCGGGCTCTCGAACTTGAAAAATAGAATTTGAACCGGAGCATCGGGAAGTCGGCAGTTAACTCCTAACTGAAAATGGCTGTCAAGTATCTTGTAGCGACTGTCATATAGTGTCATAACTGTTTGTTTTTCAGTAAAAGAACGATCTTTTTCATCGATTTGCAAATCAAAGGGAAAAGCAGGCAGGCTATGGTGTGAAATCGGGATCGAGGGACGAAATCGTCTATAGAGGGGTGAATAATCGTCAAGGAGGG
>CAYFMZ010000128.1:1549-5233 GCA_964344275.1 uncultured Proteiniphilum sp.
ATCGGGATCGAGGGACGAAATCGTCTATAGAGGGGTGAATAATCGTCAAGGAGGGGCGATTAATTTAGCACCTCTTCGATAAAAAGACTATTTTTGTAATCGAGGAAGATTTAACTTCGGGGCTTAAAAAATCTACCATACACGAAGGTGTTTGTTATGGCGAAGGTATCTCTTTATGGCGTGACGAAGATTCTACTTCCTGTTTTTTGAATAAAGCGAGAAATGGACGGAAAAATACCCGCGTACTTGTACGAGAAAGGCAACACTGTAAAAATGATTTTATTTACAGCGTCGTTCGCCTTGCTATTCATTAACCTGTTCCAGCCATTCGGCTCTCGCGATTGGTACCCCGGTACTTCCGATATTAAATACTTCGCGTTTTCCAGCCTGATTATCCTTACCGGGATGCTCGTGGTGGTCATCAGTCGGGTTATTCTTACATCTTATTCAAAAAAGCACGATGTTCTCTACTGGCAGTTCGCGCTGTGGATAGGTTGTGAAATCGTGGCAATGGCCATCTTCTACACCCTTTTCGCGCGGTTTTTCCCCAAGGACGGAATCGAGCGTGAACTCTCCGAGATATTTCGGCAAAGCCTCATCAACACGGCTTTGGTGCTCCTTTTGCCCTATGCCATCACGTGGCTCTACTTCTCGTGGAAAGAAAAAAGTAAACTGCTTGAGCATATTGAACAGGTAAAATCGAACGAAACACACGCCCGCCCCTTGGTGGCTTTCCCCGATGAGAAGGGCGACCTGAAGATATCCATCATGTTGGACAATCTGCTCTATATCGAGTCGGCCGATAACTACGCCACCATCAATTACATGAACAAATCGAAGCAATCCCGTTTCCTGCTTCGTAATTCGCTCAAGTGGATGGAGGAGAACCTCACGAAAGATACCCCGCTGACTCGTTGTCACCGTTCATACATCGTGAACATGGATAAGGTGAAGATCCTTAAAAAGGTGAAAGGAGGAATCGTGCTCGAGTTAGACGCTGAAAATACCCCTGAAATTCCCGTGTCAAAAACTTATTACGATTCGTTTATGAAAAAGTTCTCGCGCTACTCTGTGTGAGCTACCCTGGTAAATTGGAAATCTTCCCTATTTTCTTCGAACTTTCCCCGTACCATCGCTGGTTCCTCCTTATATATTTATAAGGGAGCTATAAGGAGGATATATGGAGGATATAAGGAGGCACCGGCCAAGGTACGGCGTTGGACCAAGCTTTTGCTGACCTGGATCGGATTGTTTCGGGCGTGTTACCCATTAAAACAGGATGTTACAGAGAGGGTGCGGTGTTTTAATCTTTCAGGTAAACGGATATCGATCCGTCTCCCACGGGAAACCACCCGCGTCCATCGTCACCTATCACAACCTCCTCCTCGATATGCCCCAGCTGATCGTGCCACACGGATCCCGCGTAGTCCGTGCCCACGAACATCGGTTTCACACCTCCTTCGGCGTTGCTCATGATTACCACGCAGCCGTCGGGATGATGTTCATCGCCCCGACGTACCCATCCCACCACGTGTTCGTGATCGAAGTAGTCCTCTTGATCGCCATACGCGAAATCACGGCGCACGTCCAGCAGTTGGTCGATAATCCATTGCATACCCGGGCGGGGATCTTCGCCTCCAATCCCGTAGTAATCGCCAAGGAAAAGACAAGGGTAACCCTCTTTTCGTAATAAAATCAGCGCGTATGCCAGAGGCTTGAACCACCCTTGCACGTAAGGATCCCCTTCGTTCAAATGCGAGTCGTGGTTATCCACGTAGGTCACGGCCAGGTGAGGATAGGCCGATACCAGGCTGTTACTGAAAATTTTTCGCATATCATACGATGGGCCCTCTTCCGAGCATTGTTTAAAATTGTATTGCAGTGCCACGTCGAACAGGTCTACCTGATGCTCCACGTTGTGCAGGTACTCTTCTATATCCATTCCATCGTAGTATGAATATTCCCCCACGGCATAGAAATCGTCGCCGAACTCTCCCCGCGTATGAAGCATGAAATCGCGAATAAACCAATCGTTTATATGCTTGATCGCGTCCAACCGCACCCCATCCACGCCGGTCTCCCGGATAAACCAGCTGATCCATCGTTTCATCTCCGCTTGCACGTCGGGATGCTTATAGTCGATATCGGTAAACATCAGGAAGTCGAAGTTGGCATACTCCTGTCCCACCGATTGGTCATGCACATCGATCCCCTTGTTGTCGCCCAGGATAATATATATCGCGTCTTTATTATCCCGGTGATTGTAATCGGTAGCCGAAAAATGTTCCCAGTTCCACTCGAAATCGGAGTACTTTCCTCCCCGTCCCGGGAAGGTAAAGCGGGTGAAGCCTTCAATCTCGTAGGGCTCCGTGATCGCGCGGTTGCGGTCGTGTGGATCTACCTCCACCACTCGAAAGGTTTGAAGCTCATCGCCCCCTCCCTTGTGATTAAGTACCACGTCGGCGTACACTGCAATCCCGTTATCGTGCAGTGATTGAATACAATCGTGCAGCTCCTGTTTGGTGCCGTATTTCGTTCGCACGGTCCCTTTTTGGTCAAACTCTCCCAGGTCGTACAAGTCATAAGCCGAGTATCCCACGTCAGTTGAACTCAACCCTTTGTAGCAGGGGGGGATCCAGACGGAGGTGACTCCTATGTCGCGGAGGTGGGAAACATCGTCCCTGAGGCGGTTCCACAAGTTCCCATCGTCGGGAAGGAACCATTCGAAATATTGCATCATCACTCCATTTGTTCGCATGGTGCTTGCTGTTTAAAAGTTTTGTGTATGATTGTTCTTAGTGTTTGGGTTTCTTGCTGTTTATTTGCCCTTAGTCACTTGATGTTCAGGTGTCCTTAGTCGCCTGATGTTCAAATTCCCATGAAGGGGAAATTAAACGAACTGTGCCTCGAGATCAGGGATAGCATTTGAACATCATTTTTGGTCCCTAAGTTTCGCGTATTAATCATTTTTAACGGCCTATTCGTGTGATAGGGAACAATTTGTGGGCAGATACGTTTTTATTGGCATAGTGATTGTTGTAAATTTCACTACTTTTGTATCGGCAGCAGGTCGGTTTGTCGCTCTCCCACGCGGGAGGGAGGAAAGTCCGGGCAACAGAGAGCACCATACTTCCTAACGGGAAGCTGTTCGTGAGGGCAGACAAGCGTAACAGAAAACGACCGCCCCGGTTCGCCGGGGTAAGGGTGAAAAGGTGAGGTAAGAGCTCACCGGGTATCGTGGCAACACGGTATGCCGTACGCGTTATGGGTTGCAAGGCCATGTATATCGGATATGTAGGGTTGCTCGCCCGACGCCGAGGGGTAGGCCGCTAAAGGAGGATGGTGACATCTTTCCGTAGATAAATGACAAACGCCCGAGTGATCGGGATACAGAACCCGGCTTACAGACCGGCTGCTTTTTTTAATTACTCAAGTATCGCATGCCATACAACTACAGCTAACTCTTCGGCTGACAATGTTTTATGACCCGTTACAGATTCATAGGCTATCTGATAAATAACTCGTTATCACTCAAACAGCTTATCAGATCGCGCCTATTTCATCTAACGGATGCCCCATAAAACATTTATAGGCCTCATTCTTAGCTATAATTGTCAAAATTGATGTACGCGATGCTTGAATTAATAATCATCAAGGGAATGGCGAATAACAATTATAAGGTGA
>CAYFMZ010000129.1:0-5224 GCA_964344275.1 uncultured Proteiniphilum sp.
AATTTCCATCCTTATCTTGATAAATTGCAATATGATGATTGTTTCCAGTGCTTACGAAGTCCGTTTCAATTTTCATACCGTCATTTTCAATAAATCTCCCGAGATGGTCTCTCTTGTAATGCAGAGATATGGCATTATTGACTCCGGTGATCGTGACATTCTTAATAGCAATTCCTTTCTCCCTGTTCTGCCAAATAGGGTTTTCTTCCAAATCAGAGAAAGCTATCTTTGCATCATTACCGTACTCTGCAAGCCTATCTGCAAGAATCTTCCTGACTCCTTCGTCAATTACTTTTTCAATTTTTAAATCTGGGGCTACCGGTTTTCTGATGGTGAACACCTCTTCGAAACAGAGTACCTCTTTCAATGGCTCATCACCATTCATTAATATAGGGTCTGATTTAAACACCTTTGAACTGAATGCTTTTTCTGGATTGTTGTCGTATTTAGCTAAATGCTCCAGAACCCGCACTCTTTCCTCTTCATTGATGATAAACTGAGCCTTCACCAACGGAAATCTCACATTTAACCTCATCGGCTTATTCATGGGGCGCAATATCTTTCCGTACACGGTCTCTTTGTGAAGCTGGCCTCTTGGAGTTGATTGCACCACCTTTTTATAGTTTCTTTTCCCTTTCCCTTTGATTTTGTTGATATTGTTTGTGACTACTTTATTTTTAGCCTTGTAGGATATAAGGATGCTTTCCACCTGCTTCTTTGCCTCGACCCTGAAATTCAGAATGGGTTCTTTAAAGACTCGATTACCGTTGAGTTTTTCCGTTACTGTATTTTCTATTGAATTAATTATCTGGTGTTTCTTGTGCTCCGTATCCCTCCTTGCATTCAGGTAATTAATATATTGGATGTGGTTGTGGGAAGTGAACGCTACAGTCAATGCATCGATGGCATGGTGGCGATGGTCATTTCTTTTGGTCCAATCTTTAATCACCTCCACCAATTTAATCTTGCCCGTTCCTATATCTAATCGTTCTTCATGCTCCGTTAATTCTAACGCCTTATATTTAGGCATGTTAAGCTCTTTCATCATGTTTGTTAAACCCCAGTCTGAACGTAAACGGTCTGTTATGCGACCTGTGGTAGGGGTGACAACTCTCACCACTTCTTGTAGCATCGTTCTGGCTTTGCGAGCAATGTATTGAGTGTTTTTAAGATCGCGTTCAATAAACCCGTCAGGCAAATCTTTCATCGCCATCAAAAGCTTGTTTTTCTTTGCCTTTGAGATACTGCCTTTTCCATTATTATACCATGCTTCTACATTACCTACATACTGATTTAAACTTAACTGATAATCATTGCTGATGAAATCGTAGGCGGTGCGATTAGACTTCTTGATATTCTCATTTTTGTACGCGAGTGTCATATTTGAATATGAGTTATCATAAAGTAGTGCTTTAGGAATGATATGTTCTATATCAATCTCGCTGGAGAATAATTTTTCTTTAGGTATGTACTGATCAGTAAATATTGTTTTGTACCCTCGTGGTTTTAGTTCGTCCCAAAGCCTGTATCTGTAAACGTCAGTTTTCGTGGGACTTGGAATGCCGAACTCTTTTTGAATGATATTTTTAATCTCTTCGTTTCTATTCGTGGCCTCAGCAATACCCTTATGCATTTTTTCTCTTTCTTCGGCCGATTGCTTTAATTCTCTAGCAAGCTCGATACGCACCTCGTCCGGTTTACCATACTCGTCAATTACTTGATTTACCAAGTTGACCATCTGGTTAAGAATTTTCTCTACCACTGGATTCCTAAGGCTACCCTTAGGGATCAAGGATAATCTGTCTTTGAGGACTTTGTTTTTTAAATCCTCCGATGTTTCGCTATTCGAATGGTTGTATCCGGCAAGACCGCATGCACCTATATCATTATCAAACTCGTCTTTTTTAGCGTAAGGATGACCGGCTTGCAGGTATGGAATGATTTTTCGAATGGCTTTGCTAGAGAGGTTACCGTAATCGTCCTGAAGCTTTATATTACTTAACCATATTGCATATTCCGGTTTGAATCCATATTTTTCATGCAGTTTTTTTCGTAATGCAACACTATTATTACCATATACCATCCGATCGTTTTCATCAATTTTTTCATCGTCCTCCGCAGAATAAATTAAATGCCATAGTTGATAGCTTGGCTGTTTATGGAAGTTCTCTCCTTCAATATTTGCGTCAAAATCTAATATATCCGGAGAGATACCGATAAGCGGAAAAATCGATCTTAATTCTTCGTCTATCTCGGATGCCGATTTTTTTGCCCAATCGAAACCGTATCCTTCGGTTTTTGCGATTTCTTGATACACATTATAGAGTGCTTGGTTTGTTCTGTTTCCTTCGATTTCATCAAAGTTGCATTTCCAATCGCTCACTTTTCCGATATACATGTGTTTTGAGATAGTTCGGAGCACATTGTTTGGTTTTAGGTTGCCGTGGAGATTTAATTCATCGAAGATCGCTTTTCTTAGCTCATCATCCAATTCTCTAAAATCAATGATTTCCCCTTTCTCCTCGTTATGAAATACCAGATTGTTGAGATTTTGCCATATTTTGAATTCTTGAAAAAGAGGCGAAGATTTTGGTACTACTTTGAGACCAATGGTGCGTGTTTTTGTTTTACCGCTTGATTCATCAAAGTACTCGATCTTTTTGTTCTCAAATTGACAAAAGCTAATAAGACCCTTTTGTGACTTTAATTTTCGCTGATAAAAAATGACCACATCTCTCACTTCGTTTTTTAATTTATCCGACAAAATATCCGGATAGTATTTAGCTTGAGTCTCCCATACCTGTTCAAACTCATCGAGATAATCTTGACGATAAAAGACTTGTCTTTTTAAGGAAGAGTGGGGGTTCTTTCTTACTTGGTCGTATAAGTATTCTCCTACTGTTATTTTATTGAAGTATAGATGTTTGCTCCGGTCGGAAATTGCTCCTAAGTATCCGCTTGAATTATTGATGTTCCCATTTATTTCTTGGAGAACGATGGCTAGTAGTTCCAAATCGATTTTTTCGGATAGAGCTAAACTCCTCCATTTGTATCTTTCCAGTTGTTGTTCTTCACGTTTCCCCGTTTGCTTTATCCCTTTTATATTAAAAGGAACCTCTAATATCTTCCAAGTGGCATTTTTTGCTTTACCTTCAAGTTCATTATAAAGTTCCGTGGTGAGTATATCTGAATAGTAATTTGATTGGTGCACCCATATTTTCTTCATCTCTTCACGAAGATCCGATCTGTAAAAATCAGGAATATATCGGCTACCTTCTTGAAGTTTTTTTAACACGAACTGACCCGGAGTTAGATTTTCATCATAAAGTGTTTTAGCAATGGCCATTCCGTCTATGGCTTGCCCATCTTCTTCACTCTTGGTTTTACGATTACTCTTGTATCCTCTTTTTTTATTAATGGCAAGAAGAATTCTTGCGAATTCATCAAGTTCCACTCGTTCTCTTGCGGATCTTGCTCTTAACCTCAAAGTTTGATGGGTTGTGTCATGTCCCGTCTCGGTTAAAACTGTCTCCTTGTTAATCACTCCATATTCTGTGAGTATGCTTATAAGATTTTCACGTCTTAATTTAAATCGTTGCAGATTCCGTCTCGCACCTCTCTTCAGGGTTCGTTCAGCATTTGTTGAAATAGGTCTGCCCCTTTCAAAATCTCTTTGTTCATCAGTTGTTAACGGGTTAACACGCACACCTAACTTTACGATTTTGGATATTTCGTCCGACTTATCCGCTTCATTCACTACTGCCCATCCAATTGAATTAGTGCCTAGGTCGAGACCCAAGATTGTTTTCATATGTCCTCATGTTTAAATATAAAATTCTTTGTGGCTCAAAGCTAAATAAAAAAATTAACATAAAAAACTTTTGATTTAAAAAATGTATGTGTATATTTGCAAAGAAAGCAATTCACAATAAGGATTATTCCGTTGTGAAAACATTTAGTGCCTCGCCTATCTGCGGGGCTTTTTTTTAGGATAAGTTAAATTCTAAGGAAAATACATTTTATAACTTTTTGCATATTTATAGTCATAGTGTCAAGCCTTGTAATAGTATTTACATGATAATTGTATACACTTTAAGTGTCTTTAATATCGAGATAAACATTTAAGTGGTTGTAAGTCCATCTGGGCTCATCGGCACGAAACGGAAACCGTATTGGATTTACCTATGATGATTTTTTGCTCCGCGTTACGAGCGGACAAATGGATATATGGAACCTAATGATGCAGCACCGGAAGTGGTAAAGATTCGCCGATTATCCTGTGGATTAAGTTACTTTTCTAAACCCCATTTTTTGTTGGGATCGGGTCCCATCTCGAACTCCAAATTCCCGCCGTTCACGATCTCGTTGTGTGAGATCCAAATTCTACATCAATCTCGCGCTCGTGGTGGGAGCTTACGATGGGTTGGGTTACGGTGAATCGGTCGGGAAGATGGTGCATGAGGAGGGCCTAAATATACCGGAGAGTGCCATGCTCTATGATTTTGCCCAAGAAAATATGGTGAACGATCCCGAGAGAGCGGCCGCGGCTATCGATCTGGCCGGGGTAATTAACCATTTTAACCTCTCCCCGGGATTAATGAACATTCCACACCCGTACAAGCACTACTCGGTGCAGGGGAGTGCCTACAGCCTGTCAATCCCGTTTACCGGTCACCCCATGTTCGGGCACGATATCATTTACACCCATCCGATGAATCACGGTGCTTCTATCGGGCGTACTGCCGAGAATGATTTTTCGAGTTATGCCTATAGCGTGAACCAGCTGGAGGACGGGGTATACATGTCGGTAGGATCGGCCGTGATGTCGCCTATGATTTTTGAAAAATCACTTTCGATGGCTCAAAACATGGAGATTCAACGGGGCGGGCATATCGATAATCACTATATACTGGTGGTCGACCTGGCGGAGGCAGAGTGGGACTGGAACAGAGACGGCGAACCACCGGCAGATAACCCGGCCTACTACTTACGTTACTGCAAGACATTTAATCGAATGGGCGGTGAGATGCATTACCTCACTGCCGATAACCGCGATTTCTTGTTGGCATTGCATAACGGGCTGAAAGGTATAGGGTAAAATAAAAAAGCACTCACCGAAATAAATCGATAAGTGCTTGATTGTGATGGTGGGCGTTGACGGATTTGAACCGCCGACCCCCTGCTTGTAAGGCAGGTGCTCTGAACCAGCTGAGCTAAACGCCCG
>CAYFMZ010000130.1:0-5214 GCA_964344275.1 uncultured Proteiniphilum sp.
TTTTACCAGAGCTTTCCAGTCGACCCGACGTGCCGAACTGTCCGTATTTGCTCCCTACAAATATTCCTATCGCGATTCCTATACTTACCCAAATCGGGAGCCACACTCCTATTTTTTTTCTTGAACTCATCCAATTCCTTTCTCTTATTTTTATTTGCCCATCTCAACGGCAACCAGATCAATCTCTGCTCTTTTCAACAGGTCAATCCCATCGCTCAAACGATAAGCGTCGGCATACACCACCCTTTTTATCCCGGCTTGAATAATCAATTTCGCGCACTCAATGCAAGGCGACGAGGTCACGTAGAGCGTGGCACCCTCGCTACTATTGTTGGAACGAGCCACCTTGGTTATGGCGTTTGCTTCAGCGTGCAACACGTAGGGCTTCGTGGTATCCAGATCATCCTCGCAAACATTTTCGAAGCCGGAAGGCGTACCGTTATACCCGTCCGAGATTATCATTTTCTCCTTCACCAGAAGCGCTCCCACCTTTCTACGTTTACAATATGAATTCTCGGCCCAAATAAAAGCCATGCGCATGTAGCGTTCATCCAGCTGGGCCTGTTTATCTTCGATTTTTTTCATTTCAACTATTCAACGGCTTTTAAACTCATGTCGAGGCTTTTCACGGAGTGCGTGAGTGCACCCACCGATATATAGTCCACTCCCGCCTCGGCATAATCACGGATATCGTCGCGCATGATCCCGCCGGACGACTCGAGTTCGACCCTTCCTGCCACCATTCGCACGGCCTCGCGGGTGACCTCGGGAGAAAAGTTGTCGAGCATGATTCGATCCACCCCTCCAACCTCCAGTGCTTCGGTCAATTCGTTAAGGTTTCTCACCTCAATTTCAATCTTAAGATCCCGGTTTTTTTCCCGCACGTAGCGATGTGCACCCCGAATTGCCGGTTCAATTCCTCCTGCAAAATCAACATGATTATCCTTTAACAAAATCATATCAAAAAGCCCGATACGATGATTTTCACCGCCACCGATTTTCACGGCCTGTTTTTCTAAAATGCGCATTCCCGGGGTGGTTTTTCGCGTATCAATCACTTTTGCTTTCGTGCCCTTTAGCAACCCTACATATTCTCGGGTAACGGTGGCTATGCCACTCATCCGCTGCATGATATTTAGTACAATCCGCTCCGTTTGCAAGAGTGAGCGTACTTTTCCTGAAACAACAAAAGCAATATCGCCCGGTTTTACCGGGGCACCATCCTTCAGTAACACCTCCAGTTGCAAGCCGGGGTCGAAACTACCGAATACCTTCTTGGCTATTTCAACACCCGCGAGAACGCCCGCTTCTTTGATAAGCAGCTGTGACCGCCCCATTTCCGACTCGGGTATACTGCACAAAGTAGTGTGATCTCCCTCGCCGATATCTTCGGCAAAGGCCAATGTTATAAGGTTATTGATTAACTCTTTTTCATCCATAGTTTAAACGAAATCCAAATCCATTCATCAATTGATAAACAGATCAACTGTACGTTTTGTTATAAATTCACCCAATTTCACTACAAAAGTACAAAATAAACGGTTACATTTGTGGTTATCGGGACATTATTCGTCTTTGAAGATCAATTTATTTCAATAAAAGAGGCTATAATCGCAATGAAGATAGGTTTACTCTCCGTGGGGAAGACGGACAACAAGCATTTTGCACGTATTATCGAAGATTACACGAAAAAAATAAATTATTACCTGCCCTTTGAGATGATATATGTACCGGACGTGAAAAACCGGGGGAGGCTGCCTATTAACGAATTAAAGAAGGCAGAAGAGGAAAAGTTACTCGCTGCAATGCATCCATCCGACCAGGTAGTACTGCTTGACGACAAGGGGAAACAATTGGATTCTCCCGGTTTTGCCGTTTACCTCGAAAAGAAAATGATTTCCGTCCCCAAACGGTTACTGTTTATCGTGGGCGGGCCCTATGGGTTCTCGCCCGGGCTGTACAACCGCGCTACCGACCGTTTATCACTATCGCCCATGACGTTCACTCACGAGATGGTAAGGATGATATTCGCGGAGCAGCTTTATCGGGCTATGACCATCCTTAACAACGAACCCTACCACCACGAGTGATGGGGTGTTTACGTTATAATTTTCATCGTGCGAATTTGGGATAAAATCGTTCAGATTCGATAGAATCATTTAGTTGGTTTATCTTTGTAAAAAAACAGGTCGAAATGGCAAAAAAGAAAACAGTACTCACCATAATGTGGATCGTGATCGCGATAATAGCCCTTGCCGCAATTGCTTCACTCATCATTTTTCCAAGATGGAAAGGAATGTTTTTAGCGGGTAGCGGTGGTTTTCTCATCCTGAATCTCCTCTTATCGATGTTTTTCATCCATCGCAACTTTAAAAACTAACGCGAACAGGCTCACCCCGGTTGGGAAACGACCTCCTCGAACTCGTAACGGAGCTGGTCGAACATCTCCCTTTCTCTTGAAACCGCGGATGATTCCATGTGAGAGACCTCGTGCAGCACCCATGTCGCGTTCTCTCTCGACCTTCTTCCAAAAAATCGCAAAGCATTCAAAGCGGATTGGCAGAGTAAAAGAGACTCCTCACCCAAGTCGTTAACGGCACGTTTTAAAACGGCTTCACTCTCCACGCGGCCGACCACTTCCGGATGAACGATACAAAGGCGGGTAAAAAGCCAGTACCCGGTGGTACGTGCAGATTCGTCGGTGTGAACCGACCATTTCTCCACCAGCTTATCGGCAAATGGCAGCTCTTGAAATAGATTTTTGCACGCTTGCTCTCGTATCTCTTGATTGGTTATTGACCGGCCCCATTCATCCGCCATTTCGGCCGTCATTTCATCGCGGGGAAAAAGCATTGTCGCCAATATTTTTAACTCCCGAACATCCTCACCCCACAACCTCTCTGCTAACGCTGGCCCCGGCTCGTACTTGAGCGATATTTCCTTAATTCGGGAAATAGAAACCCCGAAGTTCATACGAAAATTCACCCCCATCTGACGCATGCTGGCGGCAGTGGCCCCGTTCATCGACAACCTAAGGTCGGTACGTATATTTTTCAAAACTGTATCCATTACGCCTCTTTTCGTTATTATCCTACAAAGTTACTCGATTCGTTGAAGGAACAGCCCTCTTTTGCTCAATTTTGACTATTTTTGTACTCTTGAGCGTTGTCTCGTCCGAACATCTATTGAAACAATCAGCACGGCCGTGACCAACGTATAGCCCAGAAAGAATTTAAACAGTAAAAACAGATACAATGAGACTTTTATTAATCAGCAACTCCACCAATCCGGGAGAGGGATACCTGGAATACCCGACACCTTACATCAAAGATTTCTTGGGCGAAAAGCCGATAAACGCTGTTTTCATTCCCTACGCGGCGGTCACGTTTTCTTTTGAAGAGTACGAAGAGAAAGTGAATAAACGGTTCGTAGAAATTGGCCATCATGTCACAAGCATCCACCGCTTTATCAACCCGGTAGAAGCAATCGAAAACGCCGACGCGATCGTCGTGGGTGGAGGAAACACCTGGCAGCTCGTCGGCATGTTGTGGAAAAAAGGGTTGATGAAGGCTATTCGAAAAAAAGTAAAGGAAGGAACACCCTACGTGGGTTGGAGTGCCGGTTCCAATATCGCCTGCCCCACCCTGAAAACCACGAACGACATGCCAATTACCGAGCCGGGAAAATTCAAAACTCTCAAGCTCGTCCCTTTTCAAATTAACCCCCATTACTTGGACGATCACCCTGCAAACCATGGGGGTGAGACCCGGGAGACCCGCATTAACGAGTTTATCGAGGTAAACCGCAGCGTGTATGTCGTGGGATTACGAGAAGGCACCATGCTCACGCGACAAGGCAATGAACTAACACTGCTGGGCAACCGTCCTGCACGGCTCTTCAAGTATGGCGAGGAACCGAAAGAATTGACTGGCAGCGACGACCTCAGCTTCTTACTTGGATAACAAAAACCGCTATCATACGTCGATTTCTCCGTACGATAGCGGTTTCCTGTTGCTACAATCGATCTCCAAAAATCGAATCGGAATGAAGAAGCAAATCGATATACTGTGCTCTTTTATATACCAGTAAATTATCATTTTTATTCAACACGCTATTCGACAGCTTCCCTTTGAATTGATCGATGCTCTCGTATCCTTTTCGGCTCATCCAATCACTGACCCCTTGGTTTATTTCGGATATAATGCCGATACCGTGCCTGTAAACCGCGCTCACTACTTGCACACACGAGGCACCCGACAAGATGAGTTTGATCACGTCTTCGCTGTCAAAAACTCCTCGGCTGCTACACACGTCAGCCTTCACACGGTCGTATAACATCCCGGCGTAACGAAGCGACTGTTTGTAATCTCCCTTCCGGCTAAGGTTAAACGCCCTGCGGTGTTTCTCCGTTTCGATATCAATATCGGGCTGAAAAAATGCATTAAAAATTACCATTCCATCCACTCCCGCTTCGTCGATCGCGTGTGCGAAATGGAGAAGATTGGTGTAGTCGGTGCTTAACTTCACACTTACTGGAATCGAGAGTTGCTGCTTAATAGTGGAAACGATATCTTTCTGGCGCTTTTCAATGGCGGCTGCATCTAAATCGAAGCGGGTGGGTGTTTGATACAGGTTAAGCTCTATTCCATCCACTCCCGTTTCTTCGATCAGCTTGGCATACCTGAACCAGGAAGACTCATTCACCGCGTTGAGGCTGGCAATGACCGGCACGGCAAGGCTCTCTTTTACTTGGCGCAGTTTTACCATGTAGTACTCCACCTCGGAACGTTCTATATTCGGGTGAAGCGTGGTCATTTCGGCGTGGATATCATCATATTCGGTGACCAGCTCGTCGTGTTGAAGGTTCTCAATCTGGATCTGCTCTTCGAAAATTGTTTTATAAACCACGGCAGCTGCTCCTTGCTGCTCTGCTTTTTTCAAGGTGTCAAGCTGTGAGGATAGCTCACACGCCCCTAGGATAACCGGACTTTTGAGCCGGAGGCCCATGTAGGATGTTTCTAAGTTCTTCATATCATTCTATTTTAATATAACGTGAGTTCGACCTAAGCCACGGTGAATTTATCCATTTCGACAATATCGTGTCTCGTGTTAATGGAAGGCTTCTTGTCGAAAAAAGAATAAGCCGCCAGGGCTGACAATATATTAGACATTATATCCATTAAAATTATATATGTTTCAAACAGAGCGACATTG
>CAYFMZ010000131.1:0-5051 GCA_964344275.1 uncultured Proteiniphilum sp.
GGGTTCATTGTAAGGGTTCATTGTAAGGGTTCATTGTAAGGGTTCATTGAACGGGTTCCTCCCAAGGATTCGCCGCGTGAATTCATTGCAAGGGTAAACTTGTTTTGGCAAATAAAAACTTAATTGTACATTTACAATTGGATATACTCGAATGTTCTATTTTTAAAAGTAAATTGATATGAATTTTCCTGAGAATGTAAAGTATTCTTCCGATCATGAATGGGTGAGGCTGGAAGGAAATGAGGCGTACGTGGGTATCACCGATTTCGCGCAGGATGAGTTGGGTGAAATCGTGTACGTGGATGTAACTACCGAAGGTGAGACCCTGGAAAAGGGAGAAGTGTTCGGGAGCATCGAGGCGGTAAAAACCGTATCCGACCTCTTGATGCCGGTGGCAGGGGAAGTGCTGGAACTAAATGCTAAACTTGACGACGCGCCCGAGCTGGTGAATAAAGACCCGTTCGGCGAAGGATGGATCATCAAGGTGGCGGTTAGTGACGAAGCGGAACTGGATAGCCTGATGACGGCGGAAGCATACAAAGAGTTTATCGGAAAATAATACTATTCAAGTTTCTCATACACTACAACTATAGCTAAATTTCACTGAAGTTAGATTATTTCTACGCTCAACATAGCTAAAACAAGTTTTATCTCTGTGTTCACTTATCGAAATAATTCGGCAGACAATGTTTTATGACCCGTTACAGAGGAACAGGCTATCTGATAAATAACTCGCTTCGTTCACTAAAGTTAGATATTCGCTCGTTATGGCATAACTCAAGCAAGCTTGACTTTGCTCATCTAACTTAACGCGAATATTCAAACAGCTTATCAGATTGCGCCTATTTCATCTAACGGGTCCCCATAAAACATTTATAGGCCTCATTCTTAGCTATAATTGTAATAATTGATGCATGCGAAACTTGAATTAGACTACCGTCCCAATATGAAACCAATCGTAAGCATTATCATGGGCAGCACATCCGATCTGCCCGTGATGGATAAGGCTGCCCAATTCCTCGATGAGATGGGGGTACCGTTCGAGATGAACGCTCTCTCGGCTCACCGTACTCCCGAAGAGGTGGAAAAATTCGCCAAGGGCGCCAAAGAGCGGGGCATCAAAGTAATTATTGCCGCCGCGGGCATGGCGGCCCACCTTCCGGGGGTGATTGCCTCCATGACTACCCTTCCCGTGATAGGGGTACCCATTAACGCGTCGCTTGATGGTATGGATGCCCTCTTGGCTATCGTGCAGATGCCGCCGGGAATACCGGTAGCAACAGTCGGCATCAACGGCGCGCTCAATGCCGCTATACTGGCACTGCAGATGATTGCCACGGGCGACGAACCGATGCAGCAGAAACTGCACGATTACAAGGAAGGGCTAAAAAGTAAGATCTCGCGAGCCAACGAAGAGTTGGCTTCGGTATCCTACAAATTCAAAACAAACTGACTTTTCGATAAGCCAAAAAGGCAATTCAAAACACTATATAAGTCAAATGAAACGAATAATATTTATGTTAACAGCACTGTGCATGCTAACGGCATGCAACAACACCAGTAGAGAGGATAAACAGGCACCGACCGACGACGGTATCGACTACACTACCTTTGAATATAAGGTGGACCGGTTTGCCGATATCGAGATACTCCGCTATCCCGTGCCTGGCTTCAACAGCCTGTCGCTCCAACAAAAAGAGCTGGTGTACTACCTATCGCAAGCTGCCCTGGAAGGACGAGATATCCTTTGGGACCAGCACAACCGGTACAACCTCACCATCCGCCGGGTATGCGAGGCACTCTACGAGAACTACATGGGCGACAAGTCGTCCGAAAACTGGAAACAGTTCGAGACCTACCTGAAACAGATATGGATGGCCAACGGTATCCATCATCACTACTCGGAGGATAAGATCATCCCCGCGTTCCCTCAAGAGTATTTCGTATCCTTGGTCAAAAGCGTGGATCCGGGACGGATGCCCTTCCGTGACGGGATGGCGGCGGACGAGACACTGAACGAGATCCTCCCGGTGATGTTCGATCCCAACGTGATGCCCAAGCGGATGAGCCAGACAGCAGGGACCGATATCGTGGCGACTTCGGCGGTGAACTTTTACGAGGGGGTAACCCAGAAAGAGGTGGAAGATTTCTATAACGCGATGAAGGATCCAGCCGATAACACGCCGATCTCGTATGGGCTCAACAGCAAGGTGGCGAAAGTAGACGGCCAAATCACCGAGCAGGTGTGGAAGTTAGGTGGTATGTACGACCGGGCTATCGAACGGATCATCGGGTGGCTCGAAAAAGCCGAAGCGGTGGCAGAGAACGAGCAGCAACGGGATATCATCGCCACGTTGGTGGATTACTACCGGACGGGTAACCTGGAAACATTCGACGACTATTCAGTAAAATGGGTGGCCGACACCGTCTCCCGCGTGGACTTCATCAACGGGTTTATCGAGACCTATACCGATCCGTTAGGGATGAAAGGGACCTGGGAATCACTGGTCAACTTCAAGAGCGAAGAGGCATCGAAACGTACACGGATTATCAGCGATAACGCGCAGTGGTTCGAGGATCACTCGCCCATCGACGACCGCTTCAAGAAGGAGGAGGTGAAAGGAATATCTGCCAAGGTAATCACAGCGGCTATCCTGGCAGGGGATACCTACCCCGCCACGCCTATCGGGATTAACTTGCCCAACGCGGACTGGATCCGGAGAGATCATGGCTCCAAATCGGTCACCATCGATAACATCACCTTCGCGTACGCCAAGGCGGCCGAAGGGAACGGGTTTAACGAGGAGTTCATGTGGAGCGACCAAGAACGGGCACGGGCCAAAGAGTATGGTACGCTGACCGATAACCTGCATACCGACCTGCACGAATGTCTGGGTCATGGATCAGGGAAATTGCTCCCTGGGGTGAGTACCGACGCGCTACGTGCTTACGCTTCGCCGCTGGAAGAGACACGGGCCGACCTGTTCGCGCTCTATTACCTGGCCGACCCCAAGCTGGTGGAACTGGGACTCCTGCCCAACGAGGAGGCGTACAAAACAGAGTACTATCACTACATCATGAACGGTGCCATGACGCAGCTCACCCGTATCCAACCGGGCAAAGATATCGAGCAGGCGCATATGCGCAACCGGGCGCTTATCTCTAACTGGGTCATCGAGAAAGGAGAAGCCGATAACGTGGTGTCACTACAGAAACAGGATAACAAAACCTACGTGGTAATCAACGATTACGATAAACTGCGCTCGCTGTTCGGTGAGTTGCTCCGGGAGGTTCAACGTATCAAGTCGGAGGGCGATTACGAGGCCGGAAAGGCACTGGTAGAGACCTACGGGGTAAAGGTGAACGCGGAGCTGCACAACGAGGTGCTGGCACGTTACGAAGCTTTAGCTATCGCTCCCTACAAAGGGTTCGTGAATCCGGTTTATAAGCTGGTGACAGACGATAACGGCAAGGTGACGGATGTAACCGTTTCCTACAACGAGAACTACGTGGATCAGCAAATGCGCTATTCACGCCAGTACTCGGCGTTGCCGCTCAAAAACTGATGAGCGGTCATACATAATAGAAACGAGGGTATGTCACGACGTGATTCACCCTCGTTTTATATATTAGCAAATCACACCAATGACATACAACGAAACGCTCGAGTATCTATATAATCAAATGCCCGAGTACCAACGGATTGGGGACAAGGCTTACAAGGAGGGACTGGAGAACAGTCTCGCGCTCGACGAGATTTTCCATCACCCCCACCGCCGCTATAAAACCATCCACGTGGGCGGCACCAACGGGAAAGGGTCGGTCTCACACCTTCTGGCGGCTATCCTCCAAGAGGCGGGTTACCGGGTGGGATTATACACTTCGCCACACCTCATCGATTTCAGGGAACGGATCAAGGTGAACGGCGAGATGGTCCCACAGGAGTACGTCGTGGAGTTCGTAAAACGATACAAAGATCAATTCGAACCGATAATGCCCTCTTTCTTCGAGCTGACCATGGAGATGGCGTTTCTCTATTTCGCGGAACAGGAGGTGGAGGTGGCCGTGGTGGAGGTGGGCCTGGGGGGACGGCTTGACAGCACCAACATCATCGATCCCGACCTGAGTGTCATCACCAACATCGGGCTCGACCATATGAAGATACTGGGCGATACGCTCCCGAAGATCGCCGCGGAAAAGGCAGGGATCATCAAGCCCCATACCCCGGTGGTGATCGGCGAGATGGGAAGTACCGACGTCGCGCAGGTCTTCATTGATAAAGCAGAATCGGTAGGAGCACCCCTCGTGTTTGCCGAACTCTATATGAACAATTTCGCGGCGGAACGAAAGGGGCAGGGTTGGCTGTTTCACGCGGACGGGTATCCAAATGTCGCTGGACAATTGAGCGGGTTGGCACAAGATAAGAACGCGCGCACGGTATTAACGGCGGTTGAGATTCTTCGAGAAGTAGACTATACCATCCCCACGGAGACTGTCTATAGAGGATTCGCGCACGTGGTGGACACCACGGGATTGATGGGTCGATGGCAGCAATTGGCACTATCCCCCCGGATCCTCTGCGATATCGCGCACAACGCCCACGGCATACAGTACGTGGTGGATCAATTGCAGTCGGAACGATACGGCCGACTCCATATCGTGTTCGGCATGGCCAATGACAAAGACGCGGAGAGCGTGCTCTCGCTACTCCCCAAGAACGCGGTGTACTATTTCACCCGGGCGTCGATCGAGCGGGCATTGGACGAGAAAGAGTTGGCGAGCAAGGCAGCCACGCATGGCTTAACAGGCCTCACCTATCCCACGGTCCCCGAGGCAGTAGAGGCGGCACGAAAAACCGCCGACAAAGAGGAAGACCTCATCTTTATCGGCGGCAGTTCCTTTATCGTCGCGGACGCGTTGCCCCTGTACGTGTGATGCAACGTATCCGTCTAAACCGTAGTAGCGACTCAAAAGCAAACACGCTACCCTGTTCGTGTAATTACCAGATGAGAATAATCTGGAACGAAGCCGCGGGCGGGTTGCCATTATAC
>CAYFMZ010000132.1:0-4991 GCA_964344275.1 uncultured Proteiniphilum sp.
GTAATATACTTCACCTTAACATACTTCCCTTTGGTTGCGGGAGGAGGTGTTCTTTCAATTATAGGTAACATCACCTCGTTGAGCTCATGCGTGGGAACTCTTCGCTTTTTATTCTGGTATACCTCTTTCGCTTTATCCATCACTTTCAGTATCCGCTGTTTGGTCAGTGCTGATCCAAAAATGATGGGAAAATCGGTAAATGGGGCCAATCGTTCACGGATAGCGCCTTCAAATGCCTTGATCACTCGTTGGTCCTTCTCTTCCACCGTATCCCACTTGTTAACGAAAACCACCAGTCCTTTCCTGTTTTTCTGTATAAGCGAAAATATATTGAGATCTTGGCTTTCGATGCCCCGTGTAGCGTCAACTAAAAGGATACAAACATCGGCACTTTCGATTACCCGGATAGATCGTATGACCGAAAAATACTCCAAGTCTTCCGTCACCTTTCCTTTCTTACGAATCCCCGCCGTATCGATCAAGTAAAAATCCATCCCAAACTTGTTGTAGCGGGTGTGAATGGAGTCTCTCGTGGTACCCGCGATATCGGTCACGATGTTCCGATCCTCTCCTATTAGAGCATTCACGATGGATGATTTCCCGGCATTAGGCCGCCCCACCACGGCAAACTTAGGAATATCTTCCAATTCCTCTTCGCTGTTGTCTTTCGAGAACAATGAAAGGATATGATCAAGCAGGTCGCCTGTTCCTGCTCCGTTAATAGACGAGACGCTAAAAGGATCACCTAACCCAAGTGAATAGAATTCGGCCGACTGGTGTGCTATATCGAAGTTATCCGCTTTATTGGCCACGATTACCACCGGTTTACCGGATTTCCGTAACATCTGCGCGACACCGGAATCGAGATCGGTTAACCCGTGCATCACATCCAGCACGAAGAGAATAATATCAGCCTCCTCGATAGCGATTAGCACTTGCTTGTTAATCTCATCCTCCATCACATCATCAGAATTGACCACCCATCCACCGGTGTCAACCAATGAGAACTCCTGTCCATCCCAGTTTACTTTCCCGTACTGGCGGTCGCGCGTGGTTCCCGCTGTTTCGGTCACGATAGCTTGACGACTTTTAGTCAAACGGTTGAACAGGGTGGATTTTCCCACGTTGGGACGCCCTACTATAGCTACTAAATTTTGCATTTTTTCTATCCCTTGATCTAATGATGTATTGATGAGTTGATTTGCTGATCAATTAATTACCAGCTGCCAACTAATCCAATTTATACCCGAACGTTCTCAACATATTATCCCGGTCTCGCCACTCTTTCTCAACCTTCACGTGAAGCTGAAGGAACACTTTTTTCTCCAAAAACCGTTCAATATCTTTCCGTGCCATGGTCCCCAGTCTCTTCAGAGAGCTTCCCTTATGCCCAATTACAATTCCTTTCTGAGAATCCCGTTCAACGAGTATAGTGGCTCTTATTCGTATGATATCGGGCTCTTCCTTGTATTCCTCCACCACCACTTCAATGGAATAGGGCACCTCTTTTTGGTAGATAAGCAGTGCTTTCTCCCGGATAATTTCAGTCACGAAAAAGCGCACCGGTTTATCGGTGAGCGCGTCTTTCTCGAAATAGGGAGGCGATTCAGGCAGAAGCTCCAACACTCGCTGTTGCACCCTATCCACGTTAAAGTTGTTCAGGGCCGATACGGGATAAATCTCTGCACGGGGAAGCAGTTCTCTCCATCTCACGACCAATTCTTCCAGTCGCTCTTGGTCGGTCTGATCTATCTTATTGATCAACAATAATACGGGAGATTCCAACTGCTGTACTTTGCTCAAAAAGTGGTCGTTTTTATCGATCTTCTCGATCACGTCTGTCACGTATAACAAGACATCCGCATCGCCAAGAGCCGATAACGAGAAGCTCAGCATCGATTCCTGTAATTTATAGTTGGGGCGCAGCACACCCGGTGTATCGGAATATACCACCTGGTATTCAGGAGTATTCACGATCCCGATTATACGATGCCGGGTGGTTTGTGCTTTCGCGGTAATGATCGAGATCCTTTCTCCTACCAGCCGGTTCATCAGCGTGGACTTTCCCACGTTGGGATTCCCAACAATATTCACGAAACCTGAACGATGCTTGTTCTGCTGCATATTTTAACGCCTTAATTATCTATTTATGGCGAACTGGAACCAACTAACGGGGTTAGATTAAAATGAAATCCTCTAATCGTTAATCACTAACTATCTACACCGGTTTGATTTCCATCGTAGCCCCATTTCAAGTAGATACTTCCCCACGAGAAACCGGCACCAAATGCAGCTAAGATAATGTTATCCCCTTTCTTCAATTTAGGTTCCCACTCCCACAGGCATACAGGTATGGTTCCGGCACTGGTATTACCATACTTCTCTATGTTGATCATCACTTTTTCACGTGGTAACCCAGTACGTTTGATCATGGCGTCAATGATACGCATGTTTGCCTGGTGGGGTACCAGCCATTGCACATCGTCTACCGCGAGATTATTACGTTTCATAATATTCAACGACACATCTGCCATACGAGATACCGCGTGCTTGAACACAACCCGCCCATCTTGACTTACGGTGTGCTCCGATTTTTCCACTGTCTCCTGGGTAGCGGGATACTTGCTCCCACCCGCTTTCATCTGTAATGGTTCATATCCAACTCCGTCTGAATGCAACTGGGCATCGAGGATCCCCATCTCTTCTTCGGTAGGTTCGATCATCACCGCTCCGGCCGCGTCACCAAACAGGGGACAGGTGGTACGATCGTTATAATTGGTAATGGACGACATTTTATCGCCAGCCAACAGGATAATTTTTTTGTATTTACCTGTCTTGATAAGCCCGTTACAGATCTCTAAGCCGTAAACGAAGCCAGAGCATGCCACTTCCATATCAAAGCAGAAGGCATTTTTAATCCCGCAATTTTCTGCCACTATAGAGGCAGCCGATGGAAAAATATGGTCGGGCGTGGAGGTAGCAAACACAACCGCGTCTACGTCTTCCGGTCGGGTGTTGGTTTTAAGTAACAGCTCTTCAACTGCTTTGGTACCCAATACCGAGATGCCTTGTTCGTCACCTTTTAGGATGCGCCGCTCTTTTATCCCGACACGGGTCATGATCCACTCATCGGAAGTGTCCACCATGGTGGATAACTCCTCGTTGGTAAGGATATAATCGGGTAAGCTCGCGGCAATTCCCGTGATTACGGCATTTAACTGTTTCATTATCGTATGTATTAATCGTGAGAAAAAAACCCTGAAAAAACGATGGAGGTCATTTCAGGGTCTTTCTATTCGCGTTAACATTAGGCGAGGTTAAACCACCGTATCTTTTTCAATCGCTAGCTTTCCTCTGTAATAACCGCATTCGCCACAAACTGTATGATATATATGCCAAGCACCGCAATTGGAGCATATTGCCATAGTAGGCGTTTTGGCATGATCGTGCGATCTCCTTTTTCCTTGTCTTGCTGAAGACTGTCTTCTTTTTGGATGTGCCATTTCTATATTTATTTATATTTTTATTAAATCAATTCTCTTCCAAATCTAGTCCTTTAAGAGCATCCCAGCGGGGATCATGTGATTGCGATTCCTCCTCATTCACAAAATATTCTTCGTTGGTTTCCTCATCATCTTCTTCCTCGTCATCGGGACTTACTGCTCTATGTTTTCTGAATTTCGAAGAGACTACCCGATTACACTCACCCGCGGGGTGCACGTGCTTGATCGGAATCGCCAGCGCGATAAATTCATACAAGAACCAGGCAATATTGATTGCTCCCTCCTCTTCAGGAATGATCACGATCTCGTCGCTCTCTTCGGAATACTCTTTTCCAAACTTCACGACAAGCCGGTTCCGAGTGTTTATCTCTTGGTTCATATCGTCCAAGCACCGCGTACAAGGAACTTGAACAACGCCGTTGATGTCGAAATTAAATTCAAACATGGATGACGTCCGTTTCACGTTGACCGTCACCGACACGTTTCCTTTCCTTACCTCTTCACCGTCTATAGCCTCGAAGAACTTCTTATCCAAGACATACTCGAAAGTAGACGTTCCCAAGGGAAGGGTTTTAAGGGGAATATTGTACAAACTAAACTTTGCCACGTTTTTCCTCAAAATAAAGCGACGCGAAGATAGTAATTTTTTCTTTACACCGTCAGTTTTGTCCAATATATTTCCTATTCAGCTCTCTGCAGCAGGTTATTTTCTCCCGTTCTTTATAACGCCTATTCACATAACTGCTGCTCACGCTGTTTTAATCAAGAGACAAAGTAAGATTATCTTCCGATAGCTTCCTTTACAACCCGTTGCATTTTCTCGAAATTCATCTCCAAGCTTTGCAATAGCTTAAACTGTGCCTTTGTTCGCACCAGGTTATGCTCGGGATACGAGATCTTGTAATAGGTATCACCATCGATGTAATCGGTAAAAAAACGAACTGTTTGCATATAGGTGAGCAGTTTAGCTCCAAAAGCCAAGTTCTCCACCTCGATATCGGTTAAGAAAGACGCGGCATTCTCCAAGTATCCCTTGGCATATGCTTTAAAAATATCGAGATCCACCCCCACGTTATCCAAGTTCTGGTCGTCCTCTGCTCCCGTGTTAGCGCCCGTACGGATAAAATCACCAAAATCGGATAACACGTATCCCGGCATCACCGTGTCGAGGTCTACCACGCAGAGCACCCGATCCTTTTCGTCGAACAGGATATTATTTACCTTCGTGTCGCAGTGATTGATACGTTTAGGGAGTTTACCCTCCCTGTGCAGTCGCTCCGCCTTACACATATCTTCGGCCCGATCCTCTATCTCCTGCACTAACTCGGCCACCTCTTCCAAACGCCCTGCTTTGTTTGCCTTAACTGCTTCTCGGAAGTCGGCCAAACGCGACTCCATATTATGAAAATTAGGGATGGTCTCGAACAATGGCTCCCCCGGCAGATCGGCCAACATACTTTGAAAATCACCGAACGCTTTTCCTGCACG
>CAYFMZ010000133.1:0-4985 GCA_964344275.1 uncultured Proteiniphilum sp.
CGTGCCGCACCCCTTCAATCATGAACAGCTCCTTGAACTGCATCTGGTACCACATTTGGTAGAGGTGCAGGATCAGGAACAGGAAGATGAATACTCCCAACACGAACATGTTTTTTGATGTCCATGTCGCGGCGGTTTTACTCTTCGATTCGTACCTGTCTTTCCCGCGCGCCTTCCTGTTTTGCAGTGTCAGGATGATGGCGTACAGGATATGTACCACGAACCCTAACGCGATCACCAGCGTGCCTACAATTGCCCACCAGTTGGCTCCAAGGATTTCGTTGGCCAGAAAGTTGTACGTCTCGTAGTTAAACAAGAGAACCACGTTCATTGACATGTGAAACAGCAAGAACAGAATCAGGAAAAGGCCGGAAATACTTTGTATAAACTTCCGTCCGATAGATGATTTGATTAACCAACTCATACGATCTTTTTTTAATTATAAATGATTTATTAGTTTGCTTAAACGGGATTTGTACGTCTGTTTTGTTTTGTCAGGTGCAGCCTGTCGATTGTGACCGCGAAAATACAAAATTTACTCGTCATTAGAGAATATTTAAAGAAATATTTCTTTAATGAGCCTTCGTATCTATTCTTGCTGGCTCCGAAATCCAAAGATAGCATCAACAAAACGATTTTACCCAATCTTCGTTAAAGAAAATTGTTTATAGGAAATATTTTTTCTCTTGAGGATACTTTTTTCGCTGGCTACTATCTGTTTTCACGGGTTTGGCCGGTAACCTCTTCAAACTTTTTTCACGACGAAGAGCTGTTTGTTCATTCCGTTGAGACGTTTGGCCGGTAACCTCTTTCAAACTTTTTATGGGATCTGTTTGTTTTCTTCTTTGTTAGCAACTATTTAATGGTTTGCTCAAAAAGATCCATATCAATGGAAAAGATTCCTCGATTAAAACCACATAATCCGTATGTATGGCCAAAATCAACGTATCAGTCATAAAACAGCGAGTGAGGGGTAGATTCTTGGTTAAGGATGAAACCCGTAATTTTTACAACGGAGCATTTATTGACCTTGGCGAACTGGTCATATTTACCGGGAAGGTCATGGTTCAGATGTTTAAACCTCCTTTTGAATTCCGGGAGTTCGTGAAACATGGTTTTCTACTCGGCAACAAGTCACTGGCGCTTGTCATAGTTACCGGCTTTATCATGGGGCTGGTGCTCACCATGCAGATGAACCCGGTACTGGTCGACTTTGGAGCGCAAACCCTGTTGCCCGGTATTATTGCCGTATCGATGGTGCGAGAGCTGGGGCCCGTCATCACCGGTCTTATCTGCGCGGGGAAGCTCAGTTCCGGTATTGCTGCCGAGGTGGCCGCGATGGCTGTTACCGAGCAGATCGACGCGATGGAAGTATCGGGGACCCGCCCCCTGAGCTTTGTGGTAGCTACACGGGTGTTGGCCACCACGCTGGTTGTTCCTGTCCTGGTCATTTTTGCCGACGCGTTCAGCATGTTAGGTGCTTACCTGGCCGTGAATATTTTCGAGGATACATCGATTACACTTTTCATCCATCGCTCCTTTTCGATGCTCGGCTTTGTAGATTTGCTCCCGGCCACGTTGAAAACGGTGTTGTTTGGTTTCTTCATCGGCCTTATTGGTAGTTATAAAGGATACACGGCCGGCAAGGGGACCGAGTCGGTAGGAAAAGCCGCCAACTCGGCGGTAGTGGCCGCGTCGCTCACCATATTCGTGATCGACCTCGTGTTTGTATTAATAACCAGTATCCTGTAAAGCCTATGGACAACTTGAAGCCTGTAAGTAGAGCGAGAGCTATGGACAACATGTCACCCACGGTTAGTGACGAGGTAATCGCGGTAAAGAACGTGTATAAATCCTTTGGCGATAACCACATCCTGCGTGGTATCAACCTAACCCTTCACAAAGGTGAGAACTTGGGCATCGTGGGGAAATCGGGAATCGGCAAATCGGTGCTTACCAAATGCATCGTTCGCCTTATCGAACCCGATGCAGGAGAGATCATCGTATTGGGTACCGACGTGTTGGAGTGCGACAACAGCCAGCTGAACGAATTGCGGAAAAAAGTGGGTTACCTCTTTCAGGGAGGGGCACTGTATGACTCCATGAGCGTGCGCGAAAACCTCTTCTTTCCCGTACGTAGAACTCGATTTATGGACAAGAAACACGATACGGAAGAGCTGATCGAACAGTCGCTCCGCAGCGTGGGACTCTTAGACGCCATCGACAAGATGCCGTCGGAGCTCTCCGGCGGAATGAAAAAGAGGATCGCTCTGGCACGCACCTTGATTTTGAAACCGGAGATCATCCTGTATGACGAACCCACCACCGGGCTCGACGCGGTGACCTCGGGCGAGATCAGCGAAC
Organism: uncultured Proteiniphilum sp.; assembly: GCA_964344275.1. Taxonomy (GTDB): domain Bacteria; phylum Bacteroidota; class Bacteroidia; order Bacteroidales; family Dysgonomonadaceae; genus Proteiniphilum. The sequence continues at coordinate 2,365 of CAYFMZ010000133.1, forward strand.
TGATCCTGAAGATACGAGAAGAGTACGATACGGCGGCCATCATCATCACCCACGATATGAAGTGCGCCAAGATTGCTACCGACAGCATCCAGGTGATGCAAGAAGGCGTATTCACGGTCACCGGAACGTACGATGAGTTGAGTCGCCACGAGGACGAGTCGATTCGCGACTATTTTATTTGAGGAATAAGGTAACGGGTTTACCTGACATTTTGTTTGAAAATAACAGATACGAACGAAACATAAATAATTAGAAGTATGAAAAGAACAAAAAGAGCATTGCGGTTAGGGATCTTCATCGCGTCGGCACTCCTACTGTTTATCGTGGCGATCTACCTGATCGGTAGCAAGCAAAACCTGTTTACCTCCACCACCGATGTGCATGCTTCGTTTAAAGATATCCGAGGATTGATGCCGGGCAATATTGTTCGGTTCGCTGGCATAAACATCGGCACCGTCAGCGATATCCAGCTGGAGTCTGATTCCTCGGTTGTGGTAACCATGACCATACGGGACAATTATACCGACCATATTTATAAAAACTCCTCGGTACAGATTGGGCAGGAAGGATTGATGGGGGGCAAGCTCATTGTTATCTCATCCGGTGATCCCTCCACTGGTAAGGTAGAGGAGGGTGATTTCCTGCCTGTGGCTGATGGACTTGATATCCAAGCGATGATTGCCCAAGCCACCGAGATGCTGGACGAAGCAAGGGGTACCGTGGCCAACATGCGGTCCATCACCGGTAAGCTCGACGCCGGAGACGGGGATATCGCGCTCCTCTTGAATGAAAATCACCTCACCGAGGCGTTGGATGACGCTACCCGTAAACTGAACGCGTCGCTTGCTGACGTGCAGCAGATCACTTCCAAGATCAACGAAGGGGAGGGTGATTTGGGAAGGCTGGTGAACGACGACTCCATCACCACCCGTGTAAATGTTATCATGGCCAACCTACAAGCATCGTCAGAAAGGGCCGATTCGTTGGTGGAGGAGCTTCACCGGACCTCTCTTGCCCTTAACCACGGCGACGGGGTACTACCGCGGCTCCTTCACGACAAAGAACTGGGGCTGACCGTGGACACGGCCATAGCCAAGGTCGACGAAAGCGTGGTGGAGATCACACGGGCGGCCGAGACCATATCCAACAGCTGGCTGTTCCGATTGTTCTCGAAGAAAAACCGGAAACAAAACGAGGTTGAACCCGAGCAAGTAAAGGTGAACGTGCCTAATTAACCACCCGGTGATTGTCGTCTTTGCGATCATTCGCCGGCTGGTCGTCGTTGAGGTATTCCTCTTCGTTATACCTGCTCGCCTCGCTCCGGGAAGGGTCAATCTCCTCGAGCACGTCATCTTCCAGCTCTTCCACCTCGTCGTAGTCCCTGTCCATCTCGTTCATCGCGTTCAGGTCTTCCTCCAAGTCCTCTTCCGGCCCGAGGTCTAAGTCTCGATCCATCTCCCTGTCCGCGGATTGGCGTAATGGCCGTTCATTTTTTAAGTCCATGATTTTACACCTTAATTAAATACTTGATACAGTTCAAGTACCCCATTAAAACTATTTATGGAAATAAATTGTTTTATAAGCAATTCGAATTGTGTTTTTTTAAGTATAGAGGTTTTTCTCCCGATCACATCTTGCGCGGCACTTGTTTTATCCATGTCCGGCACCCGATCGACAATAATCGCTGCTTATGCAACAACTGAACGAATTCTTGCTTTTCCTGCACCGGTACATGGCCGGGAACAACTGGTTTATTTTCCTATTGCTGGGCACCGGCTTTTTCTTAACGCTTTACCTGAAGTTTCCTCAAATCCGCTATTTCCGTCACGCCCTCCGGATTGTAAGTGGGAAATACGACCGTGAGGGCGATAGAGGCGATACCACCCATTTCCAGTCGCTCGCCACCGCTCTCTCCGGCACGGTAGGCACCGGTAATATCGCCGGTGTGGCATTGGCCGTGCATTTAGGAGGGCCGGGGGCACTGTTCTGGATGCTCATGACCGCGTTCTTGGGCATGTGTACCAAGTTCGTTGAGGTCACCCTCTCGCACAAGTACCGCGAATTCGACGAGAAGGGCCACGTGGCGGGTGGCCCCATGTATTTCATGAAAAGCCGGTTGAACATCCCGTTAAAAAGTGGAAAGCAGATCAAGACGGGCTACTGGTTGGGCGGTTTCTTTGCTATCGCCACCATCCTCTCCTCCTTCGGTACCGGCAACCTCCCCCAGGTAAACAGCATTTCCAACGCCATGTTCGCCACGTTTGGCGTGCAGCACGCGGTGACCGGCGGTGTGTTGGCCGTCCTGTTAGGGTTGATTATTATCGGCGGTATCAAGCGCATCGGGTGGGTAGCCGAGAAGCTGGTCCCCTTCATGGCCATCCTCTATTTCGTGGGAGCGGTGGTAGTCATCTTTTCCAACACCCACAATATCGTGCCCTCCTTTATCGCCCTCTTTCGCGACGTTTTTTCCGGTACAGCCGCCGTGGGCGGCTTTTTAGGTGCCGGTCTCGCCTTTGCCTTCAACAACGGAGTCAACCGAGGGTTGTTCTCCAACGAAGCGGGACAAGGGTCCGCGCCCATTGCTCACGCGGCAGCCAAGGCCCACGAACCGGTCTCGGAAG
>CAYFMZ010000134.1:0-4941 GCA_964344275.1 uncultured Proteiniphilum sp.
TTACGCCATCCCTACCTTGGCAACCAAGTGGAATTTTTAATTTAACACGTTGCAATCATGTTAGAAAAAATATTTAAACTCACGCAGAGTAAGACCACGGTACGCCGCGAGTTGATCGCTGGGGTAATTACGTTCCTCACCATGTCGTATATCTTGGTCGTGAATCCCAACATATTGAGTGCCGCGGGAATGGATCGTGCCGCGCTGTTCACGGCTACCGCGCTGGCAAGCGTGCTGGGTACCCTGTTCATGGCCTTTATCCCCAACCTGCCCATCGCGCAAGCACCGGGCATGGGCTTGAACTCGTTCTTCGCGTTCTCGGTGGTAATCGGCTTGGGTTATTCCTGGCAGATGGCACTCACCGCCGTATTCATCCAAGGGATTATCTTCGTGCTGCTCACCTTTTTTAATATACGGGAACTCATCGTAAAGAGTATTCCTTTGACGATCAAGAACGCGATCCCTGTCGGCATCGGCCTCTTCATCACCTTTATCGGTTTACAGAATGCCGGGCTTATCGTGCGCGACGAGAACACCATGCTTGCCTTGGGCGCGATGTCGAACCAACACGTGTGGGTAGCCCTGCTGGGGTTGGTGCTCACGGCGGTGCTCTACTATAAAAAAGTGCACGGTGCTTTTCTGATCGGAATCGTTGTCGCCACTATTTTCGCGTTTTCTCTCGGGTTGGTGCAAATGCCCGAGGGTAGCCTTGTGGCTCTGCCTCCCTCTATCGCGCCCATCTTCCTGCAGTTCGAGTGGTCGAAAATCTTCACGTTCGATATGCTGATCGTGGTATTTACCTTCCTGTTCGTGAACCTGTTCGACACGGTGGGAACCCTGTTGGGGGTCGCCTCTAAAATTGGGATTACCGACGACGAAGGCAACTTCCCGCAATTGCGCCCGGCACTGTTCGCCGACGCGCTGGGAACCACCTTTGGCGCGATCTTGGGAACCAGTACCGTCACCTCGTACGTGGAGAGCGCGTCGGGGGTAGCCGCTGGTGGGCGCACCGGCCTCACCTCGCTATCCACCGCGGCCATGTTCGCGTTGGCCCTCTTTTTCGCTCCCCTTTTCTTGATGGTTCCCGCCTCGGCTACCGCCCCGGCATTGATCCTGGTGGGACTCTTTATGATTACCTCCGTGGTGCAGATCAACTTCGAGGATATGACGGAGTCGCTTCCCGCGTTCCTTACCATCGTGATGATGCCCTTCGCGTTCAGTATCGCGCAAGGAATCGTATTCGGTATGCTGTCGTTCGTGATCTTGAAAGCACTTAGCGGGCAATTCAAGCGTATATCAATCGCCATGTGGGTGATTTTCGTGCTGTTTATCGTGAAGATGGTACTCGACGCCGTGAAGGTCGTGTAAACTTGTAAGTACCCCATTTACGCGTGTAGCCATTTCATTTGTATGTTACAGATGAAATGGCTACTTTTGTGTTCTCAAATATAACAATAACAACAACATAACAATAACAACAATTTATGGCAACAACGGCTGATTTCAGGAACGGGATGTGCATCGACCTGGATGGACAGTATTTCTTTATCGTGGAGTTCCTGCACGTGAAACCGGGTAAAGGTGCAGCCTTTGTCCGTACAAAGCTGAAAAACGTGACCACCGGTCGCGTGCTCGAGAAAACATTCAACTCTGGTGTAAAGGTGGACGAGGTACGCATTGAACGCCGTCCGTTCCAGTATCTTTACCAAGACGATATGGGGTATAATTTCATGAATACAGAAACTTTCGAGCAGTTCCCGATTCCAGGAGAACAGATCGAAGGTGTGCAGTTCCTGAAAGAGGGTGATGAGGTTGAGGTGCAGATTCATGCCGAAAGCGGCACTATACTTACAGCCGAGATGCCGATGCACGTGGTGCTGGAGGTAACCTATACCGAGCCGGGCGTGAAAGGAGATACGGCAACCAACGCGCTGAAGCCGGCTACCGTGGAGACGGGTGCCGAAGTGCGCGTGCCTCTCTTTGTTGATACAGGGGAGAAAATAAAGGTAAATACCCGCGATGGATCATATGTAGAGCGGGTGCGGGATTAATCGCGTAATACCTTACAGACAAATGGATAGAATAGGCTCCGTCGCGGAGCCTCTTTTGTTTCAAGTTCGTATCCTTTGTATGTAACAAATCTGTATGTAACAAATCTGTATGTAACAATCTTGTATGTAATTCATTTTTACTTATCTTTGTGAAATATAGATGTAACTTGTCAATCTTTTAGAATGGGTTATGCTAATTTGTACAGAAAAGGAGTAAATATATGGAAAATCCGTTTGTCTTTGGTTCAGCAACAATGGGTGAATGGTTCACTGATCGTGAAACGGACGTTAAGCGTCTGTCGGCGAACTTCACACATGGAGTAAATACGATACTTATCTCGCCTCGTCGTTGGGGTAAGACTTCTCTTGTAAGAAAAGTAAGTGAGGATGTTCGTGCACCAAATTTGAAAATAGTAAATCTCGATGTGTTTGCATGCCGTAACGCCGAAGAGTTCTATGCGTTGTTTGCTACTGAGTTGATTAAGCAGACGGCAAGCCGATGGGAGGAGTGGGTGGAAAATGCGAAGCGCTTCTTGTCGGGCTTGGTTCCTAGGATTAGTTTTGGTGTTGATCCAATGACAGATTTTACTCTTTCGTTCGATTTTTCTAATCAGCAGTTGAATGAAGAGGTACTTCATCTCCCTCAAAAAATAGCGGAGGAGAACGGGATTCGTATCGTGGTATGCTTAGATGAATTTCAGCAAGTTGCGGAGTTCACCAATGGTCTCTATTTTCAGCGTAAATTGCGAGCGGTATGGCAATTACATCAAGATGTGACATACTGTCTTTACGGGAGCAAACAGCATTTGATGACTAAGCTGTTCTCTAAACAGAATATGCCGTTTTATAAATTCGGCGACGTAATGTACCTTCAAAAGATTAGTACGCCTGACTGGGTGGAATTCATTTGTCGTCGGTTTGAAGTCACCGGGAAACAAATATCTCCCGAATTAGCCGAAGAAATTTGCGTCACGGTAGAAAATCATTCGTCGTACGTGCAACAGTTAGCGTGGCTCCTATGGGTGCAAACTGATAAGGAGGCAACGGAAATCGGCTTCCAAAATGCGTACACTGATTTACTCAGTCAAAATTCGATGCTTTATTTCAAGTATGTTGATGGACTGACTACTTATCAACTTAACTTTTTAAGTGCTATTGCAGATGGGTTAACCTCAGAGTTTACTCGTAAGGAAAACTTGGAACGTTACCAGCTAGGAACCTCCGCCAATATTAGACGCTTGAAAAAATCTCTTGAGAATAAAGAGTTAGTTGATATTTCAGGCAAAACAGTTACTTTTAATGACCCCGTTTTCAAACGCTGGTTTCGAAAAAATGTAAGAAGATTCTAAAGTTGAGTGAAGCTTAATTTAATAAAGAAGAAAATGCAAATCATTCTTTCCCCTGCAAAATTAATGGACTTTTCGGCTAACACCACCGGTGTGAAAGCTACTAAACCGTTGTTTCCCGAAAAAACGAAGGAACTGGTGACGGTTTGTCGCTCGCTCTCGGAGACGGAAATAGCGGAAACCATGAAGATTAATCCCAAAATGGCACGCGGGGTATACGAGTATTTCCAAGCGTACGATTTTAAGTCCACTCCGCGAAAGGCCGCTTCGCTTGCCTATAATGGCATTGCCTACAAGGGACTCAACGCGAACGACTTCTCACGCGAGGATTTCGACTTCGCTCAGCAACACCTCAATATTATCTCCGGGCTGTACGGTATCATCCGTCCATTGGATGAGATTCGGCCCTACCGGTTAGAGATGCAACGCAAGATCGTGCCCCATGGGTATAAATCGCTCTACGAATTTTGGGAGGATACCCTCGGGGAATATTTTAATAAAAAGCTCAAGAAAGATTCGACCATCATTAATGTTGCTTCGATAGAATACGCGAAAGTGATAAAAAAAGGCAACTTACCCAAAGGCACGAGAATTATCGATATTCGTTTCCTGCAACAAGGAGACAACGACTGGAAACAGGTGGTGGTGCACAGCAAGAAAGCACGAGGCCTGCTGTCTCGTTATATCATCAAGAACAAATTGACCGATCCCGAAGAGGTGAAGGGGTTCGATTACGAGGATTATTTCTTCTATCCTGCCCTTTCAAACGAGAATACTTGGACGTTCGTGCGATAGGTATGTTCATACCTGCTTGATTGTGCTTTTCCTACTCGAATGTCCCATCCCTTCCCAAACGTTAAATCAGTACTTTTAACCGCTTTCTATGGCCTGTTTTCGTATATTGGGGAAAACAGCATGCTATGGGAAAGTTAAGTATTAAACAATGGGCGGAAGAGGACCGCCCCCGTGAAAAATTATTATTGAAAGGTGTGTCGGCTCTATCCGATTCCGAGTTGCTGGCGATTCTTATTGGATCGGGTAACGACCAGCAGAGTGCGGTGGAGTTGAGCCAAGAAATTTTATCGAGAGCAGGGAATGATCTGAATCAGTTGGCACGGATGGGAGTGTCCGATTTAACGAATAATTTTAGAGGTATTGGGCAGGCTAAGGCGGTTACTATCATCGCGGCCTTGGAGTTGGGGCGACGAAGAAAAACAACGGGAGTGTCACGCAAGAAAATCGTTACTTCCCGGGACGCCTACGAGCAGTTCGTGCCGTTGTTGTCTGATCTCAACCACGAGGAGACATGGGCATTGCTGACCAATCGATCGAATCAGGTAGTGTCGACCCTACAGGTGAGCCGGGGAGGGATATCGGGTACAGTGGTGGATATCCGGCTGATCCTTCGGGAGGCCCTATCGCATTACGCGTCGGGTATATTCCTGGGGCACAATCACCCTTCCGGAAATCTGGCCCCGAGCCCGCAAGATACGAGCATCACGAAGAAGCTTAAAGAGGCCGCTCGATGGATGGATATCGTGTTG
>CAYFMZ010000135.1:0-3112 GCA_964344275.1 uncultured Proteiniphilum sp.
TTCGACTCCGATATTCTCCACTGAAACAAAATCAGCTATTTAAGGCTACCAGAGCGGTTCACGAAAATGAGCCGCTTTTTTGTTCCACCTCTTTGTTATTAATTTTGTTATCAATTATTGCCTGTTCGTGCAAATTATCTTGATAAATTCTTGTTTGGGGTCCTTCTACTTCTTGAGGAACTCCGTAAGGATAAAGATGGTCTGACCGTCCACTTTGGCTTGCACGTGCGTGGGGTCATCTTGCGAGAGGCGGATGCCACGTGCCCGTGTTCCCCGTTTCACCACTAAGGATGATCCTTTCACTTTTAGGTCTTTAATCACGGTGACGTCGTCGCCATCAAAAAGTTCATTTCCGTTACTATCTACTACTTTTTCAACCTCCGGTTCCCCGGCAGTGTCCATATCTTCCTGCGTCCATTCGTGAAAACATTCCGTACAGTGAAACAGGGAACCATCAAAATAGGTAACGGTACTATTGCATTTAATGCAGCTGGGTGATTGTGTCATTTTCTTGTTTTTGCCACAAAGATAGGCCTCTCGGGCCACTATTCAAAATTTCCGACACGTTGGCACGTGATATAGCCTATGCAATAACAGGCGAGATAGGTTTCTCACCTATCTCACGCGAGGCCAATCCGTGGTGTTGGTACTAAACTAAAGAATGGTTATACCCCTCTCTTCACAGAGTTCAAGTGCCATCTCCCGAAGGCGAAACTTCTGGATCTTGCCGCTGCCGGTCATCGGGTACTCTTTCACGAAAAACACGTAACGTGGGATCTTGTATTTGGCGATTTTACCCTTGCAGAAATCCCGTACATCCTCGCTCTCCAACCGGAATCCCTCCTTTTGAATTATAAAAGCACCCACGTCCTCCCCGTATCGCTCCGACGCCACGGCCACCACCTGCACGTCCTGCACTCCCGGCATCCGGTAGAGGTAATCCTCCACCTCCTTGGGAGAAATATTCTCCCCTCCCCGGATAATCATATCCTTGATGCGACCCGTAATGCGGTAGTTGCCGTTCTCGTCTTTCACCCCCAGGTCACCAGAGTGGAGAAACCCATTCTTATCGATTACTTGGGCGGTCGCCTCGGGATTCTTGTAATACCCTTTCATCACGTTGTAACCGCGGCAACACATCTCGCCCTGTACCCCTACCGGGCACTCCTCTCCCGTTTCCGGGTCGATCACCCTCACTTCAGTGAACTCGAATTCACGCCCCACGGTAGTACATCGCACCTCGAAGGGGTCGTCTACCCTACTCTGCGTCATTCCCGGGGCGGTTTCCGTGAGGCCATACACGCTCGTCAAGTCCATGAACATCTTCTCGTTCACCTGCTTCATCAACTCTTCGGGGCAAAGCGCGCCGGCCATGATACCCGTTCGCAGCGAGCGCACGTCGAACAGGTCGAACATCGGATGATTCAGTTGCGCGATGAACATGGTCGGCACGCCATGCAGCACGGTGCATCGCTCCTTGTGCACCGAGGCGAGCGTCACCAGCGGGTCGAACCGTTCCACCATCACCTGCGTGCTCCCATGCGTGAGGCAACACATGGTGGCAAGCACCACTCCAAAGCAATGAAACAGGGGTACACAAATGCAACATTTATCGTCCGCCGTGAACTTCATATGCACCCCGGTGAGGTACCCGTTGTTGGCTATATTATGATGAGTGAGCATCACCCCCTTGGGAAAGCCGGTGGTACCCGACGTGTACTGCATATTCACCACATCATGGCAATTAGAAAGCGCGCGCAGCCGGTTCAATTCGTCGTCGCCCTCGTTATCACCCAGCAACAGCAACTCAGCGGTGTTATACATGCCCCGGTATTTCTCCTGCCCGATATAGACCACGTTCTTAAGTTCCGGAAAGCGTTCGGAACGGAACTTCCCTCTCTGCGTGCTCTTTAACTCGGGCACCAGATCATATATAATATCGGTATAATTACTCCCCGGCACGCCATCGGTCATACAAAGCGTGTGCATGTCCGAATCTTTCAACAAATAGGCGATCTCTTCGGTGCGGTAGTTCGTGTTTACCGTCACGGCTACAGCTCCAATCTTAGCGGTCGCGTACAAGAACGTGAGCCAGTCCGGCACGTTTTGCGCCCAAATACCCACGTGGCTTCCTCGTGAAACCCCGATAGAAAGGAGCCCTTTTGCCATGCTATCGACCCGCTTGTTAAACACGTCCCATGTAAAACGGAGGTCACGATCGGAATAAACGATATACTCTTTATCCGGTGTTCGTGCTGCCCAATACTCCAGCCAGTCGCCCAACGTACGATCGGAAAGCTGAATAGAAGGAGTTGTAATTGTTTTGCTATTCATAGTAGTTAACTATTCACGCCGGCGCGTAAACTACCCCGAGTATTTTAGCGGTGGCGTTGTTCCCTGCCGTAACCAGGTGATCCACGATGGAGTCGTAATAGATGCTATCGCCCTGTTGGAGCTCATATTTTTCTTTCCCGTAGTGGACAACGATACTTCCTTCCAGCACGTACAGAAACTCCTCCCCCTCGTGCGACGAATAGTTCTTATTCGTTTCAATTGGCTTGATATCAATTAGGAAAGGCTCCATGTTTCGGCCCGCTTTTCGGGCGGCCAACGAAGCAAAGTCCATGTGCGAATGATTATCGGTCAGGTGGCTTGTAAAAGTAACGGTGGGCGAAGAGTCGGAATGTCGCGTGACGACCGGCCCCATCGCTTCGCTGTCATCCAAGAAGGTACCGGGGCGGACGCCCAATGCACGTGCAATTTTAATGATCGACGCGAGGGAAGGAATTCGTTCATCTTCCAAGATCCGGTTCACCTGCTCTACCGTTAAACCGGTACCGGCAGCCAAATCTTCGGCCGATACTTTTTTATCGGCACACAAATTTTTAATCTTTTCTGTAACTGCAACCATCGTTTGTTTAGATTTAAGGTGCAAAAATAAAGAAACAGAAGCAATTGGACAAATATTATTTAAGAATGATGTTTTTTAACCCTGTTTCATTTCATTTTCATCATCCGGTGTTGCTTTTTCTATTAATTCACTTCACAAGTATAATGGAAATTCCCTAATTTTCGGTACCATTATTCCATGAACACGAACTGCAATTCCATG
>CAYFMZ010000135.1:3212-4876 GCA_964344275.1 uncultured Proteiniphilum sp.
CACGAACTGCAATTCCATGAACACGAACTACCCGTTTCAGGGTGTTCTATTCAGCGTAATCAGTACTTGATATTTTTAAACAGCACTCGGTTCTCACGCGCTTCATTGAGGCGAGTCAATATCCTCTCACGGCTATATCCTGAAAAATCATCGGCCCCGTTCCCCATGATCAAGCCCAATAGGGAGCGCAGTTCCTCATCAGAAAACTGTTCCATGATCTCGTCGAATGGCTCCTTGGATCCAATTTCAAAACGAATAAACGCCAGTCGCGATTTAGCCGTGGGAAAATCGGGTTCAATCTGTAAGAGCTCCTCCAGGTAGTTTGCGGCCTGTTCATACTTTTCCTGCGCCACGCTAATGTTGGCCAACCGATCCAAGATATCTTCGTTCCCTTCCGACACCAGGGCTGCTTTCATGTACGCTGCCTCGGCACGTGCAAAATCCTCTTCGTGAAACGCCAATTCAGCATCCAGCATAAAATAATCAAGACTCTCTCTTTCCGGCTCGGGAATCATAGAAAAAAGCTCGTTGGCCGTTTCGTAATCATCCTTATGAACATACACGAACGCGCGTTTAATAAGGACACCTTCACTTCCAAACAGCGCCTCTTTCTTATCGATAAGTTTCATCATCTCATCGTATTGCTCCATCGTAGCATATGCTTCCAACAGAGAATCGTATACCGTTTCATCGTTAGGTGATTGTTGTAAGCACTCCTCAAAAATGGATATAGATTCTTCCAGATTATCGTTCAGAAAAAGAGAGAGGGCTTTCATTTTTAGAACAGTCACGTCCCCCTCGTTAATCGTAAGAGCGAAGTCGAACGCGTCAATCGCTTTTTCGTGTTGCTCATTCATGGAGTAAAGTTTGCCAATATTCACCCAGCCATCGTAAGAATAAGGATCGATATCCAGTAGTCGGTTATTATACTCGATGGCCATCTCGTAATTGCCCTTCATCTCGAAAGCGTAGGCCAAGTCGACGATAACATCCGTATTCGACTCATTGGTTTTCATGCTCTCTTCCAGCAATGAGACAGCGCGATCGAACTGATCCACGTCGTTAAGCAGGTATCCAACCTCGGTAATGAAGAAGTAATAATCCTCAGACGGCATCTCTCGTTTCAATATCTGGTCGATTAAACGGTTGGCTTCATCGGTTCTACTCAAGTGAAGCAAGGACTCGATCTTCAAGAGCGGAAAATCCACATCTCCCTCGTCCGATATCCACCGTGTATACTCGAGAGCTTCTTCATACATCTCGGCATACACCAGCATTTTCGCCTTCATCAACATCAGATCAGGGCTACCGGGATGCATTTTCAACCCCTCATCGATAAGCAGCTCTGCCTCATCAGTGTCGCCTTCCGCGTTATAATAATCGGCCAGCATAGCGAACTCATCGGCATCGAAATACATCGTCTTGCCCAGCACGCGAGTCTGCTCGTACTTTTCTACCAGCGAAGTAATATCCAGTTCGTTATCTTCCATTTAAATTATTCTCTACTTTCTAACTGCTTCCATCAATCCATCACTAACAGGCTGATATTTTTTTGCAGTTGGTATCTATTTACCCATTTTCTTCCATGAATCCCTTAAGGCGACCGTCCGGTTAAAGACCAGTGCCCCATCCTTCGAATCCGGATCCACGTTGAAATATCCAAT
>CAYFMZ010000136.1:0-4787 GCA_964344275.1 uncultured Proteiniphilum sp.
GCGGTTAAGGCCAAATTCTATTCCCGCGTTGGGAGTAACCCCTGTCGCCCAATGGAGGAAATTGGTTTTTACCCCCATGTTCTGCGATGCGAGTGGGATTGATAGTGCCGCACATCCCAGAAGAATGAATATGAATTTCTTCATGCGATTTAATTTTTTAGTCGATGGCATAAATTAACGACACAAAAAAGGGATTCGTTTGTCCTGAAAATGCAACTTTTAGAATCAGAACGACTTTAACATCAGTTAAATTGAGACTAAATGTGCATGATTGGTTTGTAAGTTGCAGTGTATAAGGTGTTTGTCGGGTCAAATGAACACGATAAAAAATAGACGGTCAAATAGAGGAAACGGACAATAAAATAGCGTTTATATTGCAAAGATCGACTTAAAACTATAAACTAATAGTGGTTGAATGTGTCTGTTTTGTTAGATTTGAAATCGATTGTAAAATTTGACTTGTGATTTCCGACCACCGGGGCTAATTTGCCAAGATGTGAAGGCGTTGAAAGGTGGTGGGAGTCATGCCGAACTCCCTTTTGAACGAACGGGAGAAGTAGGCGAAATCGTTGAACCCGCATTCCATGGCGATCTCTCCGATGGGCTTGTGCGAGATGGCAAGCTGTTTTTTAGCCTTGTTGAGGCGCGTTCTTAAAATGTAATTGCTGGTGGTCATGCCGGTGATGGCCTTGATCTTCCGGTTTAGTTGCGAGGTGCTGAGGCAGACTTCGGACGAGAGCGTTTCGATGAGGCTGTCGGTGTTGGTTATTTCTTTGTATATCAAAGTGGTGACTCGTTCCAAGAAGTCTAGGTTATCGCCACTAACATTTATCTCCGTGGGTCTGTTTTGATGGATACCGGTGATGCGGCTGTAGGTTTCCCTAATCTGTTTCCTGCTGGATAGCAATTGATCAATGACGGCTAATAATTCTTTCTCGTGCAATGGCCGCTCCAGGCACGCGTCGGCACCACTGGAAAAACCTTTTACCCTTTCTTCTCTAGAGTGCATTGCCATGATTAATATCACGGGTACGTGTCCGATTGTAGTGGATTTTTTTACCTCCCTACACAGGTCAAAACCATTTTTTTGGGAAAGCATCACATCGCTCACGATAAGGTCGGGCAGGATTTCTTTTGCTGTTTTAAGTGCACTATCGCCATTTTTTTCCAAAATCACGTGGAACTTATTTTCTAGCAGTGTTAGCAAATAGAAACTAAAATATTTATTCTCTTGAGCGATAAGGATCACAGGTTTTTCCACGGGTAGGAAGTTTTTACGAAAGGTTAACTCGCAGGTGGATTTCGCGCTGGGAACCTTTTGTATGGTGATGGGCTTTTCTATTCTTGAATCAGAAAGTTCGTCTAGAGGGAAGCAGATCGAGTAAATGGTCTCCCTCCCCCGTTCTTTTATTATTTCCATTGATCCACCCATTTTTTGCACCAAATGCTCGCCGAGGGAAATACCTATCTCCATTCCTTCAGGAAGAACTGACTTGCCGTTATGGATTATCTCGATAGAGTAAATTTTATTGAGTCGGTCGCGATTTATATGGAAGCGTATTTCGTCGTTTTCTGTACAATGCTTGATCGCGCTTCCGAGGAGATTGTGAAGTATAACACGGAGATATTCAGGATCATAACTGGTGAGTACCTCCGACACGTTGCTGTGAAAAGTGTAGTTAATTCGCTTTGCTTCAGCAAAAATAGCAAAACACTCGTACATATATTGAAGATAAGCGATTACATTTCCATTTTTCACATTGGCTCTGTTGTCGATGCCTTGTAGGTTAGCGATGGAGGCTACTTCGTCGATCAAGGTGTAGAGATTCTCGGTTTGGCGCGAAAGGATATCAAGGGTGACCCAGTTCTTGCTCTTTTCATTGATCATGAGTTCCTCTTTTATCCGCTCGGTTAAACCGATAATAATACTTACAGGAGTTTTAAATTCTTGAGAGACACGGGCACATAATATCGATTTATGTACTTCTAATTGTGTGTTATATTTGTTGTTACGTTTTCTGGTCCAGAGGTTTTGGATCAACAAGAATATAAAACCAAGAAGCACTGTAATGATTAACAGGTGTCCTATTCTGGCGAGGCGTGCTTTTTTCTCTTTTTCACGGTGTTGACTGATAAGGTTCTTTTTCTCGGCTTCTTTTGCTTCATGCTCGTAGTTTAACCGAAGTTGCAAAATGGCGTTGAGGTTCTTTTCACTCTGGAAATCTTGCGCGAATTGCTCGCTCAGGATACGTTCTTCAAGTGCCTTTGCTGCAAATCCTTGTTTTTTGTAAAGTTCCGAATAAAGCAAATGGGCACGTTCCTGATAACCGTGCATCTTGAGGTTGTTGGCAACGGAAGTTCCCTCGTGTAATAATTTTTCTGCATCCTGAAAATATCCCCGTTGTATGTGAAGGTTCGCGAGCGAGAAACAGGCATTCAACCAGTTGAGCTTGTCGGAGGTATCTAGTAGCGACTGGTAAGCACTCATCGTGTAAATCACGGCACTCTCTATATCCCCTTTTAACCAGTAAATATTGCCGATTCGTTCAAAACTTAGGCTCATATCGGATACTGAATTTAAGTTGATACTGTGTTCTAGAGATTTATAATAATAGGTGTATGCCGAGTCATATTCTTGCTTTTTCTCATGCACCCTTCCGATGTTTATCAGGTTAGTCGTGATGGCATCCTCTTGATCAAATTGTGTAGCCAATACCAACGACTGATTAATAAAATTCATCGCCTCGTCGGTTTGGTTTAGCGCGAGATACAGCGAACCGATCCCTTCTAAAGTTTTGATTTTTTCTGTTTGTACCTTTTTTGCATCTCCCTTTCCTTGGTCCCTCTTTTCTTGACCTAAAATAATTAATGCCTTAAAATAATATTCGGCTGATTTATTATACGTGCATAATAGCTTATAGTCGTACCCCAGTGCATTTAATGCTCTTATTTCTTGAATACTATTTCCAGACTCCTTTGCTGTCGCGAGCGATAAATTGTGGTACTCGATGGCCTTCTGGATCGAGTAGTTGTTTTGATGATAGGTGCCTAATTGATAGTATATAGCAGCCTGGGTATAGGGATCGTTGGTGGTTTCCGAGAGTCTGAGCCAATTCATGAGGGAGAGCGTGTCCTTCGAAATGCTTGACACGATTGAGTCCACCGTTAATTGATGGTTGAGAGAAAGGTGATCCGCTAGCTTTGACTCAATCTTAGTATCTCTATAGGTACAAGCAGCAAAGCTAACAAATGCAACAAGCATCAAGTACGTGATTAATACGCGATGCTTAGAAGGTAACTTCATCATTACCCATTCTACACCTCTCCTGTTTCGCGATGAGATCATTGATTATTGAATAAAAAGGACATCTTTTTATATATTGCAGACGACCAACAATGCAAAATGACAATCATGATAATATTAATACGGCTAAGCGGTATTAAAAATCTGTCGCTAATTTAATATCTAAGTGTCTGAAAAAATAATGTTTAAGCCATTTTTTTTCCAAGAATCAGGAAATGAGAGAAAATTTTTACGATTTCAGATTATTTTTTACGCGTAGTAACTTTTTTGTTGCATCCAATTCACACTCTAAATGAGTATTACATAGGTGTTACTTTTCGATTTTGGAATATCTTAAATGCTCCTTGAACTGGTTGGGTGTCATACCGGTTTCTTTACGGAAAGCATCAAAAAACACCGACTTAGTGTGAAACCCTGCTTCCGAGGCGATCTCTTGCAAAGTGAAAGAGTTGCGTATATCCGTTTCATCTTCAAAAATGCTCAATACCTCTTGCACGCGATAACGGTTTACGAGTTCATTAAACCTAGTTCCTTGGGAATTAATGGATTTAGAGAGATAGCTCCTGTTGGTTCCCAGTTCACGCGATACCGTGTTTAAATCAAGGTCGCTTCTTAGGTACTGCTTTCCTTTTTCAAGCCACTCTTTGAAATTATTATAAAGTAGAAGATCTTTTTGTTCGTTGGTTAACGGGCAATTCTCGCTGTTAGCCTCTATTTCCCGTTGCTTTTTGATCAGGTTACTCATCTTCTGTTCGCTCCTCATCTGATAAATATTCTTTTTAACCAGCTCGGAGAGTGTGTCGTTAATTTTTTTTCTCATTTTATTAACCACGAAAAGGACAATTACGATTACTAAAGTGATCGCGGCAATCGCGTAATTAAACACTCGATTCCTTTTCTGGTTCTCTTGCATAAGAATTAGCTCTTCGGCCGCTCCTTCTAATTGAAACCGGGTGTTCATGAACTCGACAATTCCCATGGAGGAGGCCTTGTTGTATTGTTGCATACATGAAAGCGACGCTTCCATATAGTGGTAGGCCTTCGATGGCTCTTTCTTCAAATAGGCAACAGACAACTCCTTGTAGGCCTCGTGTTTTAAAAAGTTTTGCTTATTTTCACCGATAGTTTGTAAAGCCATAGTAGCGTGATGAATTGCCGCTTCATATTCTCCCAACTCATTGTAGAGAGATGATAGGTGAACATACGCTCTTGCCTTGATTTGTTCAGAGCCAAAAAAGATATCATCGATTTGAATCACCCGATCAAACATCTTGATGGCTTGGATATAGTTTTCTTTCAATCTTTCAATCCGGCCCATGTAAGTGTATAGTGAGGAGAGCATTTGACTGTCTAAGGAAATATTTGTTGAGGCCATCACTTTATGGACATAAAGTTGCGCCATTTCCGGACGTTCTTGGTCAACACACAACTTTATGGCCACTATATAAAGATAGTAAAGCTCTGCCGGATCGTCGTGAGCTAT
>CAYFMZ010000137.1:0-3265 GCA_964344275.1 uncultured Proteiniphilum sp.
CCAATATGGTACAAATATAACGTCAGCTAAACGATTTTCCAAACTTAGTTGTTAAATAATTCCAGGAACGACAATTTGCGCGTACTTAATTACCCGTTAACTACCAACACTTTGTAAAAAACAATACATGGATGTTGCACTTCTAATTTGAACGCAGAACTTGAAGAAGTGAAGAGTATAATAGGAGTAAAATAGATTACGCGTAGGCGGCGAGCCCGAACTTCTCGGGTATCTCGTCGAGGATGACGAGAAGTTCTTCGAGGGTCTCGGCACGCAGCATCGCAATGCGGGTTTCTCGGAAGTCGGGGATTCCTTTAAAGAGTGGAGTAGCAGCCAAATGGCGGCGAGTATGTAGGATACCGCGGAACTCGTCTAACCGCTCCACGCTGCCTATCACCTGTTGTTTCAGTATATCAAGGTACCATTCGAAAGACTCCTCGGGAAGATGCTCTCCCGTCTGCAGGTAGTGCTTGAGTTCCCGGAAGAACCAAGGGCGACCAATGCTGCCGCGACCAATCATCACCGCGTCGACACCTGTCTCGTCGAAACGTTGCTTACACTGCTCCACGCTATTGACGTCGCCATTCCCAATAATGGGTATACGCATGCGGGGGTTGTTTTTCACTTCCCGGATCAGGCTCCAATCGGCTGCTCCCTTGTACATCTGCGAGCGGGTACGCCCATGGATGGTGAGGGCCACGATACCACAATCTTGTAACTGCTCGGCCAGCGGCACGATAATCTTTGAATCATCGTCCCACCCCAGACGGGTCTTCACCGATACCGGCTTGTTTACTGCCTTGACCACCCTCTCGGTGATCTCCAGCATGATCTCGGGCGTGCGCATCATGCCCGAACCGGCTCCTTTTCCGGCAATTTTACGCACCGGGCAACCAAAGTTAATATCGATCAGGTCCGGGTTCGCGTCTTCACAGATCTTCGCGGCCTCCACCATGGTGTCGGGATCGCTTCCGTAAATCTGTATGCCTATCGGCCGCTCCTCTTCGCTGAAGATAATCTTCCGTTTGGTTTTCTTTATATCCCGGATAAGCGCGTCGCTTGAGATAAACTCGGTATACACCATATCGGCACCAAACCGCTTGCAGAGCAAACGGAAGCCAATATCGGTCACATCCTCCATGGGTGCGAGGAAGACCGGGTTTTTCGGGAATTCTATATCGCCTATCTTCATTTCAGTTTCTCCATCCACTCTTTCTCGTTGAATCCCACCAGCACCGTATCTTTCGTCACCACGATGGGGCGTTTCACCACCATGCCATTGGAAGCGAGGATATCCAGAAGCTCGTCCCTGGAAGCGGAATTCACCTTCTCTTTCAGGTTCTGCTCACGATAGATCATCCCTGACGTGTTGAAAAAACGCTGGATGGGTAGGCCACTTCGGTCGATCCATTCCGCAAGCTCTTCCCGGGTGGGATTCTCCTCCACGATGTGGCGAGACGTGGCCTCCAAGTTATTTGCTTCCAGCCACTTGGCCGCCTTACGGCAGGTGCCACACTTGGGATATTGTATAAAAAGAGGTTTCATATTCATTATCTTTGACTATACGGCAGGGGCACCACGTTCCTTGTTCGGCAGGTGCAGCAGGTGCGACCGGAGCGAACACCAATCAC
This sequence comes from uncultured Proteiniphilum sp., assembly GCA_964344275.1. Taxonomy (GTDB): domain Bacteria; phylum Bacteroidota; class Bacteroidia; order Bacteroidales; family Dysgonomonadaceae; genus Proteiniphilum. The sequence goes on from CAYFMZ010000137.1 coordinate 1,632, forward strand.
TTCACCGTTTTCGCGGGTTGCTTCGTCGCCGTGATTTTACAAGATGCAAAGATAATCAATGGGATGGAAAAAATAAAATCAATTAAAGGTATAGCGGAGTCCCAGGCCAAAACGGGCGGCCTCGAAGTAGGTTTCGCTGTCGTAGATATAGAAGCGAGGGCGCCAATCTACCGCCAAGGCAAACGGTGCGTTAGGGACGACGTACTCCAGCCCGATGGTTCCCATCAAGCTAAAGAGGGTGCTGCCGCTACCAAAAGATACGCCCGGGCCAGCACCGATATTCCACTTTAACCCGTCGACCTCGGGGAAGCCCAAGTTATAGGTGTAGATCCCTTGCACGGTGGTAACGCCACGACCGAACAACAGGGCGGCCTCACCGGCATTGTTAGAGTCAAAGAAATACTTCACGTGCGGACCCACCATCGTACCTCCATCGCCCACGTCGATCAATATCCCTCCTCCCAAACGATACGATGAGGAGGTTGATCCTGTCTGTGCCGATAGATTAATTGCCAGCATACACGCGGCAGCAAGGCTCATCATTTTTAAAAAGTTGTTTCTTTTTTTCATACTGTGATTCTTTTAATGTTATTCAAAATAGGACTGTTTCATTTACGAGTCCACCCCGTTTCTATTGAAAACACCTCGCTCATAACGCCTTGGAAGGTGGACAAGATTGTTGAAATGGGTTTTGTAACGTGGGCTCGTTTATTGATCTTGCAAAAATAGGGTGTGCCTCATCGAGTCGCAATCCCCTTTCCCGTGGTATTTTTCCTCCCCCTTTCGGGGTATTTTATCAGAATAGGACTAAAAAATTTGCTTTTTCCTGCAGGGCCTCGCTATATTTGTAACCCACGGACCATTTATTTATCACGGCTATATGTATCCCAAGAAATCTCCCAAGATATACTCCTATACGTGCCTCAAGGTATGCCTCAAGACAATCACTCTTCTCTGTGCCTACACGGTGTGGTTCTCTATGAACGTACAGGCACAGACAAGCACGGGGGTAACCGAGATCATGGGCGATATATACGTAGATAGCCTGATTGTGGCACTTGACAAAGCAACAGACGATCAAGAAAAGGCAGTTCTCTATTACGACCTGTCGTGGCACTGGGGTTTCACCGATACCGTACAGGCAATGGAGGCACTGCAGCAGGCCGAAAAATTGATGGACGATAGGGATCTCTTGGCCCGGGCAAAGCACCTGTTTCATCACGCGGGGGTCTTTTATAATCACGACAAAGAGAAATCGCAACAACTCTACATGGAAGCGGAGAAACTCTTCGCGCGTGTCGACTCACCCGAGTCGTACGAATATCAAGCCATGCTCTGGAGCAATTACGCTACGCTTGAACAGTCGGCAGGGAACGACAACGCGTACTTGAAGATCAAGCTCGAGAAGTGCATCCCCCTCGCGCGCAAGGCGGGTAACACGGGAAGGCTCTCTTCTTATTATACCGATCTGGGGCTGGTCTTCTTTAACTTACAAGAATTTGAGAAATCGGCCGCGTATTGCCAACAAGCGATCGACTTGCTAAAAGAAAAAGGCATAGAGGATTGGAATTTACTTTGGGCGTACCTCAACCTGGCTCATACACGGATCATGCAGGAGGAGATGGAGGAGGCGA
>CAYFMZ010000137.1:3365-4619 GCA_964344275.1 uncultured Proteiniphilum sp.
TGGAGGAGGCGATAAAGGATTTTATACAGAACTTGGAGACACCCGGCACGAGGATAGAATATTACGCGAGCAATCTTTCGGCACTGGTCCACGTGAATAAACAGTTATCAGTGTTCCGCATCATCCAGGAATTGGTCAACAACGCGGTGAGACACGCGCACGCTTCTCGGATACTATTGCAAACGACCATCGAGGACGATCTGTTGCTGATTGATATTGAGGATGATGGAATTGGCTTCGATCCCCTCATCGTGGAGCGCAACATGGGGTTACACAACATCGAGACGAGGGTGCAGTTCCTGAACGGTACGATGCGAATTGACTCGCAACCGGGAAAAGGGACCGCGATCAATATTGAATGCAGGGTGTAAATTGATCTGATGATGTTTTTGGAGAGGTGTTGATTTATAAAGACAAAGGAGATGAAGCCGATTGAAATTATATTGTGTGACGACCACCCGCTTATTGCTGAAGGGCTTTTGAGCTTCGTGGAGCAGCAGCCACTGATGGAGATAAAGGCTACCGCGGCGTCGGGCACAGAATTAATGGAGGTACTAAAAAGGGTGTCGGCCGATATTCTCTTGCTGGATATCAACCTGCCGGATGAGAGCGGACTGGACCTGTGCTTGAAGATCAAAAAAGAGTACCCGGATATGAAGATACTGGCGTTGAGCAACCTGAACCAACGGAGCGTTATTCTCAGGATGCTACACCATGGGGCATCGGGATACTTGCTAAAGAGCGCGCCGACAAAGGAGATTGAACAAGCCATCTACCAGATCCACGAGGGCGGGGTTTACTTTGGAAAGGAGACACAACGCATTCTCTCCTCATTTACCGATAAGGAGTTTAACGAGGTGCCAAGCGTGACTCGTAGAGAGAAGGAGGTGCTTGCTTACTTGGCGGAGGGACTCACCACCCCAGAGATTGCAAAGAAGATGTATATCAGTGCCCTTACTGTAGATAGTCACCGGAAAAGCTTGATGAAGAAGTTCGATTCCAATAAAACGGTCAACTTGATACAGAGAGCAAAGGATGCAGGGATTATTTAACGTATCGTCACGTTGTTCATCCGCAGTGGGGATACGTGTGACGACGCGTCCGCAGCCCGAAGCGAGACGCGATGGAGATCCTTTTGTCCCCATCCGGGTTCACTTTTTTGTTCCACCTTTAGTTTTTGTACAGGCTCCAATTTTCGTGAATGGATCACCCACTCTTCCAAGGGCTCTATCCCGTAATGGAGCACGTTTTCGA
>CAYFMZ010000138.1:0-1144 GCA_964344275.1 uncultured Proteiniphilum sp.
TCCCACACCACCATCGTGATGGAGTTGGCGTTGGTCGACTTTAATATATAGCTCACACCGTGCTTCACGAAATAGTGCATGATGCGGCCGTCGAATCCCACTTCGCCCACCATCATCGGGTCGTGCACTTCCACCGCGATCACCTTCCGGGAACCGGAGACAATCTCCACTCTTGGCTCGGGTGAGACGTAATCGCGCGAGATGATCGTGCCGGGATGATTCGGTTCGAACGTGTTTTTTATACGAATATTGATGCCGGCAAGTTCCAACGGCTTAGCTGCCTTGGGGTGAATCGCCTCCATGCCAATATCGGCCAGTTGATCGGCAACGATATAGTTGGTATGCCCCACCGGAATACTATTTTCTACCCCCACGATCTTGGGATCCGCGCTGGAGAGATGGTACTCCTTATGTATCACTGCTTCATCGGCCTTCACTTCCACTGCAATTTTGCTGAAAGTAACCTCGCTATAGCCCCGGTCGAACGCCCGCATAATCCCCTCTGTCCCTTTGGTGTAACCGGTAGCGATACAGAGAACTTTACTAAAGTCGATCCCGCTAAACTCCTTATGGATACGTTGATCAATCGTGAGTGGCTCGTTATCGTTGTATCCACACAGATCGATAAAACGGGCATTGACACCATTGTTATTGAGGATATTGGCTGAATTCCAACCGGAATGAGCTTCGCCGATAGATGCCAATATTTCCCTGGCAGCTAAATGAATATCGGCACGATTCACGTAGCCCGAGGCCAGTACCTTACCAAGGCTATAGAGTACGGTCTTCGACTGATCCACACGAAATCGAATGAAGTCGCGGGCTTCTTTCAGGTCAAGGCCATAATCGGCAAATCCATCGTTTATCAACAGCAGGCGCTGACAAAACGAATCGAGAGCACTGCTGTAATCTTCGCCATTAAGAAACTTATTATAGATGCCGGGCTCACCTGTTTTTTTATGCTCCAACAACCAATTGGTCACGTTATTATAGGCAGATACCACGAAAATACGATTGTATAATTCGTCTCCTTTACGGTTCCCTTTAATGATATTCTGTAACACATCATGAAACTGGGACATGGAGGTGCCTCCGATTTTCTCTACTGTCAGCATACTCAATGAAGAATTAAAAATGAAGAATT
>CAYFMZ010000138.1:1244-4617 GCA_964344275.1 uncultured Proteiniphilum sp.
CATTTATAGGTTTCATTTATAGCTGTAGTTGAAATAATCGACAAATATGAAATTTGAGTCATTTACTTTTCAATCCTGACATAATCAACCGATTAGGCGCAACAAGTGTGAAAATAATACAAATACCTCGCGATGTTAACGCGGTAATAATACAAAACTACGCGGTAATAATCCTAACACTTTTTTTCCCGTTACCCTATTTTTCAGAAGTAAAAATTCAGAAGTAAAAGTAAAGTTCAAATCTAAAAGCAGGGAATAGCTATGATTTACGAGTCGTTAGAGATACTTAAAGAGCAGCTGGTGGGTTATTTCAATGAGATCAAACTGAACAGGACGGTGGAGCTGCAAAATATAGCCCTTTGGGAACAAGTGGGCAACGAAACGTCAACAAGTACCGCCAACAAGCTCATCGTTACCCTACTGCGAGTGGAAGAAGAACCGGCATTAAAAAACGGTCCATTTTATAGGGTCACCGAATCCAAGACCGAATACCAAAACCGACCCATCAACCTGAATATATATATCTTGATTGCTGCAAATTTCGATAATTACGACACGTCGTTGGTCACCCTCTCCAAGACCATCGAGTTCTTCCAAGGAAAAAATGTATTTACATCATTGGATACCGTCTACACCCGAGACAATGTCTCTTTTGACATCTCGAATGACTTCAAATTCATTCTTGACCTCTATTCACCCACGTTTGAAGAGTTGAACAATATCTGGGGAACCTTGGGGGGACGGCAATTGCCGTCAGTTATCTACAGGTTACAGCTGATCACGATTGAGCGGGATAAAAAACAGGCGGAAACGGGAGTTATCACCCGTATCGGCGGCACATTAAAGGATTATAACCCAACTACATGAGTTACTCCATTCAATATAAACAGCTATTCCAGGTAAACATCCTTCACCGCTACTTCTTGGACAAGGGGACCGATAAGTTCGAGGTGATGCAGCCTGCCCACCGGGCGAAACTGCTGGAGAGGTATTCCCTTCACGAGCTGCTGAACATTGTCTCTACCGAAGAAACAAAAAGGGTTCTAAAGGGATATCACCTTATTTTTAAACCCACCGGTAGTGGCTTCGCGATCTGGACCAAAATCAGCGAGCGGGAGGAGAACACCCCTTTTATCGAGTGGGAGGATGACCTCGCGCTCACATTCCTCTTGCAGGTAAAGGATCCTCTTTTTTACAACTATACCGAACTGAAACCGGAAAATGCCGGCAAGCTATTCTACTTATCGAACAGGAAACCGGGCTCAGGGGCGGACAGTTTTCCCTTGCTACAGAACGGGGATGACTATTTGACTATTAACGAACAGCTCATGCTGTCAACGTCAGAAAGTGCAAAGGAGAAAAAAACAATGAATCACCGGGAGCTATTCGATCTTATCGGGATACTCCGGGTACATATGACGGGAGAGATGGCCCCAATCATCGCCCCTACCCCGGTTTTCAATGTACTCTTTGAAAACAGGAAGACCTTTTGGCGCTACCTGTTTAACACAGAGCAGCAGGGAGGCACTCAAGAGATGCTGGTAAAAGAGAACGACGATTCAACAAGATGGGTTACCAAGGTAGCCTATCCTCTTACCCGGTCTGGCTTTATTTCCCTGAAGTTGAATGGCACGGAGCTGCCTAATCCAGGGATTTCGATGATCAAGCCGGACCCGGCAACCCACAACGTATTTTCAGAAATATACATGTAACACTTAAAAATCAATCAGATGGCAACAGTTTACAAAACACCAGGCGTTTACATCGAGGAGATTTCCAAATTTCCACCCTCCGTAGCGCAAGTAGAGACGGCCATTCCGGCATTTGTAGGCTACACGGAAATGGCAGTGATAGATGAGTCCGATTATCATAAGGAGGGAGTTTTCAAACCGGTAAAGGTCCGGTCCCTCCCCGAATATGAATTCTTTTTTGGCGGGGCACCTAAACCTACGGTGATCGATATTGAATTGAACCCGGATAATAGCGTGAAAAAGACGGTGGTCAATGGTACGAACCTGCTGTACGACGCGCTCCGCATGTTTTATGCCAACGGCGGGGGTGATTGCTATATCGTTTCGGTGGGTAAGTTCCGAAAGAAAAGCGAGAAAGTCTCGAAAAGCGAACTGCTCGCGGGGCTTAAATCGATCGAAAAGGTGGACGAGCCTACCCTGTTGGTGATTCCCGAAACGGTAAACCTGGAGGCGGATGAAGCAGGGGAGATCCAGGTGGCCATGTTGAGCCAATGCAACAACTTGCAAGACCGTTTCGCTCTGCTCGATATTACAGGGGGAGACAGAGAACCCACGCCGACTTATAACCCGATCACCGATTTCCGGAATAACGTGGGGATGAACTTCCTGAAATACGGGGCCGCTTATTACCCATGGATTCGAACCACGCTTTCATTCAATATCGATTACGAGGCCATCGTGAACGGGAAATACACGAAGACAGATAATCCCGCCACGCCCGTTGATGTGAAAACACTTTTCAATAGCACTTTAGTTGCCAAGATCGACGATATCGAGCAGGATATCAACAAAGAGTCGACCTTGACGAAGCCCACCACTCATCCCATTAGCGACCGAGATGACTTGGGTGCCTTCGCGAACGAGCTGTATGGCTACGCGAAAGCGTTTTTCGATTTATCCTTTGAGGATAATGACGCGAACGACGATAATTCGGCCAAGAAAATTCACGATCGGTTTATCGCGGGGAACTCCGGTTTTCAGGGATTAGTGAAACAGTTGTCCGATTACAATCATTTCAGTCAATCAGCGAATAGCACGGCGCCTTCCCCCGATTGGGACAATCCACTGATTGGGAATGATTTTAGTACAGATTTTAGTTCACTGACTTTCGGACCGACGGACGATAAAAACAATATCTACACCGATACGGAGACAACCGAAAACGCGGCACCCTACTTTAGCGCCCTACTGAAAAAGATGGAACGGCTTGTTGCCGACTTCTTTCATGAACTGAAGGCGTCGAGGGACAATCGCGCGAAGGTGCTGGCTGAAACGGACCCGGTGTATCAAAGCATCGTGAACGCCATCAGCAAGAAGGGAATCGTGCTACCACCGGGCAGCACGGCGCGAGCCCGGAATACTCGAAAATAAAGATGCCGGGGATGCAAAAGTTCAGCAACATCACCCTCAAGCGGGGCACTTTCAAGGGTGACAGCGAGCTCTTCGAGTGGTGGAACAGCGTGAGCCTAAACACCATAGAGCGACGCAATATCACCATCAGCCTCTTAAACGAGAACCACGAACCGGTAGTGACCTGGAAAGTAAAAAACGCGTGGCCCACCAAGATCCAATCGACCGACCTGAAGGCCGACGGCAATGAGGTAGCCATCGAGAGCATGGAG
>CAYFMZ010000139.1:0-4372 GCA_964344275.1 uncultured Proteiniphilum sp.
TTTTGTTTTAAAAATTCGCTAAATCGTGCATCAAAATAAAAAAGTGCCCAAGTAGGGGCACTTATATGACGCTGTAGGCCTATGTTATGGGTCAATTAGGGGGCAACCACGAAAACAGGAGAATCGTAATTGGCCGGTGGAGTAATATCCTCCGAAAGGACCATGCACTTACGAGTGCTAATATGTCGGTAGCGTGTAGAGGAGTTTGTCCGAGTAAGTCATATTTTTATTACCTTTGCAGGTTCAATAGATATCATAGGTTTTGTCAGTCGATATCCTAGTCGAGTACGTTGCGGCGGAGACAGACGGATTAGCAGAGACATGTGAATCAGCGGAGACAGGCGGAACTTGATTGCAAAATGGAATAACGAATAATCATGGATATAGTTTTAAGTGGTATTAGATCCACGGGAAAATTGCATTTGGGCAACTATTACGGGGCACTTCGCAACTTTATACGGATGCAGGAGGAGAACAGGTGTTATTTTTTTATAGCCGATTTGCATTCGCTCACCACGCATCCCGACCCGAAGATGTTGCACGAGAACGTGAAAAACGTGCTCGTGGATTATCTCGCGGCAGGGATTGATCCCGAGAAGTCGGTCATCTACGTGCAGAGCGATGTGAAGGAGACCATCGAGTTGTACCTCTACCTGAACATGCATGCCTACCTTGGTGAATTGTCGAAGACTGCCTCTTTCAAGGAGAAGGCACGGAAACAACCCGATAACGTGAACGCGGGACTGCTCACGTACCCGTCCCTGATGGCAGCCGATATCCTCGTGCACCGGGCCGATAAGGTGCCTGTAGGAAAAGATCAAGAGCAGCATTTAGAGATGACACGCCGTTTTGCACGGAGGTTCAATAATTTTTATGGGGTTGAGTATTTTAAAGAGCCGGTGGCTTATAACTTTGGTGAGGAGCTGGTGAAGATTCCAGGATTGGACGGTAGCGGGAAGATGGGGAAGTCGGAAGGAAATGCTATCTATTTGAGTGATACACCTAAAGAGATTGAAAAGAAGGTGAAGAGAGCGTTGACCGACTCCGGTCCTACTGTACCCAATTCAGAAAAACCTGACTATATCGAGAACTTGTTCACGATCTTGAGGGTGGTCTCTACACCCGAAGTGGTGGAGCATTTCGAGAACCTCTGGAATAGGTGTGAGATCAGATATGGGGATCTCAAAAAACAACTCGCGGAGGATATTATCAAGGTTACCGCACCCATACGAGAACGAGTGATCGAGCTAAGCAACGACGACGCGTATCTTCGAAAAGTAGCCCGGGAAGGGGCTGAAAAGGCGAGAGAAAGTGCCGCCGCTACCCTCGCTGATGTGCGTGAAATAGTTGGATTCAAGTCGTTTTAAGAGTAAGATAAAACGAAGGGAAGGACTCCCTTGTACGGAACCGGGTAAATGTTATCCGGTTTTTTTCGTAAACATTTCAAGAGAAAATTTGTTTTGACACAAGCCGGGTGTTGGCAAAGCATGTAATAAAGCAAGCTTGACACTGCCCTTGCTTACCCGTTGTTTTGCTTAACGGCTTACCTTATATCATAGGGAGTAAAAGATAGCAATTTAGACAGTAATTTATTATATGTTGATATTCAATTCGATAGAGTTGGAGGATAAAGATGCCATCAACTCTTATCTGGGGAAACAAAATTACAGGGCTTCGGATCTCTGTTTTACCAACCTGTACTCTTGGGGAAAGAAGTTTAATACGCAGTTTGCCGTGTCAAACGGATGGTTGTTTATCCGATTTAAAGATAATTACGACCGTAACTCTTACCTGAAGCCAATCGGAACGGGCGATATCAGAGAGGGCATAGAGATGATCGTTGAAGATCATAAGCAATTCGATAGTGTTTTTCAGATCAGAGGGTTGACGAAAGAGATGATCCGTGAAATTGACGATGCTCTGCCCGGGCAGTTCGATTATAAACTGAACCGAAGCGTATCGGATTATATATACACCTCGGAGAAATTGATTCACCTGAAAGGGAAAAAGCTGCAGAGCAAACGCAACCATATCAACCGTTTCAAGCGAGAAAATGAATGGGAGTACAAATCGCTTGCAGGGAATCCCGAAATGGTGAGAGCCAGCAAGATGGCACTCGATAAGTGGATGAAAATCAATGGGGAGGGCAAAGACCCCACGCTGGTGTACGACGATTTCGCGACCACGCTGATGTTGGAGCATTTCGATTACCTGGGCTTGAAAGGGGGGGCGATACTGGTGAATAACGAGGTGGTTGCTTTTACTATTGGTGAGGTGTTAACGACGGATACATTTATCGTGCACGTGGAAAAAGCGTTTACAGAGGTGCATGGAGCCTACACGATCATTAACCAACAGTTTGTAGAGAACGAGGCGGCAGGATTCATGTATATCAACAGGGAGGAGGATATGGGTATGGAGAATCTGCGCAAAGCGAAGCTTTCTTATCAACCCGATATATTATTGGAGAAGTATAACGCGCGATTTAAAACACGAGATGATACGACTGGCCGATAAATCTTCAAAAAAACAGGTGTGGGATATGTGGAAGAGATGCTTCGGGGATCCCGATAATTACATGAAGCTCTATTTCCGCGATAAATACCGACCTGAGAACACGTTGCTTTACATGGAGGGCGAAAAAGCGGTAGCTTCATTGCAAATGATTGATTACCAGTTTTCGTTTCATGGGAAAGAGATACCAGTGATTTATCTTTCCGGTGTTTGTACGTTGCCCGAGTACCGGAAAAGAGGGTACACGCGGGCACTTTTGATAGCAGGGTTTAACGAGGCGAAAAATAGAGGAGTACCCCTGATGCTTTTGGTTCCGCAAGAGCAATGGTTACAAGAGCTGTATGCTAAATATGGCTTCGCTCGGACGTTTGATCCCGGTACATTTGAATTGCCATCACTGAAAGAGCTGATGATAAAGCACGGGGGGAACTTGAGGGAAGCCTATAATGAGTTCGATCGCTACTACCGAAAACAAGATATGACGGTGCAGAAGACTTTTGATGATTTCAAGGCCATCGTGGATGAAGGAGCCATGTTTGATTTCCCCCCTAAAAAGAACTTGATAGGGATGGCAAGGGTAATAGATGCGGGACGTTTACTTTCGCTGTTTTTGTCGCGAAAAAAAGGCGACATGCCGTTCAATATTAGCGTGAGGGACGAACTGTTGGAGTGGAATAATTTGGATACGCGTGCCGACAATGGGATTGGCGATTTGAATGTGGATATTCGCGATCTGGCTCAATTGCTATTGGGCTATCGCGTGTCTGAAATGGGAGAGCCTTTCGCTACTCTCTTCCCGGAAAAATCTCCCCAAATGCATTTTATGCTCGAATGATTTGGCCATTAGTCTCATTGGCACATTAGCACAATAGTCTCATTAGCACATTGGCATATTAACACATTAGTTTACAGCCATTTTTGCTTCTTGAAATAGTACAGAATAAAGAGCGACGAAAGTACCATAACCACCAATGCCACGGGATAACCCCACTTTTTATGTAGTTCGGGCATGATATCGAAGTTCATCCCGTAGATGCTTGCGATGAGCGTGGGGGGCATGAAAATCACTGAAACGATGGTAAATATTTTGATGATTTTATTCTGCTCGATATTCACGTAACCGAGGAAAGTGTCTTGCAGGTAGTCGAGGCGGTCGAAGCTAAATTTGATATGCTCTACCAACGAGTTGATGTCCTTGATGATGATCGTGAGCTTGGGTTGCAGTTCCATAGGGATAAATTCGCTGCGGAGCATGCTTGATACCACCCGCTGCTTGTCGATGATGTTCTCTCGGAGCATCATGGTTTTTTCCTGTAAGTTCTTGATCTCGGTAAGTAGCTCTTCATCGGCTTCCTGCATGGAGAGCGAGTTACTGAGCTGCGTGATCTTTTGTGTCATGTTCTCGATCATATCAGCATCAAATTCCACCCGTGTCTCAAGGAGAGCAACAAGCACGTGAGCACCGGTTGGATAATTCCTGGGGTTTGCCGAGATCTTTTTTACCGTTTCATGAAATGATATCAGCTCTTCTGCCCGGACGGTAACCAAGATATTGTTTTTCAGAATAAAGGATACAGGGTCGGTCTCGAAATTCGACAAGAGGAAGTTTGAGTTAACCACCAGCGTGTCGTTGGTTTCGATATAACGTGACGACATCTCTATCTCGATCATCTCTTCCTCTTCCTGAATGTATATTTTGAGGAAGTCCTCCAGCTCGTTCTCCACCTCTTCGTCCACGTCGTTCAAGTCGATCCACAAAAAGTTATGGATGGGGTTTGATTTCAAGAAGTCGAGGCTACGGCTCAGTCTAACGATGCCGTCTTTATGATAGAATAGTTTAATTTCCGCCATGCTCTCA
>CAYFMZ010000140.1:0-1853 GCA_964344275.1 uncultured Proteiniphilum sp.
TCATTTATCCCAACTCGAACTAAATATAGTGTTAGAATAATACTTTGCGCATGAAACGGGAAGTGGCGATCGCGTCGTTCATTTCTACCAGTTCTTCCAGTTCCGCGTAATTCTCATCCACAATTTTCTCGAATTCGCGTACCCATTTGATACTCTCCCCAATGGCATCCATTGCATCTTCACGATAGGGATACTGGTCCATGGAGAGCCACCCTTCATACCCGGTTTTTCTCAAGCTCAGTAACAGGTCGATATAGATCGTGCTGTGCACGGATCCCACGATCATATCATCGTCCCAAGACCCGTGGTTGTCGTTGAAGTGCATGTGGAACAGTAAATCCCCGGCACGCTTGGCCAAGATAACGGCTTCAGCCACGTTTTCACCGGCATAAAAACCATGCCCCGTATCAATGCATATCCCCACGTTATCACAACCGGTCTCCTTGGCAGCAAGAATTGTATCGGCCATTCTCGCGTGGAATGAGAAGTTACGTGGCTCCTTGGGCTTGTACTCCAGCGCGTATTTCAAGTTGGGGAACTCCTGTGCAAGACGCGTGGTTCCTTCACGAAGCCATTCACGTTTTCGGTCGTAATTGGTTGTGAGTAAGTAATCGTACCCATCTTGAGCCATCCAAAGATTCACCACTTTGCAATTCATCTCGAGAGCTATTTCGCTCATTTGACGCAAGTAATCGAGCGACTGTTGCCTGATTTCGGGGTCGTTATTGGTGAGGGTGCCCTTTGCATACTCTTTCACGGTGAATACATCGGGAATAATGGAGACACAAGTTTTACCATAATCCTCCATGCGTTTTTTCATATCCTTCACGTTGTCGGGTCTAATATCCCACGTCCCGACCAGTTCAATACCGTCCACATGCGGTATTTTGGCTGCTTGCGCTAACATCTCTTCGGTACTGGGATTATCCTTATACCCTTTACAGAAACGATCGCACGTGTTTCCTAAATTTCCTAAAATTACTGAATACTTGTACATAATGATTTGTTTTAAAGTTTAGATAATGCTATTGTTGTTCGTAAATCTCTGGAACATCCATCCTTGTCCGTTGATACATTTTTTCTCCCCCTCTTTCGTTAGGGTGATGATAAACCTGCCATCCGTAACTGGCGGAGTAATCCTCCCAATACATCAATGACTTATCCACCTCTTTTCCATCTCCGTTGATGGAAGTAGCGAGGTCGAACTTACAGCCATTCACACCCAGTTTTGCACGCACTTTTTCGATCAACTCGTTATTTTCAATTTGCGTTCCACTTTCGTTACATGGAATATTGTTAAGGATCGGGATGGCTCCCTGCTCCCTAATGTATGAAACCAGTTCGGTTAATTTTTCCTCGGTATTACCACCGTTGGTACCGATGGTTACCATCACGTACCGCGCTTCGATATAGGGCAATTCGTTTTTTATATAATCGAGCACCATATCGATTGTCCCGCCGCCTCTTCCGCTAGACATAGCGTCACCTTTGAGCTGATCGATAATCATCCGCGTCCAAGCGTTCGGGAAATCGGAGGCAGGGAAGTACCCTTCCGGCTGTGTGATGGAGTCGCCATACATCAGCAGCTTAACCGATTTTTTAAGGGCGTACACGGTGAGTTGCTTTACCAAGACAGAAGAGCCCTCCGCGAGGCCAAAACAGTAGTGGTCCCACTGCATTCCCACGGCGAACCCTTGTTGCAATGCACCGGCTCCAACACCCCCTTGCCCGTCGTTCGTGACTGAAATTTCGACCTCTTCGTTGGTCTGTACATCAACCACGCGCACTTTGGCTTGCTGGTAGATGTGATAAATCTCCACGATATACTCCCTGTTACCTTCCAGAAAAGGAGC
>CAYFMZ010000140.1:1953-4337 GCA_964344275.1 uncultured Proteiniphilum sp.
TCTACCTCAACAAGAATATCTACAAGCACTGCCTGGGATTGAACAGAAACAACCGCTTTTCCCTCGGCAATAGCCGTTACCAAGCCATTGTGAACGGTAATGATAGACTCGTCCGAGGAGGACCATTGGAAAGCGGGCCGATGGGCAACCGAGGGAACAGGAAGTGCTATCAGCTGTTCCGTATCACCCACCTTCAGGGCCAAAGAGTGCTTGTTGAGATGGATACTTTCAAGTTTGTACCCTTCTTCAACACTACTGTTTCCACAACCACCGGCGATAAACGTGGGGAAGAAAAACAGAAGAAGGGGTAGTAATAACTTGTTTGTGTAGCTTGTCATATTAAAGTGAAATTTATGGAGTTACGATAGTTACTCTTTCTGACACCAAGTTAAAATGGTTTACAGTTTCAATGCTTATTGATGTACTATTTACAGCGTTCGAGATCACAAATTTCTTATCGGGCACCTCCACGGGAAAGGTATTGTCACCGTTGGTATCAAACGATTGATACGGGCCCGTTTCCGGCAGGGTACCTATCAGCGCATCGTCTTTATAAATGTTGAATTTTAAAATACCCGATTCAATATCTGCGTCGGCTTCCCATGTGATTTCAAGCATATTTTCATCCTTTACTATCTTTATATTGTAGGGAGCTGGCGGTGCTGTTTTATCTGTTACGGTACCGGTAGCGACAAACTCTTGCCAGTTTCTGGCGGTCGATTCATCAGGAAAGAGACACATACCGCTTTTATCACCGGTGAAATCCACCTCACGAAATATTTTGAGCGACAAGGTATCTCCTAGCCACATCCGATCGGGATCGAGGCTTTGCATGCCTAGTGAAGGATCGCTTGGTAAACGTTTTTCTAACGTTGCTTCGTAGAAAGGAATTGCCATGTAACGAAGGTAACTAAAATTATGATTTTGGCCTTCATTATGGGCAATAATTACCGGTGCGCCCATTGCTCGCAGCTTATGAAAACTGTTCACCGCCGTTTGCCAACATAGGATTTCGGGCACACCATCGTCAGCTCCCGCGTGCCGTAAGAGTACCGGTACGTTCGCCGCCTCCGGCCTGTAGTCCCATTGGGGGTCTCTCGCGGCAGAATAGGAGACAACCGACAAAATCCGATCGGGGTAGTCTCGCAACATCGCGAGCGACCAATACCCGCCTGCAGAGTGTCCCCATAACAACCAGGGAGCGATCGTTAACTCGGGATGGCCGGAACGAGTAGCTGCTTGCTCAAGGACTTGTAAAATTGCATCACCACTCCCCGAGCGTGGCTCGTTCCATATATGGCAGTCTCCATACAACGCGGTTTCTAGAATAGCTAGCTTCCACTTTTTGGCAAAAGCCTGGTACTGCAAGTCGTAGGGCCTAGTTATACCAAACTGCTCCATGGTACACCCATGCTGTAAAATAAGTACTCCTTGCAAAGGACCGGCTACAGCGGGGATATACACTCCGTATTCGGCACGCTGGGCGAATGAACAATCCTCCCCCTCCAATGCTATTGTAAAAATAGTATCGTTCCCCTTTTTGATTAAATTCCCCTCCTTGCTTACCGTGTCGATCCCTCTACTGAATCCTTTTTGTAGAGGGAATAAAATGCATAGTATCAGGATATATATTAGAACATGGACTCGGTTCATCGTGGATAGTTAGTAATGGCAGGCTAAGATATAAAACTCCAAGCCTGCCACTTCAAATATAGTTATTTTGTTAGTAATTCAAAACTATTGATATTCATATCGCTCCATGGGATTCCAGTTGCTCCAAAAATATCGTGCGTGTTGTAGACTACACCAATGGTTATTTTGGTGGCCGTTTCTACAGTGAACGAGATGGCATTCACGGTTCTCTGGTTCGCCACTAAATCACTGAAGCCTAAGACTTCGGAGCTCGATGTAACCATATTGTAGTCGGGAAGCGTGGTTCCATTGGCAATTAAGCCGTACATGTCAACACAGTCGGGGCTGGTGGTATGCGCCGCATCGATATTCAACACATAACTACCCGGTAAGATATCCAATGTCTGGTAAATTTTACCGTTGGCAACCAAGGCGAGCCCCCATACGGGTGCACTCCAAACGGAGAATGTTCCGCCACTACTATCGTAGCTAATATACGCGTTGTCGCTATGGGTCCAACCCACTAGTTTTTGAAACCTTCCAGCACCTACCAATGGGAATAAATCCGACCCATCACCCTGGAGGGGTTGTTTAGCATTAACAAGCACCGGGAGGTTCACTCCATTGGTTCCGCTCACGTTTAAATCATTGAACAGATCGATCTCAGCAATTTGTGCACGCGAGGCTTGGCCATGGTTATCAAGAATAGTTATCTTAAAATAGCGCGACACAACCGATTCCGAGAATGTGAA
>CAYFMZ010000141.1:0-2684 GCA_964344275.1 uncultured Proteiniphilum sp.
TACTACCTGGCTGGCCAGAAAACGGACAACATCCAGGATGGGCATATAGTACAAATAATTGGAACCAAGTTTGTAACGGTGGAATGGTCGCGGCCTCTATCACAATCGCGAAGAGAGACCCCGAGCTTGCGGCAAAAACCATTAGACGCGCTTTGGATGGACTACCACGCTCCCTGGCCGAATAGATGCCTCATGGAGTTTATCCAGAGGGTTCTACTTATTGGGAATATGGAACAAGTTTCTCCGTTGCTACAATAGCTATGCTCGAGAGTGCTTTTGGAACGGATTTCGGGTATTCAAACTACCCTGGATTCTTGGAGAGCGCAACATTCAGGCTACTGATGAACGCTCCCTCAGGATGGTATTATAATTTTGCCGACTGCGATGACAAACGCCCGACGCGAGGCGATATTACGCTCGCCTGGTTTGCAACGAAAACAGGGAATGCCTCATTTTTTGAGAAAGAGAGGTTTTTAATACCTGCCGAAAAAATGGGGAACCTTGATCGACTGGCTGGGGCAGCACTCGTGTGGATCGCTCAATTTAAAGAAAATAAGGCAGAACTGATTCCAACCGCGTGGAAAGGAGACGGCGCTAACCCGATTGTTATCTTTACTGGGGACAATGATGATGAAAGAGATTATTACTTCGGTGGAAAAGGAGGGAGAGGGACTGTGAGCCATGGCAACATGGATGCGGGATCGTTTGTTTTCGAATTAAATGGGATTCGTTGGGTAATTGATCCGGGGAATCAGGGGTATCACCATCTGGAGAAATCTGGTTTTGACCAATGGAGCAATTGCCAAGAATGCACACGTTGGACTCTTCTCACGAAAAACAATTTTGGACATAGTACTCTTTCTGTCGATGATAAATTACACGTTGTAGACGGCCTAGCAACAATAACGGATTTCAAAAAAGGACCGAGGCCGGAAGCTACTATCGATCTAACTCCCACGTTCAAAGGACAGCTGAATCGTGCCCATAGAAAATTCACCAAAGACTCACCCACCTCACTTCTTATTGAAGATTATATTGAAGCAACTGACTCTACTCGACTTATCACATGGCAGTTAATTACCACTTCAGATGTGGAAATTGCTCCAAACGGAGTAATCCTAAAAAAAGAAGGTGAAAGTTTGTTGGTAGAGAATCTATCGCATCCTGAACTAACATTATCAGTCGTTTCACTATATCCAGCTCCCATGGAACTGGATAGGCAGATAAAGGGACTTAAACGAGTTGAGTTAAGAATTCCCGCGTGGACGCTGGAGGAAGGAGCAACGAATATCAAGGTAAGATTATCGGAAAACTAAATATGAATTAAAATCCATGACAAAATGAGAAATTTATTACTTCTGGCTATCATAGCCATTTCAATGGGATTGGTGGGAGGATGCACCAACAAGCAAACAAGCGGAGTTGATAACGAGGAACTGGTTAACGAGAACACCCATTTCGCTGCTGATCAGTATAGTTTAATGATCGATGAAATAGATGATTCGGAAACAATCAAAAATCCAAAATCATTCATTGATGGAAAATCCATTTTTATTCCTCCACGAGACTGGACGTCTGGATTCTTTCCGGGCAGCTTGTGGTACATTTATGAATTAACCGGCGATGAGAAATGGAAGCCCTACGCGATAAAGTACACGGAAGCACTCGATACCATTCAATATTTCACGGGGAATCACGACGTGGGATTCATGATCTATTGCAGTTACGGGAATGGATATCGTTTAACAGGTACCAAAGAATATGAAGATGTCATCATAAATGCTGCAAAATCGCTCTCTACACGTTATATTCCTGAAGCGGGCATCATTCAATCATGGGGGGCAAATCCGTCAAGAGATTGGGAGTGCCCCGTCATCATCGACAATATGATGAACTTGGAACTTCTTTTTAACGCCACAAAGATTTCAGGCGACTCGACATTCTATCATATAGCTGTTACTCATGCGGATAACACTATTAAAAATCATTATCGTCCCGATTATGGAACTTGGCATGTCATTGACTACAATAAAAAAGATGGAGCAATTAGACATAAAAATACAAGCCAAGGATACGCTGATGAAAGTACTTGGGCACGTGGCCATTCATGGGGAATTTACGGGTATGTAATGTGTTATAGAGAAACTAACGATCAAAAATACCTTGACCAAGCAGAAAAAGCATTGAATTTCATTGCCAACCATTCAAGTTACCCTGATGATGGTGTACCGTATTGGGACTTTAATGCTCCCGATATTCCCGATACATATCGCGACGTATCGGCAGGCTCCATTCTCGCTTCAGCGCTGTATGAATTATCAACTTACTCTAGTAAAAAAGATTATAAAGGGTGGGCAGATAGAATAGTGCACTCACTCGCGAGTCCCGACTATAGAGCACCTCTGGGAGAAAACGGGAACTTCATTTTAATGCACTCCGTGGGAAGCTTGCCTCACAACTCGGAAGTAGACGTTCCACTGAACTATGCCGACTACTATTTCCTGGAAGCTCTTAAACGCAAACGAGATCTGGAAAACGAGGGTGCGATAAATTTTTAACTGTTAACGCACGAATTATACAAATTTACGCGAAAATAGTCCTAACATTTGCCCGGACACATACTCTATATTTGTATTTATTAAGAGGGTTCACGCGAACCGACGTACCCTCGAAATATAGTGTAC
>CAYFMZ010000141.1:2784-4316 GCA_964344275.1 uncultured Proteiniphilum sp.
ATATAGTGTACACTCGAAATTACAAATGAATAGAGTTTACGATTACACGATGAGTTTACGAAACGCTATAACCGCGGCAAAGGCCATTGAGTCGTTAGAGAACTATGCAGTGAGTGACGTGATTGATGACACGCTAACAGGCACGGAAACGGATGATTCGAAACGGCTTCACGTGCACTCCGATCAAGAATTCTGGACACGAGTGCTAAGTGGATCGGGTACTTGGGGTGCACGATTCGTGATGAGCAACGTGGTTTTATCGGAACATATCGCCCGCGTACCGGGATTGTACTTTCATACCGATCCCGCTGATCATCAATCAATCGACAATAGCCTGACCGAATACGTGAGTGGTAAATGGTTACACTACACGCCGCAAGGTAAATCGCGAAAAGTCTTGAGCGGGGTGGGAACCCTGAAATTGCCCCCCACAACGAACGGCTGGCGAGTGGCAAGCGTGAGCTTTGGAAGCAATGCATCGTTAGGGATACCGGTTTTAATCAGCGAGGAGGCCTGGAATTGGCACAAATGCATAGAGGGAACGATGATTTCACTACTGGAGGCCAGCTGGGTAGAAATGGATACCAGCTGGGCAGCACGGTTCCCATCAATAAGAGGTATTCCAAAGGGGTATCTGAAAGTGGACTCCCCCACTCGATTAAAAGCGGAAGAGGGAATATACCCTACCCTATACCATCCGTTTTCGATAATGGAATACGAGGACGCGGGAGGCTTATTCTACGATTTCGTGTACGTGACGGTGGACTCTACGGACCCAAACTCTCGCGACGACATACGAACGTTCCTCGGGGAATACCAGTATAATAATGGCAGATACGGGCATTACCTGATCGACCCGTTTATAAACGACCCTCTGTTGAATAGCGGGGACGCGTTGTACACCTCACCCGAGGAACTCAGACGAATCAACACGGCTTCCGAATCGCACCTTTTCTTGTTGAAAGAACGAATTAAAAGGAGGGTATTTAATGATTTTACCCTCGAGATGATAAAAGGATTCATAGATAATCACCTGGATGTAGAGGATCTGAAAGTTTGTTCCAGCGAAATAATTATTAACCCGAACATGTGGTTTCAAGGGAGGAGGCTGGTGGACGAATCGGCTAGTTTCTTGCAGGAATGCATGGAAAGGGATAAAGTGGACGAACTGGTGGATAACTTGATTAAGTATGGCTTAAACCGACACTGATTATGACTGCATGGAATAGTAAACTCACGGAGCTAAAAAAGATTCTGGTAGAGCTCTACCCGGACAAAGAGGATGGAGTGGTGATGGTAGACATGGCGGGCATCCCCAAAGGATTCGTGTCTTTCAATAACAAGTCGAATATCAACTGGCACAATATCTTGCTCGAGGCCAACAAGCGTGATAGAGTTAAAAATATCGTCCAAATAGCGGCGGATGATTTTCCAGAAATAACCGAACTGAAATCTCTTTTTAAAGAGGTAGAGGAGAAAGACTCGCTCAGTTCCATTCGAAATATAAATATCGAAGAGTACGTACGAGAAGA
>CAYFMZ010000142.1:0-4285 GCA_964344275.1 uncultured Proteiniphilum sp.
AAAGGAAGATAAGAGCTGCGTTATCTAACACTTTTGGCTTTGGGGGACACAACGCGAGTGTAATTCTCAAGCAATACAACAAATAATGTGTTAAGACGATTTATCAAAAGGATTAAGGCCCTCCCACATCATGGGAAGGAGCCTTACCTTTCATTCTATAATATACTGGGATTCTATCCAGATCGGATCGATCTCTACAAGGAAGCCATGACGCACCGATCTTCCTCTATCCGGTCACGGAAAGGGAGATGGGTCAACAATGAGCGCCTTGAATTCTTAGGCGATGCAATATTAGATGCCATCGTCGCTGATATCCTTTACAAGAAATTTGAACAGAAGAAAGAGGGCTTTCTCACGAGTACACGCTCGCGTATCGTTCAAAGGGAGACCCTGAATAAGCTGGCGGCCGATTTAGGCATAGACAAACTGATTGTCTCCTCGACACGTAACTTAGCTCACAACACCAATATTTACGGAGATGCGCTGGAAGCACTTATCGGTGCTATTTACCTTGACCAAGGTTACCGGGTAGCAAAAAAATTCGTTTACGAGACAATGATCAAGGAGCATCTAAATATCGAGAAGGTGCTAAAGAGAGAGGTCGATTTTAAGTCACGGCTCATCGAATGGGGTCAAAAGAACAAGGTGGAGGTCCGTTTTGAGGTGACCGACTCATCTTACGACGCGCAAAACAACCCCGTCTTTGTTTCATGTGTAAAAGTAGCCGAGGTAGAGGTAGGCTCAGGTAAAGGATACTCTAAAAAAGAATCCCATCAAATGGCCGCTAAAGTGGCTATCAAAAAACTCCGCGAGAGCAATGAGCTTCAGGAGATTCTCACCGGGCAAAATACGCCCCCTCTTTCCGAACAAGATAATTCATAAGGAACCAACACTTCCTTTCTGGATTAAAGTGTTACACTATGGCACTCCATATAATTGTGGACCATACCCTTACGCGTGAGTCAACACACCAGTTAGCACTTTACCAAGTACCGAATGATATTCCCATCCGCTTACCCTGTATCACTAGTTCGTTACCGGCCGTTACCAGACGAAGCTTACCAGCTACATCGGCTATCGGCACATCAGAAATAGTATTCCCTAACTTCGCCACCATCCGTCCAAAACTCTTCCGGTGAATCAATTCCGCTGCATGCCCACCCAGTAGCGTGCCCAAGTTTCGGTCGGCAGGAGAAGGCGACCCACCTCGTTGTATATATCCCAAAACGGTCTCTCGTGTTTCAAAGCCAGTCTGCTCCTGAATTTCTCGGGTAAAGTATGCAGCCGGCCGTTCATTCGTGGGCACCTCTACCCCTTCGGCCACGGCTACAATGGAGTAAGCCTTTCCTAACTCCATACGCTTTTTGATCTTATCGATCACTACGTTCATATTGTATCCCAACTCTGGCAAGAGGATAATATCAGCTCCCGCGGCCATACCGGCATACAGGGTAATCCACCCCGCGTGATGGCCCATCAGTTCAATTACCATCACCCGGCGATGCGAACTGGCTGTCGAATGAAGCCGATCGATCGCTTCGGAAGCAATATTCACGGCCGTGTCGAATCCAAACGTGACATCAGTCCCGTAGACATCGTTATCGATGGTCTTGGGTATTCCTATCACGTTCAGCCCAAGCTCAGAGAGCATCCAAGTAGTACGTTGGGTTCCGTTTCCACCTATACAAACCAAGCAGTCGAAACCCAACTCGTGGTACGCTTTTTTTATCTGCTCCCTATCTGCCTCGTCGGGAGAGGTAATCAACTTCCGGAACACCTTCTCACGTGTCGTACCTAAAATAGTGCCCCCCATATTGAGGATACCAGAGAGCGACTCGTCAGTGAGTTCTATGATATCCTGATGCAAGATACCCGAGAATCCATTCTGAATACCAATCAACTGCATCCCGTAATGGTTAATTGCTGTTTTACCCACGCCCCGGATGGTAGCGTTAATCCCGGGGGCATCCCCTCCCGATGTAAGAATTCCGACTTTCATATCATTAATTTTAGGTGCAATAATCAAGCATCGAGCCACAAGACACTAATAAACAAGCTCCTGATTACTTGTAAAACAAGTATCGCGCTAATTTTACACGATACTCCCCACAAAGGAAACAAAAAACGAATAAAAAACGAATGTTTAGGAAAACTAATTTATAATTCGTACCCCCGAGACCGGGGCATGTGCAGAAATAAACCTACCTCTATCGAGTGCCTAACGCGTTAAAAAGGATGGCTGCAGCCCGATCGGATGCACCTGGCTCTCCCAATATTTGCCGCATCTCCCTGTAATTATCGCGCATAGTTTTGCGATAACTCTGCACGTGGAGTATCTGGTGAAGTTCGGTACGAATATTATCTTCTGTAAAAAATTTAGCAAAAAACTCTTTCACTACCTCATACCCGCAAATCAAGTTGACCAGTGAGATATAGGGAGTATGAAGGATATTTTTAAACGCCCAATAGGTGAGTTTAGGCATGGCCATACGGTAACAAACTACTTGTGGCACGTTAAGGAGTGCCGCTTCGAGTGTGGCGGTACCGGAGGTTACCAATGCCGCATCCGACTGTAACAGGATACGATAGGTCTGTCCAAACAGCACCCTTGCTTCGGGGAAAGAGGCGGTAAATCTTTTATAAAAAGCAGGCTCGATGCCCGGTGCACCCGCCACGATAAACTGGTATCCCTCCGCGAACCCTCTCATGGCTCGCAGCATCGGGGGCAAGTTGCTCGCTATCTCTTGCTTACGACTACCGGCCAATAGAGCAATCACAGGTCTATTTTCCAAGCCATTACTTGCAATAAATTGATCGAACGTCTCCTCCTTGTCAGCTCTCTCGGCGATCGCGTCCACCGTGGGATTTCCCACGTAGTGTACTTGATAATTATGTTTTTTATAAAAATCGACCTCAAAGGGTAGAATACAGAGCATCTCGTCGACATACTTTTTTAACGACTTCACCCGGTACTCTTTCCATGCCCATACTTTTGGAGAGATATAATAATAAACAGGAATACCAAGTTGTGTCTTCACATATTTGGCCACCTTGAGGTTAAAGCCCGGATAATCGACCAAGATCACCGCATCGGGACGATACCGCGCAATATCCTGTTTGCAATAGGCAAGGTTCCGGAGGATGGTACGGGCGTTTAATAATACAGGAATAATCCCCATATAGGCCATATCACGATAATGTTTCACCAGGGTACCGCCGACGGCCTGCATCAAATCACCCCCGAAAAAACGAAAGTCGGCCGCCTTATCCAATCTCTTCATTGACTCCATCAGATTAGACGCGTGCAGGTCGCCGGATGCTTCTCCCGCTATTATGTAATACTTCATAACTGTTCAATTTTTCATCGCTTACCGATGGCCTCTCTGGCTATACTACACTTCCCACTCCTTTATCTGTGGTATAAAATCGTACGCTGTCATATCAATTTTCACAGGTACCACGGCGGCATATCCATTGGCCAGTGCCCACTCGTCGTTGTTCTCGTTTTCTTCCTCCCAGTTCTCGAAATTCCCGGTCATCCAAAACACATCTCTACCTGCTCCATCTTTGGCTCGATGGTATTCGTTGACCCACTTTCCTTGCGTCTGGGTGGTTACTTTTATCCCTTGGATTTCTCCCAGAGGAACATTCACGTTCAAACATACACCTTTAGGAAGACCCGACTCCAACACCTTTTTGGAAAGTTTCCTGGCTACATCCATTGTCACGGAGAAGTCCGCATCCGGGGTAAAGTCACAAAGCGAAAAAGCAATGGAAGGCACGTCAAATACGCACCCTTCTATCGCTGCTCCCACGGTACCGGAATAAACCACGCTAATTCCCGCGTTAGAACCGTGATTAATACCCGACACTAAAAGATCCGGCTTCCTATCCACGAACTCATTGAGTGCCAACTTCACACAATCGGAAGGCGTACCGTTACAGACATACACGGTAAACCCCTCCTCTTCTTTATATTTCCACGCCCGAAGCGGGTGAGCAGTAGTAATCGCACTCGACATCCCTGAACGGTGCGTATCGGGTGCGAACACCACCACATCTCCTAACTCTCTCATCGCTTCTGCAAGCGAAACAATTCCTTTCGCCTGATACCCATCGTCATTCGTTACAAGTATCAGCGGTTTTCTATTCATCATCCTATATTCTTTAGAATTACAAATATACCTCAACCGAGCAATTTTGCCCAATCTTAGTTGAACAAAATTGCCTATTAGTGGATTTTAGTGCTGCAAAAAGGAATTTGCGCTACCTAATCATGCAACGG
>CAYFMZ010000143.1:0-4252 GCA_964344275.1 uncultured Proteiniphilum sp.
TATAAGAAGCCGCACCGGTGGAATAAGACGAAACTCCTTGTGACAGGATTTGAGTGTTCCGGTATCTTTGTAATCCGCTGTTCCGATAAATCGGAATCCCGAAGGCTGCGGCCCGCCATCGATACCAAAAACGTTTCTCGGTTTCGAAAATGTAATTGATGAGTTTCCCAATCGACCAATGCGGCAATAACTCATTCTGTAATTAATGGTAAATCATTCGCTCGATTTACTAATGTCAAAGATACGCGCTATAAACGAAACAACCAAATTATTTTACCTGTTTTTTGGCGGTTTAACACCTTGCTTCGATAAATTATTCTTGCCTTCAACGGGTTACTCCGACTTACTCTTTCGACAAAAATCGTTGGATTTCCTCGTCTGTCACCTCGTGGTTGGTGAGGTCGCCCGCCAAGTACTGATCGTACGCGCTCATATCTACCAACCCGTGCCCCGAAAGGTTAAACAGGATGGTACGAGGGGTTCCTTCTTCTTTGGCTCGTGTAGCTTCACGGATGGCCGCGGCAATGGCGTGCGTGGACTCGGGCGCGGGGATAATGCCCTCGGTACGTGCAAAGAGCACGCCCGCTTCAAACGACTCCAGCTGCTTCACGCTTACCGCTTCAATCAGCTCGTCTTTTAGGAGCTGGCTCACGATGCTTCCGGCACCATGATAGCGGAGCCCTCCCGCGTGGATGTTCGCGGGGGCGAACTTGTTGCCCAGCGTGTACATGGGAATCAACGGGGTGTACCCGGTCTCGTCGCCGAAATCGTATTTAAACTCACCGCGAGTCAGTTTGGGACAAGAGGCCGGTTCCACGGCTATGAACCGGGTGTTTTTGTCTCCCGTCATGTTATGGCGAAGGAAGGGGAAGGTGATGCCCGAGAAGTTAGAACCACCCCCGAAGCAGCCGATCACCACGTCGGGATAATCGTCCGCCATCTCCATCTGTTTCTCGGCTTCCAGTCCGATGACGGTCTGGTGAAGCGACACGTGATTGAGCACGCTTCCCAAGGTGTATTTACACTTGGGCGTTTGCATCGCCAGCTCGATCGCTTCGGAGATGGCAGTGCCCAAGCTTCCCTGGTAGTTGGGGTTATCGGTAATGATCTTGCGGCCTGTCTTGGTGGACATGCTGGGGGATGCAATCACCTGGGCCCCCCAGGTTTGCATCAACGAGCGACGGTAGGGCTTCTGCTCGTAACTGATCTTTACCATGTAAACGGCAAGTTCCAGCCCGAATGCTTTCGCGGCGAATGCCAACGCGGTACCCCACTGTCCGGCCCCTGTCTCGGTGGTGAGGTTGGTGGTGCCCTCTATTTTGTTGTAGTAAGCCTGTGGCAACGCCGAGTTGAGCTTATGCGACCCTACCGGGCTCACGCTCTCGTTCTTGAAGTAGATACGCGCGGGTGTGTCGAGTGCTTTCTCCAACTCGGTAGCCCGAACCAACGGGGAGGGGCGGTATATCTTGTACTTTTCCCTCACTTCCTCTGGAATATCGATCCACACGTCGGTTTGGTTTACTTCCTGGCGCGCCAGTTCTTCAGAAAAGAGCGGGTAAAGATCTTCCGCTTTCAACGGCTCTTTGGTCCCCGGGTTGATCATGGGGAGCGGCTTGTTCTTCATCTCGGCCGTGATGTTGTACCACCGCGTGGGGATCTCCGACTCGGGGAGCATGAATTTCTTTCTTTTTTCCATCGTTCTATCTTGTTAAAATGAATAATTTTTTAAATCTAAACAAGCCTGCTCAACTTGTTTACGCGTATATTCTCTTCCACGATTGCATCCACCACTGCTACCGCTACCATATTCACGATATCCCGTACCGACGTATCTACATCGAGGATATGAACCGGCTTGTTCAATCCCATTTGTATAGGGCCAATGAATTCTTCCATTCCCGTCTCTTTCAATAGCTTGTAGGCAGAATTGGCCGAGCTAAGGTTCGGAAATATGAGCGTGTTAACCTCTTTATCGCGCAAACGAGTAAAAGGATACTTCCGGTCTCTCAGCTCTTTGTCGAGCGCGTAGTTGACCTGCATCTCGCCATCGACCACCATTTCAGGGTACCGTTCGTGCAACGTTTCTACTACCCGGTGTACGCTGGCGGGGCTACCTACCGGATCCGCCCCAAAGTTAGAATAAGAGAGCATGGCAATCACCGGCTCGTAATTGAAAAATTTCACGGTAGAGTTGGCCAGCCGGGCAATATCAATCAAGGCTTCTGTGCCGGGATGACGGTTGAACAGCGTGTCGGCAAGGAAGAGCATGCCCTTTTTGGTGTTCACGATATGCATCGCACCCACGTGATTTATCCCGTCGCGAATGCCAATCACCTCTTTCGCGATCTCGGTAGTATCGGCATACTTGCTGAAAACACCCGTGATGATGGCATCAGCCTCGCCTGTTTCGACCATCATCATACCGAAATAGTTCCGCTCGAACATCTTCTCGACGGCTTCATCGAAGGTCATCCCTTGGCGCTTCCGTTTTTTGGAGAGGATCCCCGCGTAACGCTGTCGGCGCTCCTCTTCGCGGTCGTGTCGCAGGTTCACGATCTCAATTCCTTTCAAGCTGATATGGTTTTCTCGTGCTACTTTCGCGATTTTCTCCTCGTTACCCAGTAGGATGGGGTTACAAATTCCTTCGGCGTAGGCTGTTTCGGCTGCCTTGAGCATGTTCAGGTGATTGGTTTCGGAGAAGACCACCCGCTTGGGATTTTGGCGTGCCATATCGTAGAGTCGGCGGATAAGCTTATTATCCAACCCCATCATTTCACGCAACTTGTGGTGGTACTCTTCCCAGTTGGTGATAGGTCGTCGAGCTACACCGGACTCCATCGCGGCTTTGGCCACCGCGGGTGCCACGGCCGTGAGAAGCCTTGGATCCAGTGGCTTGGGGATAATGTAGTCTCTGCCGAAGCTCAACTTCTTGATGCTATACGCGGCGTTTACCGCATCGGGTACAGCCTTTTTGGTGAGTTCTGCCAGGGCGTATACCGTGGCTACCTTCATCTCTTCGTTTATGGTAGTGGCTTGCACGTCTAACGCACCCCGGAAAATATAAGGGAACCCCAGTACATTATTGATCTGGTTGGGGTAGTCCGAACGTCCCGTCGCGAAGATGATGTCGTCTCTCGACTCCATGGCGAGTTCGTAGGATATTTCCGGGTTCGGGTTAGCCAACGCGAACACGATGGGATCGTTGCTCATAGAGCGCAACATCTCGGGTGTGAGCACGTCGGCCACGGAAAGCCCGAGGAACATGTCGGCATCTTTTACCGCCTCTTCAAGGGTCGTGATTTCACGCGTAGTGGCAAACGGCTTTTTGCGATCGTTCAAATCGGTACGCGCCGTGTTGATCACCCCTTTGGAGTCGAGCATGACGATATTTTCCGGTTTTGCCCCCAACGCGATGTATAGTTGAGTACAAGAGTTGGCTGCCGCACCTGCCCCGTTCACGACGATCTGGATATCTTCAATTTTTTTACCGTTTAATTCTAACGCGTTGAGCAGGCCACACGCAGAGATGATGGCGGTACCGTGTTGGTCGTCGTGCATGATCGGGATGTCCAGCTCTTTTTTAAGTCGCTCCTCGATCTCGAAGCACTCCGGTGCTTTGATATCTTCCAAGTTGATACCCCCAAAGGTGGGCGAGATGGCCTTTACTATCTCGATGAATTTATCGGGGGCTTTCTCGTCGATCTCGATATCGAACACGTCGATCCCCGCGAATATTTTAAAGAGTACCCCTTTCCCTTCCATCACCGGCTTGCCGGCCACGGCACCAATATCGCCCAAACCTAACACAGCCGTGCCGTTGGAGATTACACCCACCAAGTTTCCTTTGGAAGTATAGTCGTAAGCCTTTCGCGGATCTTTTTTTATTTCCAAGCAGGGTTCCGCTACACCGGGAGAATAGGCTAACGATAGGTCCCGTTGTGAACTGTATGGTTTCGTGGGTATTACTTCTATTTTTCCGGGGCGTCCCTGGGAGTGATACAACAGCGCGTCATCGCGAAGTTTATTTTTTATCATCTTGATTGGATTCGTGTGATATAAATAATAGTTCGTACAAAATTATAAAATAATCGCGACAGATTATAATCCAAGAGGCAAATCATTCATTCATCCTGTAAATCGAGTGATTCATAGAGTAAATAAACCGGTGAGATAACATGACTGTTATTCTGCCTGCCCGTAAATAGTGCGCGTTCATCGGATAAATTGACCCCATTCATCGATTTTCTGTTGC
>CAYFMZ010000144.1:0-4215 GCA_964344275.1 uncultured Proteiniphilum sp.
AAAAAATTAGGATTTATAGGGTTGCTATGGGCGATAGGATTAATCTCCTTCGCCCAGGCACCGGTAAAAAAAGCAATTTATATTATTATGGATGGTATCCCTACGGATATCATCCATAAAGCAAGTACTCCCAATCTGGACAGGATAGAGAAAGAGGGTGTTTTCCTGAACTCTTATGTGGGAGGTGAAAGAGGTGGTTATTCGCAGACGCCCACTATTTCCGCGAATGGCTATGCCACGCTGGTCACCGGAACATGGGCGCATAAAAATAACGTATGGGACAATAGCCTTACTGCACCCAATTACAACTACCCCTCCCTTTTCAGGCTCTATAAAGATGCGTATCCGGATGGGAAAATTGGAATTTTCTCCACCTGGTTAGACAACCGCACCAAACTACTCGGAGAGGGACTTCCGGCCACTGGGGGAATCAAATTCGACTATCATTTCGACGGCCTCGAAATAGACACCGAAAACTATCCGCATGATAAAAAGAGCAATTATATCAAGAGGATTGATGCAGAAGTGGCCATGGCCGCTGCTAAAACGGTGTATAAACAGGGACCGGACTTGTCATGGGTATACCTGCAATATACCGATGATGTAGGCCATCACTATGGGGATAGTCCCGAGCTATATAACTCCATCACCTTCCAGGATGCCTTGGTCGGGCTGATCTTTGACTCCGTAAAGCAACGTGAAGAAGAGTTTGGCGAGGAGTGGCTCTTTGTTGTGGTGACCGATCACGGCAGGACACCGATTACCGCCAGGCACCACGGAGGTCAAAGCGATAATGAACGTAACACCTGGATGGTAATGAACAAAAAGGATATCAATAGGTATGCCCTCAATTATCGTACGGCAGCAGTCGATCTTCTCCCAACCATTTGTGGTTTTTTGGATGTGCAGATCCCTGCCGAAACGCGATATGAGTTAGACGGGATTTCCGTGTTGAAGGAGGTGGACGCTTTCGATCTAAAGGGATACCTGTCAGGAGAAAAAACGTTGGAACTGAACTGGAGCGTGATCAATAAGGAAAAAGATATACAGGCAGAAGTACTGGTCAGCTTCACGAACAATATCAAGGAAGGGAGAAAAGACACGTACCGGAAGATAGGTGAAGTGAATGTAAGAGACGGGAAAGCCTCTATTCCGGTTAAACTTCCTAAGAATTCCAATTTTCTGAAGGTCGTTTTAAAAGCCCCAAACAACACGCTCAATTACTGGGTGCAGAAATAGGAATACGAGTAATAAAAACATTTAGAAACGCTTTCTACATCTAACCCGGGACAGGAAGATCAATTTCACTCTGTCTGCTCCGGCAGATTCGCTCGATGATCAAGTTGCAGAAGCATAATACTATTCACAGCCACTACGGGAACATTCTCGCGGGTTATTCGTTCTATGCATACAGGAAACGATAAAAACCATTCAAATTATGAAAATAGAGATATGGAGCGATGTAATGTGCCCGTTCTGTTATATCGGAAAACGAAATTTTGAATCGGCACTCGAACAATTTAACGGGAAAGATCAAGTGGAGATCGTCTGGAAAAGCTTTCAACTGGATCCCTCCGTTCCCGAAGTGGCCGAAGAGAGCCAGCAGGATTACCTCGTGAAAAGAAAAGGAATGAGTGCCTCCCAAGTGAAGAGCATGCTCGATAACGTGACGCAGATGGCCAAGAACGCGGGACTGGAATACCATCTGGACGAATCCGTAATGGTCAATTCCTTCAAGGCGCACCGGCTCATCCAACTCGCGAAGGAGAAGGGGTTGGGCAACGAGGCGGAAGAGCGACTGTTCAGCGCGTTCTTTACCGAGGGGCTCAACGTGGCCGACACGGAAACGCTTATCCGACTGGGCAAGGAGATAGGCCTGGACGAAGAGAGCATCAAGAACGCGCTGGAGGATAAGAAGTATGACGAGATGATCTATAAGGATATTGACGAGGCGCAAACACTGGGTGTGCGGGGCGTGCCTTTTTTCGTGTTCGATAGGAAATATGGCGTATCGGGAGCCCAACCGCCCGAACAATTCTTGCAGACGCTGGAGAAGTCATTCTCCGAATGGAAAGAAAAATAAGCACTATGTCACGACTATTTAGCCCGACATCCATCAAATCGGTTCATTTCCGCAATCGCATTATTATGTCGCCCATGTGCATGTACTCGTCCAAGGACGGCTTCTCCACCGATTGGCACCTGGTTCACTATGGAAGCCGTGCCGTGGGAGGTGCCGGCACCGTCATGCTGGAGGCCACCGCGGTTCGTGCCGACGGCCGGATTAGCGTGAACGACCTTGGGATCTACAAGGAGGAGCATGTGGAAGGGTTGCAGCGAATCGCATCTTTTATAAAAGAACAGGGAGCCGTTCCCGCCATCCAGCTGGCTCACGCGGGAAGGAAAGGAAGTACCTGGGCATCGGGAGGAGACAGCCGCGTGCTGATGCCCGACGATGAAGGGGGCTGGCAGGTGATCGCTCCCTCCCCCATCCCGTTCTCGTCCACCCACCAAACCCCTAAGGAGATGGATCTCGCTGAAATCGAAGCGGTCCAACAAGCTTTTGCAGACGCTGCAAAAAGGGCACTGCGAGCGGGGTTCGAACTGATCGAGCTCCACGGCGCGCACGGGTACCTTCTCAACGAGTTCCTTTCGCCGGTGACCAATAAACGAACCGACGAGTACGGGGGCAGCCGTGAAAACCGATGGAAGATGCTTTTTGAAACCATCGGTAAAATAAAAGAAGTCTGGCCCGATGATCTGCCCATCGCCGTACGCATCTCTGCCACGGATTGGCTGGAAGGAGGATGGACACTTGATGACTCCGTTTGGTTGTGCAACCGCCTCGTGGAAGCGGGGGTTGATATCGTCGATGTCTCCTCCGGCGGAACTGCCCCAGGTGCCGCCATACCCGTCGGTGCGGGATACCAGGTACCCTTGGCCGCGGCAATAAAACGAGCCGTCAACGACACCCTTTCGGTCGGCACGGTCGGCCTGATCACCTCTGCCCAGCAGGCGGAAACCATTTTGGTGAACGGCGATGCCGATTTCATCATCATGGGGCGGGAGCTATTGCGAGACCCCTACTTCCCCCTCTCGGCCGCAAAAGAACTCCGCTTGGAAGGTCCCGTTCCCAAGCAATACGAACGGGCGTTCTTAAAGTAAATCTCTGACAATCATTAAAGCCAACAGCTAACAGGCTACTTTTAACATCCGGTACAATCAATAAAGCCATCAGCCGACATTCTTTAAAGTAAAAGAGTGACAATTTTTAAAGTGCTAAAGAATTAAATCAGCAATACTTGGCAGGGCGAGGTTAGCGGAGGCACTCACCATCGGTCCTCCTTCCAAGGCAAAACGCCCGTTCACTTCCGCCTCTGCCAGGCCACCCATGCCTGCTTTCACGCTGCTTGTAAAGGCCACATCTTTTACCGTGCTGCCCTGACCGATGACAAATTCCACTCCCATTGTCGCCTCGGCCGTCAGGGATCCTCGTCCGTACTCTCCTCTCACGCCCACTCCTCCCCAGATGGTGATTTCATGTCTGTTGAAATCACGTTTTACCGACCATAGAAGGCCCTCGCCGCCCGATAATTTCACATGGTCGCAACTGAGTTCAAACGACAAGGGGCCGATGCCACCCCCTATACCGCTTTCGCCCAGCGGGCAATCTTTCTTCCCCTGTTTGGGCAAGGAGGGATCCGCAATATTCTTGGGATGCTGAGGCAGTTCCGGCTCCACGCATTTCATGTTGTTGAGGTGATCGGCATAACCCGACAATCCGGAAGCAAGCCCCCCGGCAATCTCCAAATGAATCACAGTCGTCAACTCCCGGTATAGGTTGAGATACTCGTTAAGGCTCGGTGCATATATCCGTTCAATGATAGGATTCGTGAAAGCATAGTAGTCCGGGATGGCCTCTTTCAAGGCGCGCGATACCGCAAAGTAGCTTTTAGAGCCGCCATAGAAAGCGGACTCAATGCTCTGTTTGGTTAGGGTACAGATACGGAATTCAACTCGATCAAGCTTGTATTGCACCTCTCTTATTTCGGCCTCCACTGCCTTTTGACACGCCTTATCGCCTCCACACGCTCCAAGCTTCTCTAAAAGCCTTAAAGATTCTTCCTGTAAAGCCAGGAACTGTTCCGACAGGCGAGCGATTTCCGGATTTTGTTGCTCCTGTAACTCAGCACTCCTTTCCAAAAAGATCGCTCC
>CAYFMZ010000145.1:0-4085 GCA_964344275.1 uncultured Proteiniphilum sp.
GGCGGGCACCCAAAACTACCTTCCCGAGACGTACCGCACGCTCGTGGACGAGGAGGGAGAAACCGTTGCAGGGGAGGTGTTTGCCCAATTGCAATACGCTTTCTCCTCACGGGTCACCTTGAACGCCGGACTGCGAAGCAACTATTTTGGCGTGAACGGGGAATTTACCCTTGAGCCCCGACTCGGTTTGCGATGGGTGCCCCACTCCGACCACGCGATCAACCTTGGGTACGGTTTACACAGTAGGGCAGAAGAGTTGCGCTTTTACCTCTTAGAGGTGGATGGCGAACATCCCAATAATAACCTACCCCTCTCCAAATCCCATCACGGCGTAATTGGGTACGACTGGCGTATCAACCCCCGTGCACGCTTTAAGGCGGAAGCCTATTACCAGCATCTCTTCGATATCCCCGGGGAAGAGGGGAGCACCTACTCGCTCATCAACTTCAAGCAAGACTTCACCTTTAACAAGGTACTTATCAACAACACGCGGGGGTATAATTACGGGTTGGATCTCACCTTGGAACGCTTTATGCACGGCAACTACTACTACCTGCTCACGGCGTCGCTTTACGAGTCGAAATACAAGGGCGGCGACGGTATGTGGCACAACACCCGGTTCAACGGCAATTGGGTGGGCAACGCACTTTTCGGAAAAGAGTTCTTTTTCAAGGAGAACACCCGTGTACTGGACTTCAACGTTCGCCTAAGCGTCGTGGGCGGGGAACGATACACGCCGGCATTGGAAATGGAGTCAAAACAACTTAGAAGAGTGGTGTACGACGACAGCCGGGCATCGAGTCTCTTTTCGATCCACATCAAAAACCTCGTCGGTACTCCAGTATACGAGGGGATCGACTACAATCTCCTCACAGACCGAGTGGAGATCACCAAAAGCACCTATATCTTGCCCTTGTTGAGTTACAAGATCGAGTTTTAACACGGCCCGGATTTACAAACCGGCGAGAACTTCCCGGTTTCAAAACTCTCGCTGCAATGGATCAACATCCACGTAGTGACAATAAATCACTCGAACAATGGCCAATCGGGATCATCGGTCCTCGCTCCCTCCATGATCTCTTTTAACTCCGCTGCTTTACCCGGATAGAGTCCCAGGAGATTGTGGTTCTCCGACGGATCGGAGGCAAGGTTATAAAGTTCATACCGTCCGCCATCTCGGATATCAAGGTGCAGCAACTTCCAATCTCCTTGAATGACGGCCTGACGGCCGTTCTGTTCGTGAAATTCAAAATATAAGTACTCGTGCTCGGCTTGTTCTCCGTCTTCCAACAACAGGGGGAGGATACTTATTCCATCAGTTACCGAAGGAGGATCCTGATCGGTCAACTCGGCAAAAGTGGCCAGGTAGTCCCAAAAGGCGAACGGATGGTCGCTCTCACTTCCCGACGGGGCTTTGCCTTCCCAAGAGATGATCGTCGGCACGCGGATAGCTCCTTCATACAAATCCCGTTTATATCCCCTGTATATTCCGTTACTGTTGAAGAAATCCGGGTCGGCCCCTCCCTCGCGGTGCGGGCCGTTATCGCTGGTGAAAACAATCAGCGTGTTCTCGTATACCCCTGCCTCTTTGAGTTTCTCGATGATCTGCCCCACGTAGACGTCGATTCGCGTGACCATGGCGGCGTGCGTAGCCCTCGGATTTTCTTGCGAACGATAGCCGCCCTTCTCAAAAGCAGTTTTCGCGTCTACCCCTTGGTAGGGGGTTTCGGGGAACAGCCCCCTGAACTTCTGTATAATCGAATCTTCTGGTACAACCAACTCGGCATGCGGAAGGGTAATAGGAACGAAAAGGAAGAACGGATTATCCTTGTGCTGTTCGATAAATTCCAAGGTTTCTTTTTGAATCAAATCCGGTGAATAGGTAATCGATCTCCCTTCGGCATTCTCGGGAAACAGCACTTTTGTACGGTTATCCCATAAATGGGACGGATAGTAGTTGTGTGCCTTCCGCTGGCAATTATACCCGAAAAACCGGTCGACTCCCTGGTTCATGGGGTCTCCGCTTGAACCAGGATAACCTAATCCCCACTTACCAAAAGCTCCGGTAACATATCCAGCATCCTTGAACAGATGAAAAAGAGTAATCGTCCCCAACGGGAGCGGAGCCTGCCCCTCCGGTTGTATCTCCTTGTTGCCCCGTATGGGTGTATGTCCGGTATGTAATCCGGTCATTAGGCTCGCCCTCGAAGGTGCGCTCACAGTGGTTCCGGAATAAGATCGGGTATAGCGGGTACCACTCAATGCCAAGCGGTCGATATTTGGTGTCTGAAATTTCTCCTGCCCATAACAGCTCAGGTCACCGTAACCCAAGTCATCGGCAATAATAAATACCACGTTAGGTTTCTGACTCGCATTCAGCGGTGCGAACACAAAGAGGGATAAGCTTGCAGTAAAAAGCTGAACTTTCATATCGTATAAATACTTTGTTATCTAGACAAAAGTAATATATTTTATCTCCTGTTCAGGCTATTTTCGATAAAACTGGGCAAGTGTGTGAAATAAGAATTTTATTAATGCTATATTTGTAAACAAGTGAACTACTTATATAACCACACGAGTAAAATATAGCTCATCTTTCGTGCAGGTTAGAGGGAAAGTAGAGAGCGAATCACAAGGTCGTTAAGTCATTCAAACATGGAGCATATACCATTTACTATAAATTATTAACTCATGAGAACAACGTTTATAATTTTGTTGATCGGGATTTTTTCAATCCCTTCAATTTTCGCTCAGTCGCCAGAAAACAAAGATTTGGCTATATGGAATGAAACAGAAGCCGAAAAAACAGAACGGATGCGATGGTGGACAGAAGATCGGTTCGGAATGTTCATACACTGGGGTCTCTACTCTCAGTTGGCGAGACACGAGTGGATTAAAAAGTACGAAAACATCTCGGATGAAGATTACAACAGGTACTTCGAATTGTTCAACCCCGACCTGTTTGATCCCGCTGAGTGGGCCGCCAAAGCAAAAGCAGCCGGGATGAAATACGCGGTAATTACCAGTAAGCACCACGAAGGGTTCTGTCTGTTCCACTCGAAATATACCGATTATAACGCGACAAACACGCCTTACGGGAAAGATATCATTAAAGAGTGGATAGACGCGTTTCGTGCCGAAGGGCTGAAGGTGGGTTTTTACTACTCACTCATCGACTGGAATCACCCGCATTACACTATCGACCAAGTGCATCCACAAAGTCCCTCAAAAGCGGAAGAATATGCCCGGTTAAACGAAGGAAAGGATATGGATATCTATCGTCAATTTCTGAAAGATCAGGTACGAGAGATTTTGACCAACTACGGTAAAATCGATATGCTATGGCTCGATTACTCTTTCCCGGGGAAGTTCGGGAAAGGACGGGACGACTGGGGTTCGGTGGAGTTGATGAAGATGGTGCGCGAACTCCAGCCTGGGATCATCGTGAACGACCGGGCCGACCTCAAGGAGTATTGGGGTGGGTGGGATTTTACCACACCCGAGCAGTTCAAAGTGCAGAGTTGGCCGGAGATTGACGGGAAAAAAATTCCTTGGGAGACGTGTCAAACTTTTTCCGGATCATGGGGATATCACCGCGATGAGCAAACATGGAAAGACAAGCGGCAACTCCTGGGGCTGTTGATTGAATCGGTCAGCAAGGGAGGGAACCTGCTTTTGAACGTGGGACCCACCGCAAGGGGGGTGTTCGATCCCCGTGCCGACAAGGCGTTGGCCGAAATGGGAGAGTGGATGAAATTCCACGATCGGTCGATATACGGCTGCACGCAAGCACCCGAAGAGTTCGAAGTACCTGAACACTCCATCCTTACTTATAACCCGACCACTCATCGTCTGTACATTCACCTGCTGGATTATCCGATCACCAATTTCCGGCTGCCGGGCTACAAAGGAAAGGTAAAGTACGCTCAGTTCCTACACGATGCGTCGGAAATTCGAATCACGCCACCCTATGGGCATCACATGCAGGGAAGTATCGCCACTGAGGATGATTTGAACCTACGCTTGCCAGTGATCAAGCCGGACGTGGAGATACCCGTGATTGAAGTTTTTCTGGAAGAGTAAAC
>CAYFMZ010000146.1:0-3783 GCA_964344275.1 uncultured Proteiniphilum sp.
AGTGGATGGTATCCCCTTGGCGCACCACGTGGTTCCCCTTATCCACCGTTCGTGTTTCCACGACACAGCGTTCTAGGATTTCATTGATATCCTTTTCGGGAAGATGAAAGAAAAGCGGACAAGAAGTAACGCTGCTATCGGACATATCGAATTCAGTTGTTTACTGACAAAAATAGCTCTTTTTTACGAGACACGGTGGAGAAAACGCAGGGTAAAACGGCAAAAGAAAACAATAGACGTATGCACGGTGACCCATGCTCTGAATAAAAACGCTTGAGGAGGACTCCTTTAATGTAAGTTAATAAGTGCTGCTTGTAACCGCAGTTACAACTCTTATCGTGCAGGAGGGGTATCTTCGCGATAACAGAATTAGAAAAAAATTAAGCTATGGAAAAAATGTTTTGTTATCAGTGTCAAGAGACCGCGAAAAATGAGGGATGCACTATCCAGGGTGTGTGTGGAAAAACGGCCGACGTGGCCAACCTGCAAGATTTATTGATGTTCCTCTGCAAGGGGATCTCTCACTACACCGTCCGCTTAAGGGAACTGGGCATCGAGATACCGCAAATCAACAAGTTCATCACCGACAGCCTCTTTATGACCATCACCAACGCGAATTTCGATAAAAGCCGATTTATTACTCGTGTATTGATGGCGTACGAGATGCGGAACGCGGCCAAAGAACGGTTACTCTCCGCGGGCGGAAGTCTCGAGGGAATCACCTACGACGGTGCTCTCTGGCGAGGAGACACCGAAGCCGAAATGGCCGGAAAGACACTGGAAGCAAGCGTTTTGGCAACGGAAGACGAGGATATCCGTACGCTGCGGGAACTCACCACCTACGGGCTGAAAGGCATGGCAGCGTACGCGGAGCATGCTTTCAACCTGGGCTACGAGGATAACGCGATCTACGGCTTCATGCAGCGGGCGCTGGTAGAGGTGACTGATGACTCGCTCAGCGTGGAACAGCTCACCGCCCTGGTCCTCGAAACGGGTAAGTACGGCGTGGAGGTTATGGCTCTCTTGGACAAAGCCAACACCGGAAGCTACGGACATCCGGAGATCACGAAAGTAAACTTAGGTGTACGAACGAACCCGGGCATCCTGATCAGCGGGCACGATATGAAGGATATGGAGGAGCTACTCAAGCAGACCGAAGGCACGGGGGTGGATGTATATACCCACAGCGAGATGCTTCCTGCTAACTATTACCCGGCATTCAAAAAATATAGCCATTTCGTGGGTAATTACGGCAGCGCGTGGTGGAACCAGATCATCGACTTCGAGAGCTTCAACGGCCCAATCCTCTTCACTACCAACTGCATTGTCCCTCCCAGAAAGGCATCCACCTACGGCCACCGAGTGTACACCACCGGAGCCTCCGGCTTTGAGGGGTTCACGCACATCGAAGACCGGGAGAATGGCCAACCCAAGGATTTCTCCGCGCTGATTGAACATGCCAAAAAGTGTGCTCCCCCAACCGAGATCGAAACAGGAGAGATCGTGGGCGGGTTTGCCCACAATCAGGTAATCGCTTTAGCCGACAAGATCGTGGACGCGGTAAAAAGCGGTGCGATCCGTAAATTCTTCGTGATGGGCGGGTGCGACGGCCGTGTGAAAGGGCGCAACTACTATACCGAATTCGCGGAAAAACTTCCCAAGGACACGGTAATCCTCACCGCAGGATGCGCGAAGTACCGTTACAATAAACTTCCCCTTGGCGATATCAACGGAATTCCACGGGTACTCGATGCGGGACAGTGCAACGACAGCTACTCGCTCGTGAAGATCGCATTGGCACTCAAAGAAGCCTTCGGGTTGGATGACCTGAACGACCTGCCCATCGTGTACAACATCGCGTGGTACGAGCAGAAAGCTGTAATCGTCCTATTAGCTTTACTCTCACTGGGCGTGAAAAACATTCATCTGGGCCCTACCCTCCCCGCGTTCCTTTCGCCCAACGTGGTGAACGTGCTGGTCAACAAGTTCGGCATCGCGGGAATCAACACCGTGGACGAAGATATGCAAGTGATGCTTGAGGCATAAAACCCATTTTGTAACTTCGATTACAATTTATATTGAATCTAAATAGTACTTTTGCTAACAATAGGCCACGCGAAGAATGTCAAATATCTTTGAACGATCGCGTGGCGAACATTCATCTTTAAATGGTAAAATTATGGCAACATACGAAAAATCAAAAGTGATCGCCCTCGAGCAGTCCATCGAATACGCTTCGGGCGGGGTCATCAGCAAGCAAGTAACCCGGAACAAGGCGGGTAACATTACTCTTTTCTCGTTCGATAAAGGTCAAGGGTTAACCGAGCACACGTCCAATTACGACGCCTTCGTGCAGATTTTAGATGGCCAGTCAGAAATCACGATCGACGGTAAACCCTACCTGCTCAACAAGGGCGACTGCATCATTATGCCGGCCAATATACCTCACGCGCTGAAGGCAGTGGAACGCTTCAAGATGTTACTCACCATGATACGCGGCGAAGAGTAATGAACAAACAAAACAGCACCCCGGAGCAACGCAAAGAGTTGTTGCGCCACCTACTCCTGCGACTGCACGAAGGAGATAATCCCCAGGTTTTACGCCAACGGTTGATTGATGTATTGCGAACCATCCCGTATAACGAGGTGGTAGAGGTAGAGCAGGAAATGATTGATAGCAACGCACTCACCGCGGAAGAGATCTTGGAGTTTTGCGACCTACATACAGCCGTTCTCGATGGAAGCATCGACTTGGAAGGCGTAAAAGAGGTACCGGCCGGTCACCCGGTGGACACGTTCAAAAAGGAGAATAACGCGATCCGCGAACAGGTGGACGCGTACGAGGCCACGAAGAAGAAGATCGAGGCGATAGACGACAGTCAGGTGCTAGGATACGTGTTGCAACTGCGCACCATCTTCAACAACTTCTCGGATATCGAAAAGCACTACCTGCGTAAGGAGTACCTCCTGTTCCCGTTTTTGGAGAAGCACCTGATCACGGGTCCCCCAAAAGTGATGTGGGGGAAGCACGACGAAACACGCGAGCTCCTCAAGAACGCGCACGAGGCCCTCTCCTCGCCCATCACCAGTGCCGACGAGTTGCGTTCGATCGTCCAGCTGGTGCTGGACCACACCGTGGAGATGATCGCCGGGATGATCATGAAAGAGGAGGAGATCCTGTTCCCAATGGCCCTCGACACTCTCACCGAGGAGGAGTGGTACAAGGTATACCAAGAGACGCCCGAGTTCGGGTACTGCCTGTTCGATCCGGAAGATGAGTGGAAACCGGAATCGGCCGTCGTGGAAAAACAAACGTACGTGACCGCGGATGCCATTCGGCTTTCCTCAGGCGCGTTCGATCTTGACGAGCTGGAGGCATTGTTCCTCCACCTGCCCATCGACATCACCTACGTGGACAAGAACGACAAGGTTCGATTCTTCTCGCACAGCCCCAACCGGGTGTTCGAACGGAACCGCTCGGTCATCGGCCGCGACGTGCGAATGTGCCACCCGCCCGGCAGTGTACACGTGGTGGAGCAAATTCTTGAAGACTTCAAGAGCGGAAAAGAGAACAAGGCCGTTTTCTGGATGTCGGCCTTCCAGAAGAACCGTTTTATTTACATCGAGTATTCTGCCGTACGGGGGAAAGATGGCGAATACCTTGGCGTGGTAGAAGTAACTCAAGACATCACCCGGATGCGCGAGCTCGAGGGCGATCAACGGCTGTTATCGTATGAGCAGAAATAGGGCTAACATCACCCCCGACACTAAAGTAGCGGAGTT
>CAYFMZ010000147.1:0-3761 GCA_964344275.1 uncultured Proteiniphilum sp.
TTTTCCACGCCGGAGGGTGCGTCGATCATCACGTCGCGGCCGGCGGTGTTCTTGGGAAAAGCAATCGTGTCGCGAATACTATCCAATCCCGCGAAGATCGATACAAACCGATCCAGTCCGAAAGCGATTCCCCCGTGCGGTGGGGCCCCGTACTGGAAGGCGTTCATTAGGAATCCAAATTGTTCTTGTGCTTTCTGTTCAGTGAAGCCGAGCACGGAAAACATTTTTTCCTGCAGCTTGCTTTCGTGAATACGAATGGAGCCGCCCCCGATCTCCGCGCCGTTGATCACCAAGTCGTAGGCGTTCGCGCGCACGGCACCGGGATCGGTGTCGAGCAGGGGGATATCCTCAGCCTTGGGTGAGGTGAAGGGGTGGTGCTTGGCGAAGTAGCGGTTCAGCTCTTCGTCCTTCTCGAGCAACGGGAAATCGACCACCCAGAGACACTGGTAATTGTTTTTATCTCTTAATCCTAAACGGGTCCCCA
Organism: uncultured Proteiniphilum sp.; assembly: GCA_964344275.1. Lineage (GTDB taxonomy): Bacteria > Bacteroidota > Bacteroidia > Bacteroidales > Dysgonomonadaceae > Proteiniphilum. The sequence goes on from CAYFMZ010000147.1 coordinate 485, forward strand.
TCTCCAAGCGCAACTCCGACAGTTGCTTGCGTGTTTTATCAGTTTCTCCGGCGAGCACTAGGATCAAGTCGCCCGGCGCGGCATCGCACCGTTCAGCCCATTTTTTGAGATCCTCCACGGTATAAAACTTGTCGACGGACGATTTCAGTGTTCCGTCCTCGTTATACCGCAAGTAAATCATCCCTTTCGCTCCAATTTGGGGACGCTTCACAAACTCGGTCAGCTCATCCATCTGCCTGCGGGTATAGGATGCACAGGCAGGTGCGCAGATGGCCCCCACGTACTCGGCCGAATCGAACACCATAAACTCACGCCCCACCGTGAGATCCTTGATTTCAACGAAGGTCATCCCGAAGCGGGTGTCGGGCTTGTCCGATCCATACAGCCGCATCGCGTCGGCATAACTTAGGCGAGGGAAGTCGACAAGGTCGACACCTTTCAGCTTCTTGAAAAGATGTTTGGTAAGCCCCTCGAAGGTGTTTAGTACATCTTCCTGATCCACGAAGGACATCTCGCAGTCGATTTGCGTGAACTCCGGTTGGCGGTCGGCTCTCAGATCCTCGTCCCGGAAGCATTTCACGATTTGAAAGTAACGGTCGAACCCCGATACCATTAACAGCTGTTTGAAGAGTTGGGGCGATTGCGGTAACGCGTAAAATTCGCCTTGATTCATGCGCGAGGGAACGATAAAATCACGTGCTCCTTCAGGGGTAGAGCCGATGAGTACCGGCGTTTCTACTTCCAAAAAGTTCCTTTCATCGAGATAGCGTCGTGTTTCGAAAGCCATCTTATGTCGCAACTCCAGGTTCTTTCGCACTACTTCACGGCGAAGGTCTAAATACCTGTATTTCATTCGAAGCTCATCTCCGCCGTCGGTTTCCGTCTCGATGGTGAACGGCGGTGTTTTGGAAGTATTTAGCACGGTTAAACTATCAGCAATAATTTCAATCTCTCCCGTGGGTATGTGCGTATTCTTGCTGCTTCGCTCTTTGACGGTGCCCGTGACTTGAACAACCCACTCACGGCCCAGCTTGTTGGCCTGTTCGCAAAGCTCGCGGTTAACTTCCTGATTAAAGGATAATTGCGTGACGCCATACCGGTCTCGTAAATCGATAAAAGTCATCCCTCCCATCTTGCGAATTTTGGATATCCAACCGCTAAGTGTAACCTCGTTATTCACGTGAGATAGGCGAAGTTCGCCACAAGTGTTGCTTCTGTACATAATATGTTTGTATTGTAGACTGAAAATATAAGCACAAAAGTACTCATTTCTCACGTGAATAACGCGAGGAAATCAGGAAATCATGTCTCTTGCCTATTCTGCTCAGATGAATAGGCGGTGAGCCGCAAGCGGGATACCACTTATACTCGGGTTACAGCTTATACTGAGGGATCTTTAGTAATTCCCCATCCTTCATTGCCGATTGATGCGCCACAATACCTCCCACGGTCATGTTGAGCGACATAGCAATATCAATCAACGGCTTGCGGTCTTCAAGAATGGCGCGGATAAACTCTTCGGTAAGATGTCCATGTGACCCCCCGTGCCCCCCTGCATTCATTCCCGCGGGTAGTGCCGGACGGCTTAAATCTGGTAGGGGTTGTTCAATTCCCTCGTATTTATCGTAGTATGATCCTTTAGTTCCACGTACTCTTCCCGTCTCTGAACCATACCCGTGTCCCATTGTATCGGAGCTTCTGCCCATGCGAGCCATGCCTCCTTCGCTGGTACGATATAAAGAAATCTGTGTGGCAAAGGGATTATTATAGATATTATTATTGGGTTGGTATCTTTCCATGGTGCTGGGCATTCCCATGCATGAAACTTCCAGGAATGTTCCATTGGTTACAGCAATGTAATAGGCATCAGAATGCGTTGGATACCATTGTGGAGGCATACCGTGGCGCCAGTTTTTAAAAGAATCAATTCCATTTTCAGAATAATGCCAGTATTCTCCTTCCGCGTAAGTGAGTTTACCTAAGCAGCCAGCGTTGTACAGCTGATACATTGCATATAGGTTTTCACGAAACATTGAAGTTTCAAACATCATGTATTTTAAACCTGTTCTCTTTACCGTCTCGAACAACCTATCGGCATCTTCCAACGACCCAAAGACTGCAGGAACCGCGCAAGCAACATGCTTGCCATGATTGAGTGCATCAATACTATGCTGCGCGTGGTTTGGTGCATCCGTTGCTATAAACACAGCCTCGATCGTGTCGTCTTTGATGAGCTCCTCTAGCGAGGGGTACGTCTTGCTGCATCCGGTTACCCTTGCAAGTTCTTCACAACGTTCTGGAATCAAATCACTCACGGCAACCACCTCTACGTTGGGGTGATCTTGAAATCCAAAGTCCGCTGCAAAACGGCAAACGCCGTAACCTATCAAACCCACGCGAACCTTCCGATCCGAAACAGGGGTCCATATCTTCTCCTGGGAGGATTTGCTTCCCGTATCTTCGAATCCTTGAATGTTGGGCCTTGATGGGGGAGCTTGATTTCCACTGTAAATCTGCTGAGCACCGAGAATACTTACCCCTGCACCAATCCCCGCGACTTTGAGAAAGTCACGACGTTTAAATAATTGGTTTTGTCTTTCGTCTTTCATTCTTCTAGTTTTTGTATTTTCTCTGTTGTTATATTGATATCTGTTGGTTTTTGCTAACATTGATTAGATTTCTGCTTTAGAGGCCCGATCTTGGAATTGTGTTAGTCATACCTACTCTGCAAAAATAAATAAATAAAAGGAGGAAACATACTTCTTAGCTCGATATTTTCTTTCACAAACCGTGGATGCCATAAACGGATACGAATGAGACCGACTAAATGACAAACAATTGTTGAAAAATGAAAATAAATTTGAGATTGTCCAAAATTAATTGTACTTTTGCATCCACTTTTAAAAGATCGGCTGACTTACCAAGAGGGCGGATCGAATGGACGGAAAGCTGTAAATGGCAGTGATCTTTTATTGAATGGAGTAATCAAGGAAAAATTTCGGGGTGTAGCACAGTCCGGTTAGTGTACCTGCTTTGGGAGCAGGGGGTCGCGAGTTCGAATCCCGCCACCCCGACGAAAATTAAAAGCACTTATCAGTATTTTCTGGTAGGTGCTTTTTTCTTACCCTGCGATTTTATTTAATATTCATCTCTTTTATATGACTGTCAGTCCACCGTTTGACCTGAACGGGTACATCGGAGCATAAGTAATCGCAACCCAATGCCACGCAACACAAGCAAATTATGTTTTTAGTGAAATAGGTCATAATTTAAATAT
>CAYFMZ010000148.1:0-3737 GCA_964344275.1 uncultured Proteiniphilum sp.
TTTGTTTATTCATTTACCTTCTTATCTACTTGTCGACATATCGTTGACATCGTCCACTTCCAACCTATTTTTTTACAATCCCCTATTGCCAACCGACATAGTTGCTAATAGCAAATTGCTGATTAAAATTTTTATCCTCTCGATACTGTACTTAATTGACCGAGCAGGGAGTCCGCGTTAATATCGCGACCATTCATCTCCTTCACTTTCTCTTTTCCGGCTACGGTCAGGGTAAAGAACATCTGTCGCTTATCGGCCACGCCCATCTCACGCGATATCAACCCTTTTTCCTCCATCCCTTGAATAATACGCGACACCCTCGAATTTGAAAGCCCGATGAACTCCCTCAGTTCATTCGCTGATTTCGGCTTACCCTCTTTCAAGCAACAAAGCAATGCTCCCTCGTTAATCGTCATTCCTGTTTGCTTCAAGAATCGCTTTTCGTACGCGTACAAGGCGATATACATATCTTTTATCTTACAAATCTCTTCCATTACGAATAGTTGCTACTAGAAAACATACGCGAAGAAAGTACTTTCCTTTCATATACACAAATGTTTTTCAAAAAATGGTTTATTTCACTCTCCATTGCCTGTTACAATCGAAATACCTACAGGCAGAAATAAAAGAAGAGGACGTTAAAGTACTTTTAATTAAAAGTTGTATCTTTGTATCAAAGCACACTAACTATATGAATAGTCCTCAATTAAATACAGGTAAAATAATCAAGCATTGGGTGGATACATCTGATGATGATTTTAATACCATGCACGTGCTTTACGATTCGAGAATTTACCATTGGTCTTTATTTATGGGACACATTTCCCTCGAAAAATTACTGAAGGCTTATTTTGTTAAAACTCACGGGGAACATGCGCCGTTTACCCACAATCTCTTTCGTTTAGCGGAATTGGGAGGACTGGAAATAAATGAAGAATACGAAGAATGGTTGTTCAGGATTACAACGTTCAACCTCAATGCACGGTACGATGATTATAAAAAAGAGTTTTACAACATGTGTACAGCAAATTTTGCTTCGGAATGGATTGAAAAGATAAAAACACTACGGCAATGGATCAAGCAGAAGCTTTAGATATAGCACGAAAATACGCAGAAATAATCAAAGATGCTTTTGATTATAATCGGGTTTTTCTTTTTGGGTCTTACATGAAAGGTAATTTCCACGAAGATAGCGACATTGATATTGCTATTGTTTTTCCAGATTATGCGAATCGCATGGACAGGCAAGTAGAGCTAATGAAGCTCACCCGGAAGGTAGATACACGCATTGAACCCCATCCTTTCCGGGAGAATGAATTTGAGCTATCCGATCCCTTTGTCAAAGAAATCATCACTCACGGCAAAGAAATCGCATAAAATACTCTCACAATGCTTTATCCACATCCTCTGTAAGCACCTGAAGTTTAACACCTCCCACAGCATTGGAGTAGAAATTATGAACCTGCACAGTCATCTCATCTTTCAAGAACGTCTGAATTCCTTCAGATTCAAGCCTCCCCCTGATCACATATGCTTCGTGGGGGTAGGTAAATATCCGTATGGTAACAAGGTGACTCATATCTTATTTATTTAGCAGTTTCACAATCTCATTTTTTGCTTGCAGGGGTCTCAAATGATTCCATTTCTTCTCGATTACACCATCCTTATCAATCAAGCATACGTGAACACATGGTTGTTTTATTTCTACAAAAAAATCGACCCCACAAACTGCATTAAAATCAGGCGATCATAAATATTTGTTTGAAATTCCGTATCTTTGCACCCTTAAAAGATTGTTTTAATGCAGAATATTCGAAATATAGCCATCATTGCCCACGTGGACCATGGTAAAACCACGCTGGTGGATAAAATGCTAATGGCAGGCCACCTTTTCAGAGACAACCAACATACAGACGATTTAATTCTCGATAATAACGATCTGGAACGGGAAAGAGGCATCACCATCCTTTCCAAAAATGTATCTATCCAATATAACGGCACGAAGATAAACATCATTGATACTCCCGGGCACGCCGACTTCGGCGGCGAGGTGGAGCGGGTACTGAACATGGCCGATGGGTGTCTGCTGGTAGTGGACGCTTTCGAGGGACCCATGCCGCAGACCCGGTTCGTGCTGCAAAAAGCGTTGGAGATCGGGCTAAAACCCATCTTGGTTATCAACAAGGTGGACAAACCCAACTGCCGACCCGAGGAGGTGCAAGAGAAGGTGTTCGACCTGATGTTCAGCCTCGATGCCACGGAAGAGCAGCTCGACTTCCCCACCCTGTACGGCTCGGCGAAGCAAGGTTGGATGTCGGGAGATTGGAAAAAACCTTCCGACAATATTGTCCCCTTGCTCGACGCGATCGTTGAACATATCCCGAGCCCTGAAATAATGGAAGGAACCCCGCAAATGTTGATCACTTCGCTCGACTACTCCAACTACGTGGGACGAATAGCGGTGGGTCGCGTGCATCGCGGCATTATACTTCCCAACAAGGATTACGCGCTTTGCAAACGCGATGGCAGCATCAAAAAGATTCGGGTAAAAGAGGTCGACCTGTTCGAAGGGCTGGGCCGAACCAAAGTAGAAAAAGTATCTTCCGGCGACCTTTGCGCGCTGGTGGGGATCGAGGGATTCGAGATCGGAGATACAATCACCGACCTTGAGAATCCGGAACCATTAGACCCGATCGCGATCGACGAACCCACCATGTCGATGCTTTTCACCATTAACACCTCCCCGTTCTTCGGCAAGGACGGTAAATACGTTACATCGCGCCACATTCACGAGCGACTGTCGCGAGAATTGGATAAAAACTTGGCACTTCGTGTAGAAGAAACGGGTAACGCCGATTCGTGGATCGTGTACGGACGTGGAGTGTTGCACCTCTCTGTATTGATCGAAACCATGCGCCGAGAGGGCTACGAACTACAAGTTGGCCAACCCCGCGTGATTATTAAAGATATCGATGGAGTAGAACACGAACCAATCGAACAACTCACGATCAATCTGCCTGAAGAGTCGTCGAGCAAGGTTATTGATATCATTACACGACGCAAGGGGGAGCTCCTTACGATGGAGAATAAAGGCGACCGCATGCAGATGGAATTCACGATCCCATCGAGAGGAATCATCGGACTCAACAATACGCTGCTCACCCTCACCGCGGGCGAAGCCATCATGGCGCATCGTTTTCTGGAGTTCCAACCATGGAAGGGTGTGATTGAAAAACGGCAAAACGGCTCCATCATCGCCGGTGAGTCCGGGAACGCCTACGCGTATGCCTTGGACAAGCTACAAGACCGGGGTCGGTTCTTCATCGAACCGCAAACCGACGTGTACGAAGGGCAGGTGGTAGGCGAAAATAACAGGGAAGGTGATCTGGTGGTTAATCTCACGAAGTCGAAAAAGCTGACCAACGTACGGGCGTCGGGGAGCGACGATAAAGCGCAATTGGCACCGCCCATCGTCTTCAGCCTTGAAGAGGCGCTGGAATATATCAAGGAAGACGAGTACGTGGAGGTCACGCCCAAGCATACCCGCATCCGCAAGATCTTTTTGGACGAGAATGATCGCAAGCGGGCTTCGAAGAAAGGATGAAAACAAGATTACTTTATAAGCGCGATAAACTCTTCACGGGTTTTCTGCTGTTGAAATACACCTGTAAAGTCGGAGGTTGTGGTAATGGAGTTCTGTTTTTCCACGCCTCGCATCTGCATGCACATGTGCTGGG
>CAYFMZ010000149.1:0-3699 GCA_964344275.1 uncultured Proteiniphilum sp.
CTCGAAAAGGGAATGAAATACAATCTTGGTACTTCGGCAAACGTGATTCATTTGAAAAGAGGCTCGCCGAATTGAATAGATTGATAATATGGACGGTCAAATCCAGTTTCTTGATCCGGTGATTATTCTGTTGTGACAGGCCTGTAAGCACCATACCAAGGAGATGGCATATACTTCCACATGCTCCCAGTATTCGGTTGTGGCAATGAAACAGGAACGAAATCAAAAAGTTTACTATTTCTGTACTTCGGCACGGCTATCTTATTTCCTTCAGGGATATACTCAACCACCTTGGCATCAAATTGACCAGTTCGAACTGCCTTTTTTTTAATTCCCGACACAAGGTTGTCCTTTACTACAATATTTTGCCTTTCCAAGGCTTCGGGTAATTCCGTTTTATCGAAACCGAAGCCTATTTCATAATCAAATCCTTTATCACATATATTGTGTCTTTTAAGGTTTTTATGGATGTCGAGTAGCCTATTTTTTAGTGCCCTGAAAAGGTAGAATTTGATATTGGTGATATCAGTTAACCTATTGCTTTCCATCGTGATCTTAACAAACACGTCGTGAATAGCATCTTTTATAGTTTCTTCTTTAAACCCAAGATACAGGCCGTACGTAAACAGGTCGTTTACATGTTGATTGTATATGGACCCGATATCCCTGCTCATCTTTTTTGCTAGATTTTGTAAAGTCGGCTTAAAAATTGTAATACAAATTAAATGTAAAATATCGAAATAAAAAAATCTCCCCAGGGAAGTTGTTTAAAAGCGGGTAACGGGTAGGCTAAAAGGTAATTTGAAAATCTACTTTAAAAATGTATATTTGATGCCTTAAAAGATTAATCGCTATGTTTAAAAAATTAGTGGCCATCGAACCAGTAAGTTTAATCCCTTCCGCGGGTAAATCGTTGCACTCGTTTGCAAAAGAAGTGGTAATGTATCCAGATATTCCAAAGGATGATAACGAAATCGCGAAGCGAATAGGTGATGCCGATGCGGTGTTGCTTAGCTACACTTCGCGCCTTGAAAAAGGGGCCTTGGAGCAATGTCCCAACGTGAAGTACATCGGGATGTGCTGTTCGCTGTATTCGCCCGAGAGTGCCAACGTGGATATCTATTATGCCAATAGCAGGGGGATTACCGTGACGGGAATTCGTGACTACGGTGATGAAGGGGTGGTGGAGTACGTGGTCAGCGAGCTGGTTCGCTGTCTCCACGGGTTCGATCAAGAACCTTGGGACGGTATGGCACGGGAGATCACCGGGCTAAAAGCCGGTATCGTGGGCCTTGGTAAGTCGGGCGGCATGATCGCCGACGCGCTTCATTTCTTTGGCGCCGAAATTAGCTATTTTGCCCGAAGTGAGAAAGCGGATGCCAAGGCAAAAGGATACCGTTTCCTTCCGCTGGATGAGCTGTTGGAGTACAACGAGGCGCTTTTCTGCTGCTTGAACCGCAACACGGTGTTACTGCACGAGGAGCAGTTCAAGAAGTTGGGTAACAAAAAAATGTTGTTTAATACAGGACTCTCGCCCGCGTGGGATGAGGAGCCCTTCTTGCAATGGCTCGAAGGCGACAACCTATGCTTCTGCGACACCGTGGGGGCGTTGGGCGTAGAGCACTTGCTTGATCATCCCAACGTGCGATGCATGCAGGTGTCCACGGGGCGTACCCGTCAAGCGTTCGACCGGCTAAGCGAAAAAGTACTGAAAAACCTCTCCGATTTTACCGGGATTTCTATTGCTTGAAGAGAGTAGCACTTCAAGGTCGTATATATCAATTAGTACAGGCGAAACTTGAGTAGCTAATAAATACAGGGTTTTATCAGAACACGATCGGGGAGTCGATATTTTGAAGGGTGCTCACTACCGACCACGCGGCTATCTCGGGAGTGGCACTATAGACATCCACCACGGCATATACCTGATCGTTTTTTATTTCAACTCGTTGCCTATCGCCCACGAAATCGGGGGTCGACTCCATGGCGACTTGCAGCTTTTCGGGGCCCACTGTCGCCAACGAGGCAGCAACGGCCACGTTAAGTCCCGTCGGGAATGTTTCTATTGCTTCTCTAGCCGTGCCCGAGAAGACCGGTTGGTTGGCGTTCTCCATCTCGGGGGTGTAAAATCGGGATCTCCTGAATGAACTGACTCCCTTTTGATTGAGAAAAGATGCCGAGGCATTTCCCATGAGGGTGGCCGTCCGCAGCACGTCGAACCCGCCCGTGGCACCTGAAGCGATGTAAACTTTCGCGTCGTGCTCGGTAGCTGCCTTTTTCACCTCCTCGTAAAAGGGGGTGTCGGCGAAAGCACCGATCGACAAGGTGACAATGGAAGTGCCATTTTTTAATGCCGGGAGCGCGATCTCCTTCATGCCTGCCGGTGAAGCCGTCTCCACCAGGAACTCGGGTTTTAGGGCAAGCAGTTCGTCCAACGAAGTGCATGCCTTGCATTCTCGTCCCTGCTCTAACATTTTCGAGGCCAACCGCTCCGCTTTTGCTGCCGTACGTGAATAAACTCCTACTAAATCATAACCGGGTAATAACCCTTGCAGTAACGCGTCGGCCACGATGTGGCCCAGGTAACCGCAACCAACTATAACAATCTTTTTCATACGTTGCAAAGATACAGCCATTTCTTCAAATTTTAAAACGTGTAACTCGCGCCGGCCGACAGCCAGAATCCCGGTTGGGGGATGTTGCCGAAGTCCACGTGGGTAGCGTTGAAGATATTGTTCGCGTGGACGAACAGGTTGTAGTTTCGGAGCGACCAGTCGGCTTTTACGTCGACCAGAGCGAAAGGTTCGAAATTCACCCGCTCCCCCGGCTGTAAATCGACGTACCGCACGTAGGATCCTGCCCTCTCTTGCCAACGGAAGTGCCACGATAGGGTGAGGTTTTTCACCACCTCGTGGTGCAAGGCAGCGGTGAATTTATGCTTCAGGTGGTTGAGCGCGTAGTTGGATATCCACTCATCTTCCACTCGGCTCTGGTACAAGTGCATGTAGCCCGCGTTGAATGAACGGAAGGGTTGATCGGTGCCGAACCACTCTTCTAAGTTGATGCTCATGTAGGCCTCGAACCCCCGCTTGTTGATTTGGGTATGGTTTCGCGATTCCCACAGGGCATCGGGGGAGGATTTTACCCAGTCGATCATGTTACTTCCCTTCATGTAGAAGGCAGATAAACTGCCGCGCAAGATGCTCCGATTGTATTTCACGCCCGCTTCGAACGCCTCGGATCGTTCCGCCTCAAGACGGCTGTTACCGGTATGCGTGGCGGTGGTGTAATAGAGGTCGGTGAAGGTAGGCATCCGGGTGGCTTTGTTCCACGACGCGTAAAGCTGAAGCGAACCCGTGGGACGATACGAGGCATTGATCGCGGGATAGAATTCGAACGCGTTGGGGATGGCCGTGTTGTGATTAAGCAAACCACCCGCGGAAAGAGTAAACTTTCTGAGAACGAAGTTGTGTTCGAGGAAATAACTGATATTACTCCGGTTATCGGAGTAGGCGTACTTGCCGATGGTTTCTTCCATCGGTTTCCCCAACACGCTGCTCAGTATCCCCTCGTTTCGGAACTCGCCGCCAAACGCCGTGATTCCCCACTTGGAAGCGTACTGCATGGTAAGGTTCATGCCAAACACGTCGCTCCGGTGATAATTATGGTCGGTATACCAGTCCGGCACGTTAGGAGTCC
>CAYFMZ010000150.1:0-1101 GCA_964344275.1 uncultured Proteiniphilum sp.
TCCGCCCCGTTGTGGTATATAAAAACATGGCCGAACCGGCGGTCACCGAAGAGCGCACCGCCCCGTTCCCGAATATCGTCGGGCGTGACAACCCAACTCGAAGTCTTGGTATCAAATTCACCCAACTCCTGCAACGCGTTGTATTGCTCTTTGGTTAGCAGCTCCACGCCCATTTCATGGGCCATCCCCACGGCACTGTGCTTGGGCTTATGCTCCTTTCTCGACTCCAGCGCTTCGGGATCGTAACATACGCTTCGCCGCCCCTTGGGACTCTCCGGTGAGCAATCGCAGAAAATATATTTCCCGCTTTTTTTGTCGAAGCCGATCACGTCGGGTTCCCCGCCGGTTTCTTCCATGACATGGAGTGTTTGAAGTGTTTCCGGCCTCTTTTCCAACCGGGCCTGTACCGACGCCCATGTGATTTCCGGATGCCGTTCGGCATGTTTTTCGAATCGCTTTTCCAACAGGCGAAGCAACTCGTCCGCCTTGTCTTTTGTTATTCCTTTCTTATCGGCCATAATCTTTCTGCTGTTTAAGTAAATGATGCGTAAAGGATAAACAACAGTGTGAATATTTTTGTTGACTTTCAGGAACCGAAGTTTAACTGCGCCATTTCCCGAAGTTGAATTACGCCATTTTCCGAAATAGAGTCCCGGTATTTTCCGAAGTGAAACTGTGACATTTTCCGAAGTTGTGTTGTGGAATTCAATTTAAATGTTTAGTTTTGCGAAGAATATATGCAAATTGTAGGAATGAAAGCAGCAGAATATTATCCTCGCATTGCTGATCGTGTACTTGAAAAAAAGCTTCAGATTTCAGGAGCAGTCCTCATTGAAGGGGCCAAGTGGTGTGGAAAGACCGAGACCGCATTGCAAGCTGCCGGCAGTGTGTTGTTTATTCAAGAGAATCCTCAGCATAAAGAGATGGCCAAAATGATGCCGTCGCTTTTGTTAGAGGGGGATACTCCCCGGTTAATAGATGAGTGGCAGGATGCTCCGGAGGTGTGGGATGCCGTAAGGCATGCTGTTGATCGGAGAAAGAAGACAGGGCAATTTATCCTTACAGGATCAGCAACTCCCCGTGATGAAGTAAAATCTCATT
>CAYFMZ010000150.1:1201-3644 GCA_964344275.1 uncultured Proteiniphilum sp.
CTCGGTGATGTCCGTGCAAACGATATAACCATTAGTGATCATACGCTTGAAAGCTACTTGAACGCGTTGCGACGTATTTTTGTAGTGGAAGATGTGCCGGCCTGGTCTCCTTCGCTTCGATCGAGGACGACCATCCGAACCTCTCATAAACGCCAATTAGTGGATCCTTCCATCGCAACCGCGATCATGAGAATGGATGCTTCTCGTTTGTTGCATGATTTAGAGACATTCGGATTTTTGTTCGAGTCCCTGTGCACACGTGATTTGCGTATTTATACCCAAGCCAATGATGGCGATATTTTTCATTATCGGGATAAAAACGACCTGGAAGTCGACCTTATTATATCGCTACACGATGGGCGGTGGGCTCCGGTGGAAGTTAAACTGGGAGAACATCAAATCGAGGAAGCCGCAACAAACCTTATTAAATTGAAAAACAAGGTAGATACCTCTCGTATCGGAGAACCCTCCTTTATGATGGTTCTTACCGGTGGCCAATATGCTTACCGACGTCCCGATGGAATTTGCGTGGTGCCCCTCGGTTGCTTGAGAGATTAGTAGAGAAAATTATTATCTTTGTTGCCATAGAGTCTTCGGCATGTCTCGTTTACACGCGAGCGTCTGCCGATCAAGTGTTAAAATCACAGGCTATAGCATGCGTACAAAATCCGAAAGTGTTTCCAATGCAAATCAAGCAAGTGCTTCCAAGTGGCTGAGCAAAAAAATGGCTGCCGCGAGGAGTACCTATATGATAGCTTCACTATTTACCCTCTTCAGCGCGAGCTGCTTCGTGGTGTTCAGCTGGTACTTGGCTACCTTTGCGGCCGAGTGGCTGGATAACGGGTTGATCGTGCCGAGAACACTGCTTATCGCGTCGCTTTTTCTCGCGGGGCGTTACCTGTTCGCGCACTTGGAGTCCCGTTTCAATTACAGGGCAGGGAACGAGATCGTGGCGGATATTAAGAAAGAGTTGTATCCCAAGTTACTTAACAATAGCAAGCTGGATTCTACCTCCAGCGCGCTGTATGTAACCAGAATTAGCGACGACCTTCGGCCTTATTTCGCGTTTTTTATTCCTTACTCCGTGGCGACCGCCGTGGTGAGTGTCCTCTTGCTCATCGTGGCTTTCTGGTTAGAAAAGTGGGTGGCGATCGTGCTCATGGTCTCGCTATTGGTGATTCCCATGCAGATGGCGGTGGTGGGGATAGGGGCCGAATCGCTCCATAAAAAGCATACCAACCTTTTCCTGAAATATTCGGCCGTTTTTTATAACCGGCTGCAAACCATAGCCGAGATCGTGAACTTGGATAACTTCAAATCGCAATACCGGTTTTTGTCCCGCAAGAGCGAGGAGTTGAATAAGGCGACCATCAGCGTGATGCGGATCGCGATCTTATCTTCTGCCGTGCTGGAGTTGTTCGTGACCATCTGTATCGCGGCCATCGCGATCTACCTGGGGATGAGTTTGATGGGGATCATGACGGGACCTAACTACGGTAAGGGGTACGAATTTCATACCGCGCTGTTCTTGCTTACCATCGCTCCCTATTTCTTCTTCTACTTGCGCAAGTTCGTGAGCGCGTACCACGACCGGAACAAGGCACTCGCGTCGGCGGAATTGTTGATGCCGGTGCTGAACGAAGAGGTCACTGCCCCGTTGGCGGATCAAGACGAAGGGTTTCAACGTATCGAAATTAACGGGTTGGACTTCTCCTATCCCGATTCACCGGTGAAGGTGTTGCACGATATAAACGTGACCTTCCCCCGGAAGGGATTGGTGTTGGTGAAAGGGATCTCGGGATCGGGAAAATCCACGCTGCTGAAGATATGTACCGGAAGCCTCGCGGCGGACAATGGCATCGTTTCGGTAAACGGGAGGGATAATGGTTGGTCTCACCAATGGTTAAAAGCAAACAGCTCTTACATGAACCAGTTTCCCTTTATTTTTGATGGTACGTTGCAATATAACGTGTTTTTAGAAAGAGCGTTGGAAGCAGCGGACGGTAAGGCCGTGAAGATGAGAGGAAGGGTGCAGCAGGGAACCGGCAGGGACGAGAGAATAGAAGAGCGTGAGGAACAGAAGGGTACGGCAACGCAGGAGGGGTATCCCGTATTTCTGGATAAGATTCTCATGAAAAAAGAAGAGGGGTGGGAGACTGAGTTAAGCCACAACGGTAAGCAACTATCCGGGGGGGAAAGGCAATTGGTGACGCTCGCGCGGATGATGCTGCACCCGAGGCCGGTGGCGATACTGGATGAGCCGACGGCCAACCTGGATCCCGAGACGACGCAGATTATCTTGCAGGAGATCGTGAAGATGGGGGAGGAGCGACTGGTCATCGTGGCGTCGCACGAGAAGCTGTTCGAGGGGGTGGCGGATGCAATCGTGAACTTAAATTGGGGGGAGCAAAACTAATGTGCTAATGAGACTAATGTGCTAATG
>CAYFMZ010000151.1:0-1262 GCA_964344275.1 uncultured Proteiniphilum sp.
TGATTCCTGTGCCGGTTCACTGCACGACAATGTAAAACATCCCCAAACAACCACTAAAATTGAATTTAAAATAATAGATGACTTCATAGCTCACTTGTTAAAAAATGAATGGTATATTATTTGTTTTTCGCAAGTTAGTAAAAAAAACAAATATAAATAAAATTTACCTCAAAGAGTTTTAAAAATAGTGATTCCAAGTGTTCAGGTGTATTTCACGTCACTGTTGTCCGATCAAACTTTTTTTGTGAAGAAGTACGCGAGCAAATTTGATTTTGTCCGCCATGCTAATAATTGTAACTTTTTAATCTTTAGGTGCTTTCTTGGGGATAACGAGAGCTGAACAACAAGAGGCTCCGCGTGTTGAAACTGGCAATGAAAGATGGCTACCATCGAGAAGCTGGCTCGATTGTTTTCCCGTCCGGCGATGAAAACTCGTAGGTCTTTCCCTTTACCGTTTCTGTTTGAATGGTCTCATCCCCGTACTTTAATACCAGTGGATTTCCCTGCTTTGAAAGTACCCGGAGTCGCTCCAGTTTACCGTTTGTCCAAAAGATATCGGTTTCGAATCCCCCGCGAGCCAGAAGACCTGTGACATGGCCGCTATCCCACGCATTTGGCAACGCCGGCAACACCGTGATGTTCCCCGTGTGCGATTGTATCAGCATCTCGGCGATGCCAGCCGCACCCCCAAAGTTCCCATCTATCTGGAAAGGCGGGTGGGTATCGAATAGGTTGGGCAGTGTTGATTTTCGCAGCAGCTCCGTCAGGTGCAGGTGCGCGTTATCGCCGTCCAGCAAGCGCGCGTAGAAATTAACGATCCACGCACGGCTCCACCCGGTGTGGCCTCCTCCAGCAGACAAACGGTTTCCCAGTGTCTTCGAGGCAGCTTCAAACAGCCCTGGGGTCTCGGGTGTAATCTGGGTTCCGGGGTGCAAACCCAGCAGGTGCGACATATGCCGGTGCCCGGGCTCGGCCTCCTCGTAATCCTCAATCCACTCCTGCACTCCTCCATGCCGTTTCGAGACCTTTACCGGCGGTAACTCCCGGAGCACTTGCTTCAATGAATCGGAAAAGGCGACATCGGTTTCGAGCACGCGAGCGGCTGACAAGCAATTTTGAAACAACTCGGTGATGATTTGTATATCCATGGTGGCCGCGAATGTCACGTCGGAATGAATGCCGGAAACGGGGTCAATAAACCGATTCTCCGGCGAATTGGAGGGGGCGGTTACCCAGCGTCCCTCTTTATCACGGATCAGGAA
>CAYFMZ010000151.1:1362-3643 GCA_964344275.1 uncultured Proteiniphilum sp.
CAGGTTGCATACCCCCGCCGGCCAGTAGTTCATCTGCAGATTGATGTTGGTATGAAAATCGGCGTTCCAAGGAGCGTTAAAATCCTTGTTCCATACCCCTTGAAGGTTGGCTGGTAAAAAACCCGGTGCACGTGAGCTACTCATGAGCAGGTAGCGGCCGTACTGGAAATAGAGGGCCGCTAACCCAGGGTCATCTGCCCCCTCTTGCACTGCTTTCAAGCGACTGTCCATGGGTAAGATCGATTGATCCGGGCTGTCTCCCAAGTCGATGGTAACGCGGTTGAATAGGTTTTTGTATTCCGAGAGATGATCGTCGCGCAACTGCTTGTAGGATTTGGTTCGCGCCAGCGCGAGGATATCGCTGCAGGTCTGCTCTGGATCCATGGTGGGGTCGAAGCTTAACAGCGAAAGGTTGTAATCCGTGGCCGCGGTAAACAGCAATAGTGCCTCGTCGGCCCCCTCGATTTGGATGGTGTTGCCCTCCGGTGTCACGGTCCCCTTCGTGGGGATTATCTCCAGGGCCGCGGAGAAGCGCATATGCTTACCACCCGGACCGCTTTTCGGGTCCTCCTCGTCGTTGATCTGCCCTGTCATCAGCAGGCCATTTTCTCGGGCTTCCGTCGCGGCATCTCTCTCGCGTTCCAGGCGGATTATAGCGTTCAGTGTCGACCTACGCTCTGGCTTGAGTCGCACGACAATTAGGTTGCCAGGGGCCGAGGCAAACACCTCCTGCAGCATGCCCGTTTCACCGAGCGAAAAGCGTGTCCTAACGATACCGGTAGATAGATCTAGCTCCCGGGTGTATCCAGTGGTATCACCCTCCGGGTAATCGATGAACAAGTCGCCCAGTGTCTGGTTCGACCGAATCCTGAGTGGTGTTCCCAGCATGGTCTCGCCAATCAGTTGGGTGGCCTCTTCCAGTTGGCCGTCGAGTATCAGCTGCTGCACCCTGGGGAGGCTTTCCAGTGCTTCCGGGTTGTTGCTGTTGATACGCGATCCCGCCCAAAGGCTCTCCTCGTTCAGTTGAATTCGTTCGTTCGAAGGGTTGCCGAAGACCATGGCTCCCAGTCGGCCATTACCCACGGGCAACGCTTCCGTCCACTCCGCGGCCGGCTGTTGGTACCACAGCCGGAGTGGAGATGACTTGCTCTCACGTTGGCATCCTATTGATACGAGAAGAGACAGAGCGATGAATAGGTGAAAGAAACGTTTCATTTGATTTACTATGGGTTAGTAGGTATCGGCACTAGAGGATTGGATTATTTACCCTGTTCCAATTCTTTGATAAGCCAACTGGCAAATCCAAGATAAGAGTCCGGATTTGACTCAGGACCCACCGGCCTTGTATTCCCACAGCCATGAGGAAATGCATTCAAATAATAATACATGTTCTTGTGATGCTTGGGTAGCCCCCTGTCCCAGAAGGCTCTCAGCCAATCTCTCTCAAGATTTTCGGTATAGGTATCACAATCCTTATACTGGTAAGGTCCGTAGTAGAAGATATAATCCTTCCCTTGTTCAAGAACCCATTTGGCTCCTCTGGCAATCTCTTCAGGATTTGAAATCTCGTTTCCCAAAGGCCAGTAGCGGTTAAACTGATGCGATTCGACGCAAATACCATCCATCGATTGGACGATCGCTCTTGCTTCCGGGTCGTCCAAAAAAACTGCCGGATATACCACCATCTGAATTAGCTTGTAATTGTCGTGTTTGATCAATCCAAGAGCATGGGCATCCCTGAACACTTTTCTTGTGTCATCCACATCTCTTTGATGAAGGATCCGAGGATCACCGGCAATGGGTCCTGTATCGCCTTTCTCTGCATCGTAGAGCCAGCCTTCACGGCAAATAATAATATGCATCACGTCGGTTCCTTTTTGTTCGTGATCACGAATGATTTTCACCAGTTTATTTGTTTCCGGATTTGTGTCCACCCAATCGCCTCCTTGTTGATGGATGTAATACTCAAAAAATCGTTGGTTGGTTTTAAATACGCCATCGTAACCTTTCACAACATCCATGTGTAAAGCGGTGTAATCATCCGCTTTCAACATCTCATCATAATTCCCGATACCCGGTTTCCAATTGGCAACCAGATCACCTCCTGTCATTTCATGCGCACTATCTCGAGGATATGGGCGGATGCCAACTTTAGACCGGTTTTCTTGTGCAATTGATGGTGATTTACATTGATACACCGTGATTGTTAAAAGGATGATCAAAACATACTTTGTGTAATTCATTAATTTTTTCATTTTCATTTTTTTAGAATTGTAAACTG
>CAYFMZ010000152.1:0-3557 GCA_964344275.1 uncultured Proteiniphilum sp.
CGCTGAAAGTTCATCCTCGGGTTCCGAACAATACTTCGATGACTCCTTCGACTATCATAACCTTTCGGCAGGAACAACATGGCACGAACCCAGGTCGGGCATGAACCAGAACACAATGAATTCCTATTATTTCCGAATGAACCACAGAATGCCAAGTTTGATCAAGGCGAATATGCGAAGCTCGTTATTTAGTTCCCCTCTTTTAGGAAAGTATTGCTCTTCTGGCCGAAGCAGGGAGTTGAACTCCGAAACAAAATCGGGATAAAGAGCTAGGAAAGTTTTATCGAAATTAGCGTGTAACTCGGTGATGTCTTTCTCTAACTCATTGTTAGACAGCTTGAAAAAATTGTTTATCTGCCCGGTCTTTATATTCAGGCTTACACTCTTTCGGTACTTGTGAAGTTTGTTAATGTAGATCGAACACTGGTTCATAAAATAGCCGATATAGTGTTCTTTCACCGTGTTTGCTTCATCTAATTTCTGGTTTAACTGCAGAAGGTCTTCGTTCATTACCCGGAGCTCTTTCTTTGCCTTTGAAACGGCTCTTACCTGCAGGAACAGGTAGAATAAGGTAATGATCAGTACTAAGGCAAATAAACTGGTGACGATTGAATAGTTCTTCAAATTCTTTTGCTGGGAATAGATCTTTTGCAGGTAGGTATCTTCGATGATGGGCTGTACCCGTGCAATGACGGAATTTTTAAACCTCGCGTTGTAAAACAATGCATCGTCCAGTGCTACCCGGATGTACTCGTAAGCTCTGTCTATATCGCCTTTTTCATACAATTTCACGGCTAAAGACAATAACGCTTCATTTTCCTTTACTGCCAGTTCAATATCGGTGATTGCCGCGATAATCAGGTAATAATTCTCGGTTTCCTCTTCACCTGCCTGACAGTATAGTTTGGCTAGATTCATCGCGGCCATTGCATAGCCATGAGTCTGAGGTGTCTGGTTATAAAAGACCGGCAGTAATATTTTTTCCGCTTCAGGGAAGCGTCCATCCTCTTGTAATTTATGTGCCAGTTCTTTCCTGTACTCTTCGGATTCTTCATTCAGCAGCCCCATCGCTTTGTCCCTGTATACCTCCTTCTCTTTCTCATATTGTTGGGAATGCTTTATATCAGCCGTGTAGAATATCAGATTCTCAAAATACCGGATATAATTCCAACAATACCATATCTTATTGTTATCCGTGAGCACTTCATAATCCAGCGACTCGAAAATTTCCGAAGCTTGTAGAAATAAACCAGAAAGGGAGTAGATATAAGACAGGCGCAACAGATTTTCCACGACAATATCTTGTTTATTTAATCCCTTCGCGAGCGATAGATTTTCGCTGATATAAAATTCAGCCGAGTCACAAATAAAACTATTATATTGATCTATAATCTTCCGGTTGATATCAATTATATGGTCTGTGTCTTGTAATTGCTCTTTTTTTGTTTTAATTCAATTATTTTTGCTTCCCTTATTTCCGTGTAGTTGGAACGTTCAGAAATTACTTTATCCAAGACTTTCAGCAGGGAATCGATTTCTCTTTCCATACTGAAAACGGACACGGGATAAATAATCAATAAGAATACAACGAACATATGCCTCATCGTAAATAATCTCTCCTAATTAGTTCACTTTTATGTTTGTAACAATACGCGGGCGGTTTTCTCTCATTAATCGCCGCTTTGATAGACAAATATAATCAAAATCGCGGCCCTGTGTTGCCTTTTAACATAATAATAAGTAGATCCCCAAAATACACGGGAAAATATTTAAACCTGTATGTCTAGGAGATGGGAGAGGAAGACGGCATATAGCAACAAGTTCGTGCAAAATGAATAACGCGTTTAATATACTATTTTTCGCCGTTTGTGATGTTTTCAGAGAAAATCATGTAAATTTGTACAATTGGGGTCAAAAGTATGGAATCGAGTGACCAGCACAAGAAAATATAATCAGTTTTGAGCAAATCGGGATTAAAAATTAGCATATCGACTCTCTTCTTTTTTATCACCACTGTAATTTTAGCAGTACTACTCTGGGCGAATAACCGAGGGAGTGAAAAAGAGGAGGGCTACGATAGTTCATCGGTTATGAATCGGATAGCTTATATGCAGGAACTGGCACTGGTGAGATATAACTACACGGGTGTGATTAGTTATAGGGATCAACGGAAGATTTTCAGTATGAATGTACCGCTGACCGACAAGTACTTTTTGTTGAAGTACAACGGGTATATCAAGGCGGGTGTCGATTTTAGCCGGATTAAAGTGAATGTTATCAGCCCGACGGATGTGCATGTATCTATTCCAAAAGCAACGATTTTGGATATCGTGGTGGATGAAAATTCCATGGAGGTGTTCAACGAGAGTGAGAACGCGTTCAATCCGCTTAAGATGGACGATTATAAAGAGGCATTGATTCGTGAGAAAGAGGTGATGAGTAGAGATGCCATCGATCAAGGGATCTATGACCAAGCAATGGATCAGGCAAAATTAACTTTATCCACGCTGCTGAGAGGCATGGGTTTCTCCAATATTGAGATTACAGAGGAACTGATTGTTCCAAGGGCTAGCTGATTAGTATCCAATGAGTAAAATTAAATCAGGTGAAAAGCTTAATTGAATTACAGCGAATAGCTGGTTGATTAACGAGATAAGAAACAAGATATCAATCGAATAACTGAAAAAAATACCATATGCGATTTTCGACAAGATTATTTCTCTACTGGGTGTCTATTTTCCTGATGTTTTATATCGGGGTAATCGCGGTTGTATTCCTACTATGGGGTGCCACGGTGAACTTCTGGCAAGCAGCCTTGGTATTTTTTATCGTGGGAATGGTTCCACCAGCCCTGATTACATATTATTACGCGAAGAAGCTCGACTACATGGAGTCAAATGATCAAGAACCACCTTCGTTTGAAGGCCAGAAAAAGACTGTATTCCATTTTGCAGGGCGTACTGGTAGCCCGTTTGATGAGGTGTTGCAACGGATTGATCGGCAATGGATCATCTCCTTTTCAGACAGGGAGACCCATGTACTGAAATTCAGGACCGATGCCCGAATGGCATCGTGGGGCTTGGGGGGTTACATTAAGATGGAGACTGAAGATAGGGTAGTGGTCATTGTTTACCCGATTCACCCCAAGTCGAAACGAGAGGCGTTGATGGTGAATCAAACGCTCCGGCTGATGAAATCGGTTCTCGATCCTTCGCAATAGAGAATCACTTCATTGTTGAGAAATTGAACAAAATCGTCATGCTGCCCTTTAGTAATCATTTGCGGGTAGCTTAAAATTAGTAGCTCCTGTGGTTTGACGTTAAGCCGATAGGGGAGGTGCATGAAGCGGTAGGGAGTGAGTGTGTATCCCGCGCGTTCGTAAAATTGTAAGCGGCGAACCGACAATTCGTTTATTAACGGGTCTACTTCAAGGATGATGGTGTGTTCGGAGTCGTGCAAGTGCCGAAGCATCCGCGATCCATGTCCCTGTCCTTGCAGTGAAGGATTTACCGCGAGATGCTCTAGATAGCGATAGGATTCCCACTCCCAAAAGAACA
>CAYFMZ010000153.1:0-3458 GCA_964344275.1 uncultured Proteiniphilum sp.
CTCGCGAACGCGTGTTTCGATACACTGCAGAAGATCGGTTGGCCGGAGGGACGCATCGTATTGGCAGAAACCACCATCTACCTGGCTACTTCGCCCAAGAGCAACTCGGCCTACTTGGCGATCGATAAAGCTATTGCTCACGTGGGACAGACGGGTAACCTGCCGGTGCCACTCCACTTGCGTAACGCACCTACCTCGCTAATGAAAGAGCTGGATTACGGGAAGGAATACAAATACTCGCACGACTACGACAACCATTTCGTTAAACAGGAATACCTCCCCAAAGAGATAAAGGGAGCACGCTTTTGGGAAGCCCAGCCTAACCCCGCCGAGAGTAAGATGAAGGAGTGGATGATGAAGTTGTGGGGAACAGAAAAGGGGAATAAGTAGTTGATAACCTCCCATGGTACCAATAGTTGGTGCCTTAGTACCAATCCATTCCCCGGTCGTAGGGCGAACTCCGCTGCTCGTACTTGAGATCTTGCAGCATCGAAGAGTTGGCTCGAATAGTAAAGTTATAAGATTTATAAGGGCCAATCGGGATAAAGCTGGCCGACATGCTCCAGCAGTGTAGGTTGCGCGTAAGCGTGCAGTTGATGTTGGTGAACTTCTTCTGGTCGAAATTGTAATCGGTATTGAACGTGAAGTTCCAGTTCTTGGTAGGCTGTATCGAGCCGCTCAGTCCAAAATTATGGGTGAGTTGACCTTCGTACTCCATCCTCTCTCTGTCAAAAGCACCATATCCATAGCGTAACGAATAATTGAAAGAGAGGTTCCAGTTGATCCCGTTTTTAAGGTAGCCATCTTCGTCGAACTCCCCCATGGAACTATCGGAATTATCAAACATACCCCCTCTGTTGCCCTCTTCATAGGGGTTGGTTCCCATCGTGCCATCATCGGGGAGTTGGTTGTTGGGGTCATCCCCTTCGGTTCCCTCCCCCGTTTCGCTGTCGTCTCGGCCAAACCACTTCTTAAACGTGTCCTGATTTAGTGAGTAAGAGAAAGAAGTGCCGGTACTCATCAGTTTCCCGAACCCTTTACCGTTCAATATGCGAAGCTTATCCACCCGTATTGGGCGATCGTTCTGATCCAATTCATAGGTATAGGGATCCCATACCGCGTTCAAGCTGAGTGTATAAGACTTTGATAGCTTCAGGCGAATGTTCGAGTTGATATTGCTCCATTTCATGGAGTCGGCCATCATATTGTAATTAAAGTTGATCCCCAAGTCATCTATCAGGCTGATCTTACGTGTGCCCGTGGAGTCGGAGTCGGTTCGGATCTTCATCTCCAAGTTGTTCTTGAAGTCGAACCCGATGCTTCCGCTCTGGCCTCTGGAAGCGGTACCGAACATCATCGAGGAGTAAGGTGAATAAGTATACTCGACATCCTCACCATACTCGTTTTTATAGGTATAGGTCTCGTAAAATCCATACCTTGGATCACCAAAGTCGGGCCGCCAGTTGAGGCTTATGCTGGGTGAAAAAACGTGGCGAATGGCCTGCACCTTGTCACCGAACATTTTCCAGGGGGTATACATCCCGTATAGCTTTGTCTGGGCACTGAGCGATGTGCTATAGTCGTATACCCGTTTAAACCCGTAAATAGTGTCTACCGGTACATGCCTGCGGGCAATGGGGTCCCAGGCCTGCTTTTCGGCACCCGTATACCACCGCTCGGTGTAATTAAATGATGGCGATACCTGAATGAAATCGAATAGGGAGAAGGTAGCACTTACCGGGATACTGTGTCGCATACCATTAGTCCAATCGCGTACCAGGTTCGCGTTCAAGATAGCGTCCTCCTTGGTTGTGATCGAGTTGCGAAACTCGCCGGAGTAACTCATCGAAATTTTCTCATACCATCGCTCGTCGCCCACCAGATTTTTTCGTTTAAACGGGTAGATGCGGCTCATGTTGGCCGAGATATTGGGCAGCGTGGCCGCGATAGTGGAATCGCGTGATACCTGGTTGATGCTCATCGTACCTGAAAGGCTCCAAGGGGAGTCCGGGAAGCGTTGCGTGAGGTTGACGCTCGAACTTTTCGTGTTGTTGGAAGCTTCTCGAGAGTAAAGGCGGCTGAGGTCACGGTGGTTGTTCTTACTGGTGGAAAAGTTCACGTTGGCCGATAACGTACGATACATGTTGGCCTTCGGGTCTTGGGAATGCGTCCAGTTGATACGAAGGTCTTTTGCCACGGAGTAGGCCTCTGGCACCACATCTTTTAGTTCTCTTTCGCCGGTGGCCGTACTCAGGTAGTAGAGATTGAAGTTGCCGGAATACTTATACCGCTTACGATAGTTAGATCGTGCTCCCGCTCCCCAAGAACCCTTTGTATATATTTCGCCGGTGACAGACAGGTCGATGTAATCACTTAAGGCAAAGTAATACCCCCCGTTTTGAAGATAAAAGCCACGGGTCATCTCATCGCCGTAACTGGGCATAATGATTCCCGAAGAGTAGGTCTTTGTGAAAGGGAAGAACGCGAAGGGCAACACCACCGGGAACAGAGGTACATCGGCCACTACCAGCCATGCAGGCCCGGTGACAACATCCTTTTCAGGGCGAACCTTAGCTTTGGAAAGATTCAGATAGAAGTGGGGGTGATCGTGGCGATCGCAGGTGGTATATTTCGCGTTCCGCATGTAAAAAGAGTTGTCGGCATTCATCTTGGCTTCGTTCGCTACAATATTCCCTTCGCCTTGTTGCGTGACCACGTTGTGAATAAATGCTTTGCGCGTCTCGAAATTGTACTTCACCTTCTTCATCTCGTATTCTGTTCCGCCTTCCGAGAAAACCGGATGCCCAAATTCCGCTCCCAAAGAATCGAGGCCAAACGTAGAAGAGATCAGGCTACTATCCATATCCACGGTGATAAGTTCTCCCTTAATACCCAGGTCGCCATACTTGATATCGGCATCCCCGTATAGGTAACCCATGTTATCGGCGGTAAACACGATCGAGTCCTGCGCGGTGTAGTGAACCGTGAATTCAAGTGTCTCTTCACGTGCTACGGTGGTGTCAGCAATGGCGACTGTCGCGGTGGTATCAGCCGGTAACGCGGTTGGGGTGGTCAGGGTAGTGTCGGAAAGAGCGGCAGTGGAGAGGGTGTCGGACGGCACCATCGTTGGGATCGTATCAAGGGGTAGGATAATGCTGTCGGCACGCGTTATTGAATCGGATAGCACGAGTGCTTTTTCCGGTGAAACCATATCTTCCTTTTCCGTATCGGATGGCTGTACCATTGATGTAGCGGGTGAGCTTACAGGGCTTGTCTCTATGCTTGCCTCTCTCACGGTAGCGCACCGGACAAAGGTAGACAGCACAATAAGCATGTATATGAAATGTAACAATTGCCTCATGCGGAAATAGCAGGTAGTGAGCGTATGGTTTTCACACGCGAAACTACTCATTAATGCATTAATATGCAGCAAAAATAATAAAAAGAAACTTAAGAGT
>CAYFMZ010000154.1:0-3446 GCA_964344275.1 uncultured Proteiniphilum sp.
TCTGTTTAGGGAGGCCGTACATCAGGTCGATACTGATATTGTACAGCCCTTTATCTTGGCTTCGTTTTACGGCATCGACAGCCTGTTGTGCGGTATGTCGGCGGCTCAGGAACTTCAACTCCTCATCGTTGAAACTCTGTATACCCATGCTCAAGCGGTTTATCGGTTGTTGTGCCAGAAGCGAGATATACTCTTCCGACAGGTCATCCGGGTTCGCTTCCACCGTGATTTCGGCGGTGGGTTCAACGGTATAGTGTCGGTAAAGCGTCTCGAAAATGGCACTGAAATGTTTCGGGTTAAGCCTCGAGGGGGTACCTCCACCAAAATAGATAGTTTGCACCGTTTCTGTGACCTCCTTTTTCCGGAGTTCAATTTCTTTACAGAGAGCCTCTACAAAGGCATCCATGTGGGTTTCGTTGACCACCGTATAGAAGTCGCAGTACGTGCACCGGCTTTTACAGTATGGGATATGGATATAGATATAGATACCCGCCACCGGAGTCTATTTTTTATCCAGTATATCCTTAACGAGCAACGGCTCGTCGGTGGTGATGTAATCCACTTTAAGGTCGATCATCTTCTGGATATCCTCCGGTTTGTTCACCGTCCATACGTTCACTTTTTGTCCCAGTTCATGCGACTCTTTTACCCATTCCGGATGCTTGTAAAAAATAGAGTAATGATAGTCCGGACCGCTTACCTTCATCGTGGAGAGCACTTTTGGGGAGAGGTCGCCATTCAGGTAATAAACCGGTGCGTCGGGAGCCAGTCTTTTCACCTCCTGTACAAAATGAAGCCCAAACGAGATATATTCCACTTTACTTTGTAATCCCCGCTCATTCACCATGTTTATTACTTTTTCGGCCAGCATGGTTTCGCTCTCTTTCGACCGATGTGTTTTAAACTCGATGATGAGTTTCGTATGCTTGCATTTGGCAAATGCATCAAGGTATTCCTCTACTGTGGGCAACGGTTCCCCATTGGCCAGTTTTACTTTCCGAAGGGTAGCATAGGGGGTGTCTTGTACAATCAACTTTTCCCCATTTAAGGTTACATCGGCATCGTGGTTCACTACCGGCACCCCATCCGCTGATAGCCAGACATCTACTTCCGATCCGTATGCACGGATGGAGTCGGCTTTCATCAGCGCATCGATAGAATTTTGGGCGGAACCGTCGATTTTCCAATACCCGCGATGGGCAATAATTTCTTGAGAATGAATGGTTGTCGTGCTAATGAATAGTAAAGCACACAGTACAAAAAGGACATTTTTCTTCATACAATTAATTTTTTTATTGAACCCTATTTCTTTACAGACTATTCCTGCGCTCGGCATAACCAAAGCAAGCTTTGTTTCTGCTCTTGCTTATCGGAATAGATTTTAAAAATACAATAAATGATTGGAATGGGCACAATGTAGTTATAAAAAGAATGTGAATTACGTATAAAAACGAAGAGACCGCTTATAAAAAACGGCCTCTACTCTATTATAGTTTCTACGGGAACAACCCTATGGGGAAGGGTATTATAAGCTCTCTCCGAAATCTTCCTTGAATTTCGCGATCAGCTTCTGTGGCCAGTCATTTACCGGTTCCATTCCTCCCATGAAGAAGCGTAGTACCGGCGGTTCGTACACGAAGCGAAGCCCACCGATCAACTCCCGGTTTTCATACAACCAGGCCATGCGATCTATCACGTATTTGATCTGCGACAAGGTGAATACACGACGAGGCACCGCTAGACGCACCAGCTCCATATCGGCATATGTTTCGTTGCCATATTCATCCCGTTGGTTCGACATAGTCCCCCTCTCCATACCACGAATCCCTGAAATTAGGAATAATGCGGCAGCCAACGCTCCCGCGGGATACTCTTTTTGCGGGATATGCTCGCATATCTTCATCGCGTCCACGTGTGCACCCAATACCCCGGCTGGTTTTACCACGGGAACTCCCTGTGCATCAAGTGCGTTCACCAGGTAAGCAATGAAGTCGGGACTCTGGCTGATCATCGTCTCATCGAGCGTCTCGTATAGCCCCACGGCCATCGCCTCGATCTCTCGCACGGAGATCCCCCCGTAGGTCAGGAACCCTTCGAACAGCGGTACCAGTGCCTCCAGTTCGCGGTAAATATCCATGTTATCGGTGCAGATACCTCCTCCACGTGACGAACTGAGCTTGCGGGCAGAGAAATAAACAATATCGGCCAAGCCAGTCATGGTTTGAATCACCTCGGCCATCGTGCTCTCCTTGAACTCCTCTTCCCGTTGAATAACCAAGTAAGCATTTTCCCCCAAGAGGCTCGCGTCCAGCACTAACCGGATATTGTATTTATCGGCGATTGCTCTAACATCCCTTAGGTTTTGAACGGAGAACGGCTGTCCCCCGATCAGGTTGGTGGAGGCCTCCATCCGGATAAAGGGGATGTTCTTGGCGCTATTTACCTTGATAATCTCTTCCAGCTTTTCAACGTTCATGTTTCCCTTGAAAGGGTGGGAGGAGTCAATCACGTACGCTTCGTCATACAGCAACTCCGCAATCTTTCCGCCGTATTGAGTAATATGCGCTAATGCGGTCGTAAAGTGGTAGTTCATAGGAATCAAGCTTCCTTTCTTTACGTACGCATTGGATAGAATATTCTCCGCAGCACGACCTTGGTGCACTGGCAGGTAATATTTCTTACCCAGTACCTCTTCCACCGCTTTTTGAAGCCGGAAAAAACTTTGCGAACCCGCGTAGGCATCGTCCGCCTGCATCATGGCCGCCATCTGGTTGTCGCTCATTGCGTTGGTGCCGCTGTCGGTCAGCATGTCTAAGAAAACATCTTTCGTGCTAAGCCGGAACGTGTTGAATCCGCCTTCCTGCAATGCTTCTAATCTTCTCTCAATGGGGACCAAGTGAAGTTTCTGCACCACCCTTACCTTGTGCAGTTCCAACGGGATGTTCTCCCCGTTGTAAAATTTAATCTCGTTCATGAGTTACGTGTGTTTGTATCTAATTGTTAATAATTGTTCGTTGTTTATTGAAAATTGTCGTTATTTCCAGTTTATAACCGTTAAAAGGAAATTGAATCTGCAAATATACCATTTACCTGCCGATTCTACCCAATCTTTGTTAAACAAAATCTTCTTAGCGCGGATTTTTGTATGGAATAAATTGTATCTTTGAACGCATAATATTTATTTGGGTGCAAAAACACGCCTTGGCTTCAGCGTTTCATTGAATCGGTTTGAGAAAAAATAAAAATAACACTTGCTGTGCCGTTATTTGGTGTATCATTGTTCTACTTTTGTAGAGAATTCATAACAAGTTAATCTTCAAAGTAGAGGATTAAGAAAAAATAGAGAACTATGACATCTTTTGCAGCGATTGATTTTGAGACAGCCAATCAGAATCGCTCCAGCATTTGCAGCGTGGGAGTTGTTATTGTGGAGAATGAAAAGATAG
>CAYFMZ010000155.1:0-3395 GCA_964344275.1 uncultured Proteiniphilum sp.
GGGTTCTTCCGTGCCTCATCGTATGCCAGCCTGTTCCTGAAAATATCGATTGCCATGTAGATGGCTTGGCGGAACGACTCGTCGGAGGCCTCGTTTTTTCCCGCTATATCAAACGCGGTACCGTGGTCGGGCGAGGTGCGCACGATAGGTAGCCCTGCCGTGTAGTTCACCCCCATATCCATGGCCAATGTTTTGAACGGGATCAAGCCTTGGTCGTGATACATCGCGAGGATGGCATCAAAATCCTTGAAACGCCCCGTACCAAAGAACCCATCCGGCGCGTAGGGCCCGGCACAGAGGATCCACTCGTCCTGCGCCTCTTTTACCGCTGGAGCGATCACCTCGATCTCCTCCTTTCCAAGCAACCCGTTCTCCCCGGCGTGAGGGTTAAGCCCCAGCACGGCTATACGAGGGTTTTCGATCCGGAAATCCCTTTTCAAACAATGATCCAGCGTCCTTAATTTCTCGAGGATTAGCTCTTTCGTGATTTTCGATGGAACTTCCGAAAGAGGTATGTGAGAAGTAACCAGCGCCACCCGTAGCGATTCGGTAGCCATGATCATCAGGGCTTTATCCCCTTCATGCGCGAAACGCTCCTCCAGGAACTCGGTGTGCCCCGGAAAGTTAAAACGTTCGCTTTGTATGCTGTCTTTATTGATGGGGAGAGTCACAAGAAGATCTATCTTATTGTTTAATAGGTCGTTCGTGGCTGCATCCAACGCGATGAACGACGATTCACCTGCTTCGGCACTCACGGCTCCCAGATCAATCCGGGTTTCCTCTTTCACGCAGTTCACCAGGTTGACTCTTCCTTCCTGCGCTTCTTCTGCCCTATTAATGATATGAAAATTGACGCTATTGTTATCGAGTACTTTTCTATGATAAGATGCCGATTTTGAAGAGCCGTAAATAACGGGCTGAAACAGTTCGAGCAATCGGGCATCAGAAAATGCCTTTAATAGAATTTCGTATCCGATGCCATTGACATCACCGTGAGTAATTCCTACTTTAATTAGATCTGACATTTGTTTATTAGTTTTCTTCTTCTATTTCCGGGATACTGATGGTGTAAAGCGTTGCTTCCAAGTTACGTATCAAGTTACGCTTGTTGTTTTCGGGCGCGTAAACAAAGGTCTCTACCACGACCACCATTCCCGTGTTTTCGTTCACGAATGCATGCATCACGAATGGGCCTCCCATCATATCCGTGGTCATCTCCCACAAGCCCCGTAATTCGGCCCTAAAGAGTCCGTCCACTTCTATCCTCCGGTAATCGGGGGGATAAGAGTGTACCGCGGTAGCCATTTCCGAATTGAATGAACCTTGGATATGTTCTCCCAGCACCCTATTCCGGATATTGATTAACGAATCTTTTTCGAAGACAGTTTCAGTAGTATATGGAAACTGGTAAATAACGATATCGCGCCGAGAACGGGGAGCATCATTCGTTGCCCAGTAAAAATTATCTTTTTCGGTTACGCTAAGTAACCCTCTTGGGAAATGTATATCAATACCAAACATCTGTTGTACACGTGCCACGGGGTTTCTCGATTCGTTCTTAAGCCAACTCGCGGTACGTTCCAGTTCTTTTTGTATAAAATAGTTCACGATGGACTCTTCGTTTTCGGTCACGAATTCCGCGAAACTTTTGGCATCGGGCGCGTAAATATTCATGATCACTTGTCCCATCGCGTATTTATCAATATCGGCCGCGAGCCTAGGGTAACTATATATATCCGAAATTTCTGGAATAATTATATTACGTGCCATTTTGAATGTACTCGAGAAGTTCTCCGGTTCGATATGGAGTATCCTGAAATTGGGTTCTGGCTGCGGCAGAGCTTTCGCGTAAGAATTTAACACGTCGAACAAGGCTCTTCCCTCGTTACCTTCCCACGCCTCCTCATCCATAATTACCATCACCTCGTTTGTTGAACCGGAAGCCGATAAAAAACCTCCTCTTCCATCGCACGAGGTAAAAAGAGCCAGTGATCCGATTAAAGCAATAATTACTGCAAGTTGTTTCATAGTTTCAAGTTTTAGAGTATTGTCCAAATATAGCATCAACTAAACGGTTTTACCCGATCTTAGTTGAACAATGCTCAATTGCCTCTGTAATTTCTGTAAAGCACAAATATACGATTATTAGCATGTAAATGAAACCGATCGGGTTGATTTTATAAAAAATTAGATTCATCGGCCCCTTCAGGTGATGTTTCGTGGCCACCTTTCGGCATCGCGTGTTTGCTCCACGCACGTGCATAATTACATTTTAGCGGTCGACAGCATCCCGCAGGCGGCAAAAATATCTTCACCTCTTGAGGCACGAATGGTACAAATAAATCCTTTGGCAGTTAAAAAGTCACGAAACTTTATCATGTTCCCTTCGGTGGAAGGTCGCAGCTTACTCATCGGGATCACGTGAAACCGGATCAGGTTAATCCGGCAATCCAGCCCCGCGAGCAACTTGGTGAGTTCCCGCGCGTAGTGTAACGAATCGTTCACCCCGTCGAACATGATATACTCGAATGAGAGTCGCCGCTGTTTGCTCCAGTCGTATTCACGCAGCATCTCAATCACCGATGCCGCGGGTGCTGCCTGTTCGATGGGCATCATCTCCAGCCGTTCTTCCGATATCGGGTTATGCAGGCTCACTGCCAGGTGGCATTTGCTCTCGTCAAGGAAACGCTTCAGGTTCGATTTTAGTCCAATGGTCGAAAGCGTGATTCGTTTCGGGCTCCACCCCAGTCCATACTCCGCTTGCAGCAGTTCCGACGCCTTTTTCACGTTCTTGTAATTATCCAGCGGCTCACCCATTCCCATGAAAACCAGGTTGGTGATTGCTTCTGAGTCCGGCACCGAGTACACCTGGTTCAGTATTTCCGTGGCGGTCAAATTGTCTTGGAAACCCTGTTTTCCCGTCATGCAGAAGTCGCAGTTCATCCGGCACCCCACTTGCGATGAAACGCAGATGGTGAGTCGATCCTCCTCGGGGATAGTCACCGTCTCCACGAACTTGCCCCCGCTTGTTTTGAACAGCATTTTACGTGTACCGTCTACCGACGTTTGTATATCCAGAGGTTCCGACCGTCCCACGCTGAATTTCTCCGCGAGTAGTTCCCTGTTCTTGAGCGATATATTGGTCATTTCATGAACGCTCTTCACCCGCTTCCCGTATACCCAGTCGGCCACCTGCTTCCCCGCGAACTTGGGGAGCCCCAGAGCAGTCACCTGTTCCGTGATTTCCGGGAGCGTCATCCCCAGTAAATATTGTTTTTGTTCCATTTTGTTTCCTGTAAATCAACACCCCTCCCGAAGGGGAGCTATCAGGATACAAAGATAATACCAACCAACCGGTTTTGCCTCATTGCCATTGTAGAAAATGAATTTTGTTT
>CAYFMZ010000156.1:0-3394 GCA_964344275.1 uncultured Proteiniphilum sp.
CCGTAAGCCAAGTCGTAAGGTACGTAGAGACGCCATTTCGACCCAACGGGCATCAATTGTAGAGCTTCGGTCCACCCGGCTATCACTTGTGTTACTCCAAAAGTGGTGGGTTCACCTCTCTCGACACTGCTATCGAAAACAGTTCCATCGATTAAGGTGCCATGATAGTGTACACGTACGCGATCGCTTTCCGTGGGTACAGCTCCCGAGCCCTCACGAAGAATTTCATACTGAAGCCCGCTCGGAAGTGTGGTTACTTCATCACGTTCGGCATTCTCGGCCAGAAAAGCATCACCTTCCGCTATAGCTTCGGTATGCTGACCTTTTAAATCTTCCTCTTGGCGAGCCATTTGTGACTCCTGCGCTTTTTCAATTTCGCTCTGGAACAAAGCGCTTGCTTCCATAGCATCAATAGCCAATGGCTCGTTCTTTAAAACGGAAATTAATCCAGCCAAAAGTTGGTCAGTGTTCACTTTCTGTTCCCCCTCTTCACCGTATAGCATGGTGTTTACTTGCGGCAGCATCATCTGCGAGAACTGTGTGCCAATACTCAGGCCCTGGGCGTAGGCAGATTCCTTTTCAATGTTAATTGCATCCTTTAACCCTTTGATAAACTCGTTCAACTTGGGGGCATTGGCCCTATTCAGAGAATCAAGTTGTGAAGCCATTTCTTTTTGTAACGCTTCTCTTTCCGTGGAATCCGCGGCAGCAATACGCATCTGGTAATCATACTCGATATTAGTCGTGTTAACCAGTACGCCATTTTGCTCTAAGTACTGTATTAAACCCTGCTCTGCCATACTTACTCCATAGGCATACGAAACGCTATCTACCGCGTTCTTTAAGGAAGCCTTTGGGGCAGATGCACCGTTGCAGGAAACCATCAAAACTGCCAAAACAGTTAATGTACTCAATGTTCCTAAAATTACTTTCTTCATTTCTTTTTATATTAATAATGTGTTCGTGATATTGTACGCTTTTAGTACTAACTGCAAAGTCAGTGGTGAATTACTCGATTCCTAACAACTCTACCTCGAATATAAGAGCAGAGTTAGGCTCGATGGAACCGCCTGCACCTTGTTTCCCGTAAGCAAGTTCAGAAGGAATATATAACTTCCACTTCGAACCAACAGGCATCAATTGAAGGGCTTCGACCCATCCTTTGATAACCTGGTTTACTCCGAACACGGCAGGCTGACCTCGTTGTACAGAACTATCGAATACTGTACCATCAAGTAACGTGCCGTGGTAGTGGCACTTGACGCTATCAGTAGCCTTGGGCTTGGCACCATTGCCCTCCGTGAGGATCTCGTATTGTAAACCGCTATCAAGGGTGATCACGCTCTCTTTTTTCTTGTTCTCTTCCAAGAATGCACGACCTGCTTCCAGATTATTAGATAACATTTCGTCTTGACGTTTACTGAAAAAATCTTGCAATATCTGATTCGCTTCTTCCGGGCTCATCGATGGAGAAGTATTGTTTATCACCTCGGTAAAGGCTTTCACGAAAGATTCAACATCTATCTGTTTTAGACCGGAGTTGACTAGGTTGGATGCCATACTCATTCCAATCGCGTAGCTTAGTTTGTCCATTTACTCTTTTTCTTTTTGATGTAAGTTGCAAAAGTACGACTTTAATGTGAAATAATCATCAAAAGAGCAGTTTATTCATCAAAAATCAATGTTTCTATGGTTTCAATTAACGTTATTACCGGTTCGAAGTAGGGTAAAACCATATCTTCTGTAAAATCATAAAAGTCGCTATAATCACCCTTTTGACGAAAGGTAAATAGCTGTGCATAGATCTTCCCCAAGTCAGGCGAAATTATTTTTGATCTAATAAAGTTTTCTGAAAAGACGCTCTTTACTCCGGAATGCGTTGCTGCTTTGAAACCAGATTTTATCAATAATGCAGTAATAGCATAATAGCATGCATAATAAAGCCTATTGATTGTGGAGTTCCATTTGGCATGCGTTGCTAAAATTTCTGCGTCCTCTAAGGTTTCCTTAGCACGCGTTAAACGATACGCGATAATATCTTCATTAAAATCGGTCATTTTATTCGTATACCTTCTCTGCTGACGTTTTCGAATAAAGGCGTATGTACATATTTTTCCACCCAGTCGGATTTTCTATAAATCAACGGAGAGAAAACTTCTCCCATATCCAACTCTAACTCGTAGAAATCATCAATTATTTTTTTCTCCCGATTAAATGACACCTCCGGAGCATCAATTAACACGAGTAGATCCCAGTCGGAGTCCTTTTGGTTGTCACCCCGTGCTCTTGAACCGTACAAGATAATCTCCGACTCGGGAAACTCTTTCCGAGCCAGTTTTACAATTTTTGCTATGACAACATCTTTTTCCCCCATTTCAAATATAAAAATACAGCTTTAAAGTGAAAGAACCATCAAAAGAGCTTATTATTACCAATCTTTATCCATGCAAATACACAAATTCAGGTAAGAGGTATTAGGTAGTTACGCTTATAGTTCAATGATGGTTATTTGTCATCGTAATGCCCTAACACCGAAACCACCGTAACAATGACCACGTCTTCTTGAACAATATAGCGTAGTCGATTCTTCTTGTCAAGGCGACGTGACCAAATATTCCCGCTCAGATAACGCAACGGCTCGGGATGCCCTGTCCCATGATAAGGATGCTCAGATAACTCCAAGAAAATCCGATCTATTTTACGAATAGTTGATTTTCGTCCACTTTTTCGGATAATGACTAAATCTCTTTTCGCACGGTCAGTAATGGCTACTCGATATGCTCCCATACATTTGCCGGATTAATAAATGTAACGCGGCCTTCTTTGATATCATTCAATCCTTCTTGAATGGCCATCAATTCTTCTCTCGTGGGAATATCGTCATCTTCCCATGGCTTTATAATCATGGGTTTTTCATTCTTACGGGCAACAATGACGGTCTCTTTTTCTGCTATTTCAAAAAACTTTTTCTGATTTGCCCTAAACTCCGCGGGACTTATTACAATCATATTCTTCAATTTATTTTGTACAACTTGTAGTACAAATATAAGGATATTTTTCTCACATCATACAACTTTGTGAAGTTAATGCAGTTAGGTTCGATATTTTTCTCTTTTTCAGGATAAAAAAGCAAAATGAAGCATCTATGTTGTTTTTTAACAATGTGGCAATCAAAAGAGAAAAAAGTTTTTGTATATTTGAGTGCATTAAATAAAGAATAATGAAATGGATATTCAAACAAGAAAAATAGTATTTGTACAAGAGTTCCTGAAACTTCAAAACGAAGAATTATTGACTCGTTTGGAAAAACTCTTACACACCGGGAAATTAACGGAGAACAGCAATTTTGAGCCAATGACCGTGGCTGAACTGAAAAATAGAATAGAGCAATCCT
>CAYFMZ010000157.1:0-3258 GCA_964344275.1 uncultured Proteiniphilum sp.
TTTATTTCATCCCACTTTAGTTCGCCATTGCTCAGGAGAATGTCGCGTGATTTTTTCGAAAATACCGGTATTGCTATATCATCCTTGAACAGTCCCCCGTTCACGTAGGGGAAATCTCGAATATACGATGGAAATAGTCCCTTGTTGGTATTAAGCTTGTGAAATAACTCCGTGAAGAACTGTTGCATGTCTGACCCGTCCGTTTTTGTATGATTGGCAAGGGTATCAGTAAACATACTCTCGCGAGGGAAGATACCAGTGTCTTCAGCAAAATAGCAGAATAGTACCCGAGCAAGTAGTACGTTTAGGCTATGGCTGTTATTAGCATATAGTTCCTCGTTTTCTTGTATAATGATATCGTAAAATCGAGCTAAAGCATATGACGCTTCACGGTCAGCTTTGTTGTCGTTTGATGACTTATATATTTCGGCACCTGTTAAAGGAAGAAAGAAAGGAACGTATTCAGGTAGTTCTCCAATTGAAAACTCTTTGCTGGCACCTGTCCGAAGGTCTTTTGCCGCGATACTAATAAAATCGGTTACAATGATAAATCTTGGATTCTGTTTGAGTATCCGTTCCTCTCTGGCAAAGAAGTCGATATCAGCCAATAGCCGCGACGTCTCGCTCTCTTTGAAAAATAGTTTCCCTTTATAGAGAATTTCTTCTGGTTGATTTGACCTGTTAAAATCGCCTTTCTTTAAACGAGTAATGCTCGTTTTAGAGAATCCAAAAGCTAATAGAAAATCATAGATGAACTCGTTTTTATTCAAGTCCTCTATTAACTCTATAAGCCTTGCTTCTATTTCTCTTGAGGTCATACGTGTTATTGGGGTTGATTTGCAAATTTACAAAATAAAACATTCAGTTTTCATGTAAATACCGCGAATGATGTATTGTACGTGAAAATATGACTGTCAAAAAAAGAATAAGCCGCCAGGGCTGACCGCGTCAGCACTGATTTCTATATTTATTCTTCTCCTAACGTTTCGTTTATCTTAGCTACTGGGGAAATATCAATTTTATTTAACGGTGATGAGGTAAAATCGCTTTATGGATGTTATCTTTGTGCCTATATTAAAAAGAGAACGGATGATTGAAAACGAAGGCTTTCGTAAAGTGAATGAATCGAAAGCTACCCGGTCGGAGCTTTCTCACAGTGAAGATACGGCCGGTCATAATGAATATTTTCCGATGGTCGCCAAAACAATGGCGGAGCTGGAGGATGTGCTTGCTGAAGAGCTGATCGCGTTAGGAGCGAACGACGTGGAGATCGGTACCCGGATGGTCTCTTTCACGGGAGATAAAGCCCTGATGTATAAAGCCAACGTGCACTGTCGCACCGCCTTGCGTATCTTGAAACCGATCTACAACTTTAAAGCGAACAGTGCCGATGAGGTGTACCAGGCCGTGAAAGAGTTGAATTGGGAAGAGCACCTTACCCTCGACACCACCTTTTCGATCGACGCGGTAGTCTTCTCTCATATTTTTTCTCACTCGAAATTTGTCGCTTACAAGGTTAAAGATGCCATTGCCGACTGGTTTTATGAGCGATACGACAAGCGTCCGTCGGTTAGTGTTTCCAATCCCGATGTGGTGCTGAATATCCACGTGGCACACAACAAGTGCACCCTTTCGTTGGATAGCTCCGGGGAGTCGCTACATAAGCGTGGATACCGGCTGGCACAGACCGAAGCACCGCTCAACGAAGTGTTGGCAGCAGGGATGATCCTGAAGTCGGGTTGGCGTGGAGAGAGTCCGTTCGTGGATCCAATGTGCGGATCGGGAACGCTGTTGATCGAGGCGGCTATGATCGCCTTGGGCATTCCTCCCGGAATTCATAGGCCGCATTTCGGGTTCGAGAAGTGGAGCGACTTCGATCAAGAGCTTTTTAGCACGATCTATAACGACGAGTCGGGAGCGAAGGAGTTGCTTCATCCCATTATCGGCTCCGATATTTCTTCAAAAGCCATTGCAATCGCGGACAAGAATATTAAAAACGCCGGATTGAAAAAGTACATCGAGATCAGCGTGAAACCTCTTCAGCAATACGAAGAAGCACCGGCAGCGGGAGGGGTGTTAATGACCAATCCTCCTTACGGTGAACGGATGAAGGTGGAGGAGATGGAAGGGCTTTATTCCATGATCGGCGAACGGTTGAAACATGTGTTCACGGGGTATCGTGCCTACGTGCTGAGTTACCGGAAAGAGTCGTTCGACGCGATTGGACTTCGTCCCTCCCGTCGCTTTTTCCTGTACAATGGAGCGTTGGAGTGCGAAATGCGTGAATATGAAATTTTTTCCGGGAAACGGGACGACCGCCCTAAACGGGACAAGATACGAGAGAGGCGAACCGACGAAGATCACTACCAAAGGAATTCCCGGGAAGGGTACCGCCGCTCGCAACGAGCCGATCAAGGCGAAGAGAGGTCCCGGAGTGAGTCCCGCGACGCGGATCAGCGCCCCCCTAAACGTCACTTCGAACCAAGGGAAAGAGGGGATAGCAAATGGGAGAAAAGATCGGGCGGGCGTCCCTTCAGACCGGACAGCCCCTCTCCCTCGAGAGGCTCTAAACGGGACAATTTCCGTAAAGGAGGCTCTGATCGTAATCGGAAAGGAAGATCCTAACCGGCTCGTTCCGTTATCTATTTGACGTGGGTCGGCTTAGGGTGTCCTGAGATGCTGTTTTTCATTGAATCTAACCTTCCTTCCCTTTTCTGCCTTAAATCGTTCTCTGTATAATACGTTTTATGGTTGTTTATGTTTTATATGTAAAACGTTTTATTGATCTTTGTGAAGATCGTTTTGTTTCGGTATCTATTTGATATGGATCGGATTAGGGTGTTCTGAGATGCCGTTCTCGTTGAACGCTTCGACGGTGAAATAGTACTCCTGATCGGTAGTCAGTGCTTTTAACAGCAGTTGATTGTCGTCGTACACTAACCAGGAGCTGTAGAGCTTGTCGGGGGCAATCCCCCATCGTACATTGTAGCCTTGCGCGTTCTCTTGCGCATCCCAAGTGATTAGGGCGTCGCGGCGATCGCTATCCCTCTTCACGGTGAACCCGGTAACCGCTTTCGGCTTTTTCCCTTCCCCGATACCAAATACACGAATATCCGATATAGCTAAATGGGGAGTCGGCACCTCCACGTTGCGGTACCGAAGGTAGCGCGTTCTTACCGGCAGAGCCAGTTCCACGTAATCGTTGGGACTGTCTTTAAAGCTATTGCTCTTGTCGATCAACGTTTCCCATTCCCGGCC
>CAYFMZ010000158.1:0-3244 GCA_964344275.1 uncultured Proteiniphilum sp.
GAATTTAAAATAAGCATACGAATTTAATATCAGTTAAGTATCAACTAATAGGAAATAAATATCTAATGAGTGATAACATCTTTACAACTTTTCTTCGCCAGTTAGGCGTGAAATACACGGGTTCTTTTTCTCGACGGTATTTCAACGAGCATCCGCACAAGTACAATCTGTTTGGATTATCGGCCATGTTGTCTGATTATGGTATCGATAACGTGGGGGTAAAGATTTCCGACAAGAGTGAAATTCACTCGATTGTCCCTCCCTTTATCGCTCATACTGGCGATGATTTCGCTATCGTTGAAAAAATTGAAAAAAATGACGTTCGTTTTATTGAAAGGAGCAAAAGAATAAGTATACCTTTAGAAGAGTTTCTCGAGATGTGGACGGGGTATGCCCTGATTGCAGAACCTGATAAGACTTCAAAGGAGCCTGATTATAATGCACATTCTCGGGAAGAGTTATTCCATAAACTGCGGAAAGTAATTATTTCATTCGTTCTTGTCTTTTTGGCCGTCTTCGCCTTCTTTTCCAACGGAATCCACGCCCATCCGGGAGTGGTATCACTACTCATAATCAGTCTTGCAGGAGTGTACATCGGCTATCTGCTTGTTTTAAAACAACTGCGTATCCAAAGCGATTATGCCGATAAATTATGTTCGTTATTCAAGTATGCCGATTGCAACAATATCCTGGAGTCGGACGCGGCAAAGTTACTCGGTGTTATAGGTTGGAGCGAGATCGGGTTGGGTTATTTCATTTCAAATGTAATGATCATCTCTTTTTTACCTTCTCTCGTCCCTTCTCTGCTTCTTGTCAATCTCTTTTGTTTACCCTATAGTTTTTGGAGCATCTGGTACCAGAAGTTCAAGGCAAGGCAGTGGTGTCCCTTGTGCTTGATGGTTATGTTCCTGTTATGGGGAATATTCATGGTTGGCTTGCTCTTCGGGCTTCTTAGTCTCCCATTGGTCACTTTTTGGGGAATAATGATAACCGGCAGTATATACACGATCTCCATTTTAACCATTAACATGCTTATTCCCGTGATCGCCCGCGGTTCAAGGATGGAAAACATCCAGTATGAAATAAACAGTATAAAGGCTGATGAAGATGTTTTCAATACAAAATTAAGAAAGCAACCTCGTTATGAAGTGAGTAAAGAAACGTCCCGCGTACTGTTGGGAAACCCCGATTCGAATTTACTTGTCACTATTTTTTCCAATCCTCACTGCAACCCTTGTTCACGAATGCACGAGCGTATCAACAAATTATTGGAACAGAATAATCACATTTGTGTACAGTATATTTTTTCTTCTTTAAAGGGCTACACCGACTGTACTGGTGAATGGATATAGACTGCCGGATAATTTTAAGATTGAGGATATCCGTTATGTGTCAGAAATGGATATTAAATGATAAAATCAACCTGATTGGAAAGCAGCAACTGAAAAGGTTGATACAGTAAAAAATTTGCTGCAAAATCATAAATTCAGATCGATATGAAAAAGTTAAGTAAAATCAAACTGCAAAATGCAGTAGTATTGGAAAATCGTGAAATGAAAGCTATTTATGGTGGAAGTGGTAGTGAACCACTATGTCCTGACGATTATCCTTATTGGATAAGATGTAATAATGGCGATGGAGGTTGTTGTAAGATTAATGACGCAGATAGATGTTGTGGTGATCGAAACAATTAACATCTAAATCCAACTAGAGAGAATTTATGGATAACAAATAGTGCTGTTGCGTTTAAAATTTAGAAAAAATATTATTCAAATAAATTTAGTTGCTCATTGACATTTTGATTGAATTGACGTTATTCGAGAAGTAATTCACGAATCGGTGTTTATCACGAGATTCTGCTTTATCCACTTGAAAACTTCGATCTGCCAACAATTCTTGTAAAGATTTGCGACCTCGAGGGGTGTCAGCTCGAAGCTGTTTGTCAGAAAAACTATCAGCTCATCATTCTGATTGTCGTAAAACTCAACCAGACGTAATTTTTCTGGGTACAGTTTCCTTGACCTAGGCACCACCAGCATGATGGTCCTGTCCGTGCTTAAGCCCGTGTCCCGATCCATATTGAAGTTCTGCTCGACGATTTCGCACCTCAGTGAGGATTTCGCCCTCGTGACAAAGAACGCTCCCGCTTGATTAATACGGAATAAAGCCTCATGATCTAGATAAGACATGTCCATCAGGTAAATAGCACCGGGTTGTGGGATGATCATGTCAAGAGCGTTGCTGTCGTGATATTTTCCGTCGATGATTAGGATAAACTCCGGTATGCTTCCCCTCAAATTCAGCAGGGCGTGCATCTTGACCGCTCACTGGGAATATTTCCCTTGAGCCCAGACGCACAGGTTGATGCTGACCGATATGGAGGTTGGGGCCAGGGCGAACACCTCGTTGTCGATGTCCGCCTTGGGGATGTCGCGACCGGAATAGAGCGGGCGAACCAGTGAGATGAGATGGTCAGCGAAATCGGCAAAAATTCGCCAGTCGCATTTCTCGTTGGCCCGTGACATGGTTGAAACCGCCACGTTTTGTTTGATGCCCAGATGATACAGCTTCTTCTTGTGCGCTTTCAAGCACAGGCAGATGCCCTGCAACGAGTTCAAGGATGTCAGCTGTCCGAAAAACAGTTGCACGAACTGATTCCAGCAGTTCATATGACGAACGCGATAATTGCCGGAGTAACGTTCCAAGTATTTATCGAACTCGTAGCGGTTGACAAACTCTAAAATCTGGGAGAAAATATACTTACGGGAGTTCATAGTTTTGCTTTTTGCGGCAAAGCTAAGTCAATTCAAATCAAAAAATCAAAGAACGATTATATGTATTTATATATCAGCAATATACAAGAACATTTTAAAACTTAACGCAACAGTACTGGATAATAAAAAACAATCCATAAATTCTCTCTTAGTAAGATTGCAATCATAATTATAGAACCACATATAGTTTAAATTCTTAGCCCGGTGGTTTTATAAATTTTATTCAATTCTACTTTAAGACTTCAAAAATGCATGTCAATAGTTTGTAAATTAATGCATAATACGTATATTTGGAGAGAGATGAAAAATAAAGGAACTGGATAAACTTCGTCATGATAGTGAATTATATCATGCGAATAAGTCAAAGACCGTTTTTGGGCAAAAATCCCCTCTAAACATAACTAATTTATATTTCAATATGTATATTATTGTAAATATAATTTCAATTAATAAAAAAATAACACTTATGC
>CAYFMZ010000159.1:0-3236 GCA_964344275.1 uncultured Proteiniphilum sp.
TCTCAAAAAACAACACGCGTTTCTCAAAATCAACATTTAGCGGTTAAAACCGATGTTACCGCTTTCAAGGCATCTCAAGCTACTCTACCTTGAAGCGCGGAATCATATATTCCGAATCGATATACAGTTCATCCACTCCGTCCACTTTTTTAAAATTAACTTCGCTTATAAACATGTTACGAGGATGAATTTTTGTCGTGTCATTATGCGCGTGAAACACTATTTTCCAATCTCCCGTTTTATCTTTGAACATCGAGCTATGCCCCACTCCCACCAGATCACCCGGTTGTTGTAATAACGGGTTATGAGGGTATTTTGTCCATTCGCCCATTATATCGGTAGCGGTAGCACATCCAATTCCATAAAATTGACTCTCGTAGCTATTGGCCGAGTAGGTCATGAAGTAAATACCATCGTGCTTTATAACAAACGCCCCCTCGTTTACTCGAGGCCAAACCTCTTCCCATTCTTGAGAGACGTGAATGCAAGGGTGGAGTGTTTCGGGCTTAATAGTCATCAAATCCTTTTCAAGCTCTGCCACCCATATATTCAACCCATCATTGAACCGATCGAAGAAAAGATACGGCGTTCCGTCGTCATCAATAAAGAGGGAGTTGTCGATTGTCTTCTCTCCTTCTAGCATCGGTTTCTTCACCTCTTGTTTAAACGGACCAAGTGGAGAATTAGAAGTGGCCACGCACATATGTTCTTCGGCAGAATAATACATGTAAAACTGACCGTTCACGTAGTACACTTCGGGTGCCCAGAACCATTTTTCACCGTATGAGTCGTCCTTGTGTAAAGCCAATCCTCCACGGGAATTTTCCACTCTTTCCCATGCTTTCAAGTCATTCGAGGTCATTACTTCAATTCCATCATCCGCTCCCGTCCCGTAAGCATAGTATACCTCTTCGTGAAGTAAAATAAACGGGTCTGCCAACGGCACCAGCTGATCAGTAAGAACAGCTCCTCTGTTTTCTGTTTCTTTCTTGCTATTTGTACATGAAGAAAGTAATACAACAACAATAAATAGAATTAAATATAGTCTCATTTCATCGGTAATTAAAGATTACGTTTTTTCACAATTCATAAACTACAACAAAGCAACACAAATTAACACGGATTGGATGAAATTTTCATCTCTAAAAATATCACGAATTTATCACATCACTATATAAAACGGAAAAGGCTGTCTCATATTTATTTATGAGACAGTCTCCTCTAAATATTGCCATTAGCTCGTGTTCTACAACTCTTTGTCCAGCGCGTCGACCTTTCTAATAATCAGCTGTAGTTCCGATTTTATTCGTTCTACTTTCTGATTCATATCATCAACCAAGTGGTTACCTTTCTTGGATGACACGGAAAGAAATCCTATATTATTCTCGTAGGTTTGCAGTTCATTTTTCATGCGGTCGTATTGGCGCATCAACTTCTCTCTTTCTCGAAGCAGTTGATTCTGCGCGTTGCCCGTTCGTGCCATATCAGAGATATTGGTCTTAAAAGACTCCAGCTTCCGTGCATCTTTATCAATATTCAAACGGTCGAACTGAGCTTCCGTGGCGTCGTAAAATTCCCGGTACGCGCGATCTTTTAATCGATACGGCACATGCCCAATGACATACCATTCGTCCATTAACTCCCGTAGTACCGTTATTGCATCTTCTGCCTTTAGTGAGACATCAAGCTGGTTGATCGATTCAACGATAGCCTTTTTAGCTTCTAGGTTACGGGATTCCTCTTCGTACTGCGAGGAAGTGTGCATCTTCTTCTGTTCGAAAAAGTAATCACACGCGGTAATAAATCGCTTCCAGATACTGTCCACATACTTGCGTGGCACGATTCCAATGGTTTTCCACTCCTTCTGAATATCTATCATCTCTCTTGTAGTTTTTTTCCAGTCCTTACTATCTTTGAGAGACTCTGCTCGTTCGCAGAGAGCTGTCTTTTTCTTCAGGTTCTCTTCCATCTCACCCCGAAGTGATTTGTAGAATTCATTCTTCGACCGGAAAAAGAAATCACACGCCGCACGGTATCGCTTGTATATTTTGGTATTCCACTTCCTGGGAACATACCCTATCTGACGCCATTGCTTCTGCAACTCAAGTACCTCTTTTACTTTGTTATTCCAGTCTTTAATGGTTTTAATCTGTTCGTAATCGATCGCCTCCAGCTTTTCGCAGAGTGCTGTTTTCAGTTCCAGATTCTTATCTTCTTGTTCTTTAAGACTTTCAAAGTGAGCTTGGTATTTTTTATTGATCAGCGTAGATGCCTCTTTGAACCGATTCCAGATGGCCTCTCTTTCCTTTCGAGATACCGGTCCTATCTCTCTCCACTCTTGGTGTAGATTTTGAAGTTGATGAAAAGCGGAAACAATATCGGGCTCACTATCGAGTCTCTCGGCAGCTTCACAAAGTTCAGTTTTCAGTTCAAGATTCTTCTTAAAGTCGTACTCCCTGAATTCGTTATTGATACGAACCAAGTCGTAGAACTTTTCCACGTAACGTTGGTATGATTTCCAAAGCTCGTTTACTTTAGCTTGCGGGATCAGTTTTATCTCGCTCCATTCCTGTTGGAGTGATTTAAATTCTTGATAGGTTTTATTAAAATCTTCTTGGCCCTGCAATTCGGTAAGGGCTTTTATCTGATCGATAATTGCAAGTTTACGAATCACATTCTGCTCCTTTTCCGCTTCTTCCTTAGCGACCAGCTCCGCACGTTTCTCCTTAATTTTTTGGAGTAACTCTTTGCCTTCGATGT
Source organism: uncultured Proteiniphilum sp. (assembly GCA_964344275.1). Lineage (GTDB taxonomy): Bacteria > Bacteroidota > Bacteroidia > Bacteroidales > Dysgonomonadaceae > Proteiniphilum. The sequence continues at coordinate 2,761 of CAYFMZ010000159.1, forward strand.
AGATTTCCGGCTCGTTAGCAACAAAGTCTATCTCTTCACCCCCCTCATCAAGGAAGGTTTGTTTCTGTTTTTCAATCTCGTTACGCAACGAACGATAAAACTGGTTTTTATAATCTTCTACATCTCTTCGTTTTAATTTATCAGAGGCAAACAGATTCCGTAGATGCTGCACGATCTCCTCTATAGGTGCCAACACGATTTGTGTTTCGTCGCCGATTTTGCTATCATCCAAGTCATCCCCGTCATCATCCTCATCCTCCGTATTATCCTCTTCTTCGTGGGCGTCTTCTAAATCATAATCTATGGAGGAACCATCATCAGCAGAATCAGTGGTGGTATCGGCAGCAGAAGCAGTATCGCCCCCCTCTGTGGCGGCTATATCTTCTGTATCAGCGGCAAGGGCTGCTTCATCCACTGTTTGCTCCGTGAGAACATCATCTTTTGAGCCAGCTTCGTCAAGAGTAACTTCTTCAGGG
>CAYFMZ010000160.1:0-3230 GCA_964344275.1 uncultured Proteiniphilum sp.
AATAAAATGAAACACTCGATGATCTCGCTTTTGTTTGCCCTTCTTTTCGGGGCACAACTGACGGCACAAAATACGAACGAGAAGGAGGTCCGGTTGAGTGGCAACGCGTATGTTACCGCGCATAGAGACGGTGCGCGCATCGCTCGTAATGGACTGGAGAACTGGACGGATCCCGAGAGCCGGATTCAAACGTATATCTATTTTTCAAAACCGCAAACGGTGGAGATTACACTCAACGGATTCTTACCCGATGGGAAAGCTCGTATTTCTGTCCAAATGGAACATGAGAAATATGGCGGTAGAAAGCTTTCGAGGCGACAGAAAGTTACTTTGGAGGAGGGTGAGTTCAACGTGACGCTGAAGCCGATTAAGATTCACGAGCCAGGGTATGTTTCCATTTCGTTACAAGGACTGTCGAAGTCGGGAGAAGAGTTTGGGCGTATCACTTCGTTTACCGTTAAAAGCGACGACGATAATATGGTGTACGTGCATGATTTCGAGGATTATTGGGCAAGGCGAGGCCCATCGGTGCATCTCTCCTATACTATGCCGGAGGAGCCCGTCGAATGGTTTTATAACGAAGTGATGGTGCCGCTTCATAACGATGTGATCGGTAGTTATTACATGGCCAATGGCTTCAGAGAAGGTTATTTCGGTATGCAATGCAACTCCGAGGAGGAGCGAAGGATCCTTTTTTCGGTCTGGAGCCCGTTCGAAACGCAGGATCCCAAGTTGATACCCGACAGCATGAAGGTGGTTCTTCTCAAAAAAGGGGAAGGGGTGCATGTCGGCGAATTCGGCAACGAAGGTTCGGGGGGACAGAGTTACCTTCGCTTTCCATGGAAGGTAGGCAATACGTATCGCTTCCTTACGCGGGTACAACCGGATAACGAGGGCAATACGATTTACACCTCTTGGTTTTTTGCGCCAGAAGAGTCCCGTTGGCGCCTTATCGCGTCGTTCTCGCGACCTAAAACCTCTACTTACTACCGGGGTGCTCATTCGTTCTTGGAGAACTTCTATCCCGAGCAGGGGTACCTCACGCGCACGGTCTATTTCGGGAATCAGTGGTTCAGGAGCCAGTCGGGTCAATGGATACCGGGCAGGGAGGCGACGTTCACCTACGATGCCACCGCCAACGCCGGCGTGCGAATCGACTACAAAGGGGGATACAATTCCCACACGAATCGCTTTTTCTTGCAGAATTGCGGCTTTTTCAGCGATTCAACCGCTTACCGAACAAAGTTTCACCGTATTGCGGATGAACGACCTCCGGTGATCGATTTTGACGCGCTCCCCTAATAGCTTGTACAATCTGTTAGTTCCTTCCAGCTGTTAGTTTCTTCCACCTATTGGGTCCTTCCGGCTTTTTTTACTCGTCCCGGGGATGTCGTGTCACTTGAAAATCAACCGGTTCACGATCTCGATCTCATCCTCCGAGATGGTATGCCCACGGTTTGAATATACTTTTTCGGTCACGTCGCCGTTCATCTCCCGGGCGAGGTTGGCCGATGCGTAGACCCGCTCCACCGGCACGTGAAAATCGGGATCGCTCGTGCCGAAGAAGATCGGTGTTTGTTCAAAATCGCCCCCGTAATGGCTTCGGTCGATCTCCTTGCCGATCAATCCGCCGGTAAAGGCGACGATGCCCCCGTAACGGCGGGCATGGCGTGCGGTGAATTCCGATACCAGACAAGCACCTTGCGAGAAGCCCAAGAAAAAAATGTTGTCGCCATTTATTCCAGACGCTATCACGTGATCAACCGTTTGCTTCACGACCGTTAAGGCTGAACTCAGCCACGGTTCGTTGTCGGCCACGGGTGCCAAGAAGGAGTAGGGGTACCATGTGTTGTTCGTGGCACGAGGGGCAAGCAGCGCGTATCCTTCCACGTTAAGCAGCGAGGCGAGGGAAAGAATACTCTCTGGGCTCGCACCTCTCCCGTGCAATAGGATCAACGCTTTTTTTGCCTCCTCAATCGGGGTTCCCCCGTAAACTATATCGAATGAATGTTGCATGTTGATTTGATTTTTTTTTGGGGTATCCGTGGTATTCGTGCATTCGCGATATGGGAGCGTCCGCGATGCATTCTACCGGCGATCTCGAACAAAATACCACCCGGTTCCCTGAAGTAGATGGAACGAAAGTAATTACGATCTCTTACTCCCGTCGGTGCTATGCCGAACGACTCCAGTTGTTCCTTCAGCTCCAAGAGGGAGGTCATTGTGGGAGTAGAAAAGGCCACGTGATGCACCATTCCCCTACCGTCCAATCCTCTCAAGGTTTCCGGTATCCACAGCAGGTCGACGAACTTGCCGGGAACATCTTCTACCCCGTAACGGAAGCGTCCCGAACGCTCCGCGATCAGCGTGTGGTTCATTCGCTCGGTGAGCAATGCCGCCGTGCGCTCGAAGCTCTCCAGCCAAAGTTCCACGTGATGAATGCCCGTGATAAGATTCGTATCCTTAGTAGGTTCCATATGAAATTTTTCTCTTCCGGAACCCCTCCTTTTGTTTCAAGAAGTTCCTGTAGATTATATCGTTATTGGTTTTGTAACAAGCATATAACAATAGGAATACCTCTTTGTTCACTTCATGAAATTACCTTTGTGAATACCCTCCGTTTTCCGTTTCATTTAGTATCTTTGCAAGATAGGCGACCATGTAAAAGGTCGTTCATACGATCCCGTTTAAAATTTGAATCACAAACTCTATAGATTAATGAATATGAAGAAAGTATCACGTCGTGGCTTTATTGGAAAATCACTTGCCGTGGGAGCCGGTGCCCTCATCGCTCCTGGTTTGTTAAAGATGCATTCCGCCGCCGCGGCCACGCGCACCGAATGGATAGGAAAAAACGATATTTCGTTGGCCCAATGGGCGCTGGTAGGAGAGGTGCAAAGCGGGAAATGGAAAACAGTCGACTTCGCACGGATCGCTCGAGAGGATTTTGGACTGAACGGGATCGAGTTCGTGAACACGCTCTTCGAGGTTCCCACGCTGGGTTACCTGAACCGGCTCAAGAAAAACGCTGCTGATCATGGAGTTACTATGGTGCTGATCATGGTGGACGGTGAGGGGGAAACGTGTACTCCTTCTAAAGAGGAGCGTAAACAGACCGTGATCAATCACCGCAAGTGGATCGATATCGCTCAATACCTGGGTTGTCACGCCATACGTACAAATTGCGTGGGGCCGCGGGGAGTTGACAAAGAAGAGGCCCTGAAGTGGTC
>CAYFMZ010000161.1:0-3192 GCA_964344275.1 uncultured Proteiniphilum sp.
AGAAAAAAGTAAATTTTTTACTCATGAAAAAAGATGCGAAAAAAAACTTTTTGCTCTACCTGATCATTTTCATTGGGTTGGGAATATCTCATTCTCTTAAAGCTCAAGATTTTTTGGTAACAATGCAGCGGGACTCGTTGAACTGTAAACTCGGAAAGCTGGAGGGCGATTTTTATCCCATTGAATTCAAATGGGATGATGAGTTGATGACCGGTATGATCCATAAGGATTCAATATTGTATTACAAGAAGAACATGTTCCGAAGCATGGATGATTATCGATTGCGACCTTGGTATCCCTTGGTCTCTTTAGCCATTAACGTGGGAGGAGCTCATCAATTTGGGCCCTTGAGAGTAGGTCTCTCAGAAGACTTCAACCCCAAAAAGGGAGACTTCTCCAACCGTAATGAGTTTTATGCAGGAGCCGACTTAGCGGTATACCTAAGCCAACTCACTGGGTATGGCTTAAAATATCATTACCGTAGTATGCTGGGTGGAGATATACAACAAAACTATATAGGCCCCATGTTGTCATTGCGGTTCTGGGATAGTAAACGGAGAAATCATTGGATCGCTTATGGCTCCGTTGGCTATGGAAGGATGGTACACGATAACGCGATGATTAAGATTGGAACAAGAGAACCGGAACCAATTAAATTGACTGCCAACATGCTCGCGGGTGACGTTGGATTGGGTTACAATCTGAAGCTTTCTAGAAATCTTTCTACGCAATTCAAATTATCCGTAACAATCGGTTATCCAGATTACGTTAGGATCCTCGATTATTCCCGGATTAATCCAGGAGGGGCAGACCCAGCACCAGATATCAGTGGATATTGCCATAATATGAATAGCGTGAATCTAACCGTGGGATTTGCTGTTCACTAATATTTGAACATTTTCTTTAAAATGTCAAATTACTCAGTGAAAGTATCACCCAATACTACCAACATATCGTGTGTAAATGTATATTTTTGAATAAAAAACAAAAAAAGTATGAGTCAACGTTTTTCGTTATTTTTTTTATTGGGAATGTTATCCCTACTAATTACTGGACAGTCTATAGTGGCTAAATCAATGTGCATCCATGAAGACTTTACACACGACAAATTCATTGGGCAAACGGTACACGATCAATTGACGCCGGCTACCTCTGTCAACATTCTTGGTTTCGCGGGTGAAAAGCTTGATGCATCGTACCAAAACAGAATCCTCGAGCAGGATATAGACCGACTAGTGGAACCATTCACAACCAAGGACGAACACCATTGCTGGCAAGGGGAGTTCTGGGGGAAATGGTTCACGTCGGCGGTGCTCGCTTACCGGTACAACCCCACCCCGGAGCTCGAACAGAAACTGAAGCACGCGGTATACGCGTTGATAGAGACACAAACACCGGAAGGATATATTGGTAACTATGCCCCAGAAAGCCGACTGCAAGCGTGGGATATCTGGGGAAGGAAATATTGCCTGCTTGGACTGATCGCCTATTACGATATCAGCAACGATCAGAAGGTGCTGGACGCGGCCAAAAAACAGGCCGACTTCTTGATCGGGGAGTTGGAAGAGAAGAAAGCACCCATCGTGAAGATGGGGAATCATCGCGGAATGGCTGCCTCTTCAGTATTAGAACCAATGTGTCAACTCTATACACGAACAGGCAACAGAAAATACTTGGATTTCGCGGAAGAGATCGTACGGCAGTGGGAGACGGTGGACGGGCCGCAACTGATCTCAAAGGCGAGCACACCGGTGGGGCAACGTTTTCCGAAACCAGACAGCCGTAACTGGTACGGTTGGGATCAGGGACAAAAAGCCTACGAGATGATGTCTTGCTACGAAGGGCTGTTAGAACTGCACCGGTTAACAGGGAACAAGAGTTACCGGGAAGCCGCCGAAAAAACGTGGCAGAGCATTCAGGATACCGAGATAAATATCGCGGGGTCGGGATCGGCCATGGAGGCGTGGTTTTCAGGGAGGAATCTACAAACGGCACCGATCGCTCACTATCAAGAAACGTGCGTTACCGTGACGTGGCTCAAATTCAACCAACAGATGCTGCGGCTGACCGGTGAGGCAAAATACGCGGATGCCATCGAGCAAACATTCTACAACGCGCTCTTGGGATCGATGCGGCCGGATGGGTCGGACTGGGCAAAATACACTCCACTACAAGGTCAACGCCTAGAGGGTTCCGAACAGTGCGGCATGGGCTTGAATTGTTGCAACGCGAGCGGTCCAAGAGGGTTGTTCACGATGCCTGCCACCGTGACGATGAGCTCTCCAAAGGGACTGTTCGTCAACTTCTACATGGAGGGATCCTACACGCTTGAAACGCCGGCGGGAAGAGAGGTCACCCTGCATCAGAAGACAGATTATCCACGGTCGGGGTTTATTGAAATCGAACTGAACCTCCGAGAAGAGGAGGAGATGGAGATCTCGTTACGTATCCCCGCTTGGTGCGATGCGTCTACCATTCGAGCCGGCGGCACCACGATAACGAACGCGACGCCGGGCGAATACTTCATGATTGATCGAGAATGGAAGAAGGGGGACAAAATTGAGATTGAATTCGATATGAAAGGAAAAATTCACTCCACGCTTTCTCATCCTTCTTACATGGCAATAACTCGGGGTCCCATCGTCTTGGCGAGGGACGAGCGACTGAACGGCCCGGCATTAGAAGCGATTCTCACTCCCATTGTGAAAGAGGATGAAACGATTGATCTGACCCTTAATGATCGTGGTGACGGAAATTTCTGGATGACTTTTTCCGCGCACTTTATCCCTGAATCGTATACTGAGGGCGGTGCCGAGCCGATAGAGTGTGAACTGTGTGACTACGCGTCGGCAGGGAACAGCGGAAGCGAAGCTCCCTTCTTTAAGGTTTGGCTGCCCCAATTGATTGATCCGAGAAAATAAGTGAACAAATAATTTAAATTGTATGAAACATTATTACTTTACAATGCTGCTGTTTCTGGCAGCCACACTCATGGCTTGCGAACAAACAGCTGTAGAAATCGTCTCCACGAAGGTGGAGATGCAAGAAAACCCGGTGGGACTGGAAACAGCTTCTCCCAGGTTCTCGTGGCAACTGGCCTCGACTCATAAAAACGTGCAACAAGAAACTTACAGGATACAGGTTGCCCGATCGGAACAAGACCTGAAAAAAGAGGAGAACCTGGTGTGGGAT
>CAYFMZ010000162.1:0-3192 GCA_964344275.1 uncultured Proteiniphilum sp.
GGTGTTCTTTAACATAATTGCGGAAGTAGCTCAGTTGGTAGAGCACGACCTTGCCAAGGTCGGGGTCGCGGGTTCGAGTCCCGTCTTCCGCTCATTTTATCTCTCCAAGTGTTTCACCACCTTCAGCAGCCTGAATTTAACCAACTACACTAACACCAGTGCACTCAATATAATCTAGAAGACGGAAGGGGCTTATAGCTTTAAACCTGCTGTTTCAAAAATTTTCCTAGCGTTCTGTATTCGTTCATCCGATAAAGGAGCTACCCCTTTTAGTGAGTACTCGAGCCCCATCTGCTCGTACTTACGGGTACCCATATCGTGGTAAGGCAGTAGTTCTACTTTTTCCACGCACTGGTAAGGTACTAGGAAATCGGCTAGTTTTTTTAGAAGGGTGTCGTTATCGGTCCACCCTGGAACGATCACGTGGCGCACCCACGTAGGGATGTTGTTCTTCTCGAGGTACTCGAGGCATTTCAGTGTGTTATTCATCTTCACCCCGGTCAACTCCTTGTGTTGCACGGCATCAATCGATTTAATGTCTAATAGCACCAAGTCTGTATTATCCAGCGCGTTGAGCGCTCCTCGGGTAGCAATGGCTCCCGAAGTATCGAGTGCGGTATGGATCCCTTCCTCTTTACATAACAAGAAGAACTCCTTCACGAACTCGGCCTGTAGTAGTGGTTCGCCACCTGTCACCGTTACCCCCCCCTTGGTGATAAAGCTTTTATACCGGAGCACTTCGGCCAGCAACTCATCGGGTGTAAAGAGGTATTTACTGCCGCCTTTCGTGTCCCATGTGTCGGGGTTATGGCAATAGAGGCAGCGCAGTGGACAGCCTTGTAGGAACACCACGAAGCGTATTCCCGGGCCGTCCACCGTGCCAAAACTCTCTAATGAATGAATTTTTCCCTGCATTAAAGCGACTGGTTGATCGTTCTTGATATCACGTCCAGTTGTTGTTCCTTGGTCAGCTTTACAAAGTTCACCGCGTAACCCGATACTCGGATGGTCAGTTGCGGGTATTTCTCGGGGTGGTTCATCGCGTCTACCAGTAGGTCCTTATCAAACACGTTCACGTTGAGGTGTTGTCCTCCATCGGGTGTGAAATAGCCGTCCAGTAGGCTGACCATATTGGTTATTCGCGTGTCTCGCTCCTTGCCCAGCGTACTGGGTGAAACGGCAAAGGTATAAGAGATGCCGTCGTGTGAATGCTGGAAGGGCAATTTTGCCACGGAGGCCAATGCGGCGACGGCACCTTTTTGGTCTCGGCCGTTCATTGGGTTGGCTCCTGGGGCGAAGGGCACGCCATCGGCACGCCCATCGGGTGTAGCCCCGGTTTTCTTACCATATACCACGTTGGAGGTGATGGTTAGAATTGATTGGGTGGGTGTCGCGTTGCGATAGGTCTCGTGCTGGCGGAGGTACTCCATGAACTTTCTGGTGATATCTACCGCGATCGCGTCGGTGCGGTCGTCGTTATTTCCGAACGGTACGTATTCACCTTCCCGTTCAAAATCCACCGCGATTCCTCGTTCGTCACGGATCACTTTCACCTTCGTATCCCTGATCGCTGCCAACGAGTCGGCCACGATAGAAAGCCCCGCGATACCTGTTGCCCGGATACGTTGCACATCGCCGTCGTGCAGCGCCATTTCGAATGCCTCGTACGCGTACTTGTCGTGCATATAGTGAATGACTTTCAGTGCATTCACGTACACTTTTGCCAACCAACGCATCATCTGTTCAAACTTGGGCATTACCTCATCGTAATCGAGGTATTCCGAGGTGATGGGTTGGAACTTCGGTGTTACTTGAACACCCGATTTTTCATCACGTCCTCCGTTAATCGCGTACAATAAGCATTTGGCAAGGTTAGCCCTTGCGCCGAACAGCTGCATCTGTTTCCCGATCTTCATGGGTGATACGCAGCACGCGATCCCGTAGTCGTCACCGTAATCGGGGCGCATAAGATCGTCGTTTTCATATTGGATAGCTGAGGTGTCGACCGACACCTTCGAGCAGAATTTTTTCCAGTTCTCCGGCGAGTATCGCGACCACAATACCGTGAGGTTCGGTTCGGGAGCCGGTCCTAAGTTGTACAGCGTCTGCAAGTAGCGAAACGATGTGCGGGTTACCAGGGTGCGCCCATCGAGGTTCTGTCCGCCCAATGATTCGGTCACCCACACCGGGTCACCAGAAAAGAGCTCGTTGTATTCCGGTGTACGCAGGAAACGGACGATCCGAAGCTTGATAATCAGTTGATCCACTAGCTCCTGTGCTTCTGATTCTGTCAGCAACCCGGCTTTCAGGTCTTTCTCGATGTAGATATCGAGGAAGGTGGAGGTCCGTCCGATCGACATGGCAGCACCGTCTTGATCCTTCACGGCAGCCAAGTACGCGAAATAGAGAAACTGCACCGCGTCTCTGGCATTTGTTGCCGGTTGGCTCACGTCGAACCCGTAGGACTGGCACATCTTCTCGAATGTTTTCAATGCTTTGATCTGCTCAGACACCTCTTCACGGTTACGCATGGTGTTTTCGGTGAACTCCTGAATATCGAGCCGTTTAAAGAAGTTTTCTCGTTCCTTGATCAACGCGGCCGTACCGTAGAGCGGTACCCGACGGTAATCACCTATGATACGTCCCCGCCCGTACGCGTCGGGAAGTCCGGTGATGATACCGGAGCGGCGCGCGGCCAGCATCTCGTCGTTATATACCGAGAAGACCCCTTCGTTGTGTGTTTTGCGATACCGCGTGTAGATTTTTTTCGTCATCTCGTCGAGCTTGTACCCGTACGCGTTCAGTGAGTTCTCCACCATTCGGATACCCCCTTTCGGGAAAATTCCTCGCTTCAGGGGCGCATCGGTTTGTAGGCCGACGACCACTTCATTCTCTTTGTCAATATACCCAGGCCCGTACGTGTCTATCTGTTGCGGGTATTTTGTTTCGGCATCGTAGACTCCTCTGGCTTGCTCTTCTTTGAACATCTCGGTTAGTTTGTCCCATACCTTGCGCGTGCGCTCGGTCGATGAAACCAGAAAACTATCATCCCCTTCATAGGGCGTGTAGTTGTTCATGATGAAATCCCTTACGTTGATCTCTTTTCTCCAAAGGTCGCCTTTGAACCCTTTCCATGCTTCGTGCTGATGATTCATTTGTTATATATTGTTTTTGATGATTTATATACTAATT
>CAYFMZ010000163.1:0-1541 GCA_964344275.1 uncultured Proteiniphilum sp.
TTCTGACAATCGAGAGTTTTTATTGCTTTGTTTCAAGAAGTTTTTATACCTTTGGATATAAAATAATTAATCCATGGATCAACCCAAGATTGAGCGATTGCTCCGGTTAATAAAGTTGCTTACGGCGAATCATTCATTAACGGTGGACGAGATGGCGGAGAGGCTGTCGATTTCTCCCCGAACCGTCTATCGATACATCGACACGTTCCGACAAGCGGGTTTCGTGGTGAAGAGGGTGAACGGCTTTATTAAATTGGATAAATCGTCGCCTTACTTCAAGGAGATCAGTGAGCTCATTCACTTCACGGAGGAGGAGGCCTATATCCTCAAGTCGGCCATCGAGAGCATCGACGATAATAATTTGCTCAAGCAGAACCTGAAGAAGAAGCTTTATACGGTGTACGACTATAAGATTCTCGCGGAGACCATCGTGGACGGGAAGAATAGCAGGATCGTGAAGCTGTTGGTGAAGGGAATGGAGAACAAGCAGCGTGTGGTTTTGAAAAAATACTCTTCGTCGCATGGAGTGGATATAAGGGATCGTGAGGTGGAGGCCTTCGCGTTCACGACCAACTACGAGCAGGTGTGGTGCTATTGCCTGGAGGACAACCAGAATAAACTGTTCAGGCTGACGAGGATGGGAGGGGTGGCTTTGCTGGACGAGCCATGGCGTTACGAAGCGCGGCATAAAGAGGGGTATATGGACGTGTTCCGGATGCATAGCGATAAAAAGATGAGGGTCAGACTGAAACTGGGTCTGGCTTCGGCAAACCTACTGAAGGAGGAGTTTCCTTTAGCGAACCGGGAGTTAGTGAAAGTGGACGATAACGAATGGTTGCTCGATACGGAAGTCTGCTCCTTCGAGGGGGTGGGGCGTTTCGTACTTGGGCTTTATGAGGATATAGAGGTTGTGGATTCTCCCGAATTCAAAGCGTTCCTTGCGGAACGAATCGAGAAGATGCGTTCCAAACAACATACCTAATATCTTAGCTAAAGGAGAGGGTGTTTTCATTGCAAGGGTGCCTTTAACTCCGAAATACAATGAAAATAAAAAGATGCATCACTTTCTCTTCGTCGTAATCGCCAATACGAGCACTAAAACCCATAGGGCTACCGTCCATCCCCCGAAGAGGTTTATCAGGAAGATCACGAATGTCATAGTGGAGTTCCTGCCCCTGGCAATGAAGGTGGGCAGGAAGTAGATAAACAGGGCGATGATGCCAAGTAAAATTAATACTCCTATTCCAAGTCCAGTCTCTATCATAGTGTAAGTTTTCCATTTAACAAATTAGTTTGGTGATTGTTGATGCTTCCCGTAGCAATTACTTAATATTTTCGTCATCAAATCGTAACTTTTATGTTGTTATTTTGCCGCCGATATTAAATTCTAAACTAGAGATTGTTTTATGGGTAAAAAGTACTATTGTGTTAAACTACATATTGTTATATTCTTGTTAGTGACTTGTTCGTTCGCCGCTTTCTCGCAAAATAAGCGATTTCAAGGTGAACGATTGGGCTACGCTATCAAACAACACGGGACT
>CAYFMZ010000163.1:1641-3169 GCA_964344275.1 uncultured Proteiniphilum sp.
CGGACGGGTTCGTCGGACGTGGATATGCCGGTGTTCCGCTTTGCTGAGGTGCTGCTGAACTACGCGGAGGCGAAGGCCGAACTGGGCACGCTCACGCAGAACGATATCGATATATCCATCAAAAGACTGCGCGATCGGGTGGAAATGCCTAACTTGACCTTTCGGGCGACGGTACTGTAGATGTGATCCTTTATACGGCGGATTCAGGAAAACCGGAAGAACGGGAAGGGGTGACCACCTACGAGCTGGGTAGTGAAATCTTTCTCACGGAGGGCACGAAAGGGTATTTGGATTACCACCAAAACGCCGAACGGAACGGCTTCAACGAAGCGAGAGATTACCTTTTCCCGATTCCTATTGACGAGCGTACACTCAACCCGAATCTGACTCAAAACCCGGGTTGGAACGACGGGCTGGGGTATTGATTCCGACGAAGTGTTAACAACAAGATAAGTTAAATTTGAAAAGAGACTTCCCTTAAGATGCGTGAAGCATTCAAGAGGGAAGCCTCTCTTTTGTGAATTATAGTTTAAGTCGAGCACGTTTACCTCGTGATTTATGCAAAAAAGGGACACTTTTCACGGGTTATAGAGGGGTTAATGTTTTATATCTTTGGGAAAAATTAGGGCTCTCTTGATTGGAGAGAGGAAAATAGCTATTTCAAGTGGCGGAGTGCTTTGAAATAGCCCGAACTGAAGTGTTTCAATGAATTAAAAATAGATCATGAAAAAGAAAAAAGAGTTTCAACAGAAAGCTACCCGCTTCAGGGAGTCCATTAAACCATTGTTAGCTAAAGGATTGAATAAGTAATATTTACTCCCGGCACTCTATCATCGATTTCAGTAACTGGGAAAGGGGTATTGAAATATCCTTGATCACGGTGTTCGAGGTGTTGATGCACAGGGTGTAATTCTCCTTTTCACCCCACTTCCGGCCAGTGAAGAAGCGGTAGTACTTGGCCCGGTTCTTATCGACCTCCTGAATACGTGACTTTAATTTGGCGTCGGATAACTGTTCATCCTCCGTTGCCCGCTCACGGCAACGTCGCATACGGGATTCCATATCGGCATGGATAAACATGTTGATGGGCTTGTAGTCCTCCAGAATATAATTGGCCGCACGACCGATGATCACGCAGTCGCTTTTCGTGGCGAGGTCTTTTATGATATTGATCTGCTCGGTATACACCTTCATGCTGAAATCGAAAGGTGGCGTGATAGAAGAAGTAAGGGTTTGAGCGCTGGTGATCGGGTAGTAGGTAAGGGGGCGTTTTTCCACGATGCTGTTCACGTATTCTTCCGCCAAGCCGCTCTTCTTGGCAATCTGGGTGATGATCTCTTGATCGTAGTAAGCGATGCCAAGGACCCCTGCTAAATTCCTGCCAAGCTCACGGCCGCCACTGCCAAACTCCCTGCTGATGGTGATAATTTTGTTCATGCGTTGATGAATTGCTTGAGCTACAAACTTACGCTTTTTTGTTTTAAAAATTCGCTAAATCGTGCATCAAAATAAAAAAGTGCCCAAGTAG
>CAYFMZ010000164.1:0-1973 GCA_964344275.1 uncultured Proteiniphilum sp.
GTATGTTTGATATTGCGGAAACTAACCAGCTGTATAGAACGTGCAAAGGGTTTTCGATGACTGTGATGGAGGTATGAGAGAGAGGGTATTGTCCACCGCCCAATTATTTCAGACGCTCATCGTCCTTATGTTTTCCCGTCAATAGACGATTTTCCTGCTTATTTCCGTACCTTTTTTGGTGCCGCTGAAATTAAAACCTCTGAAAGTCAATTGTTTGCAGGGGTGTTTTGTTGTCTTACTAGGATTCGAACCTAGACAAACAGGACCAGAATCTGTTGTGCTACCATTACACCATAAGACAATTTGAGAATGCAAAATTACAAATTAACCGGATAATAAAAAAATAAAATGTCACTGCCTTATGATTGTTGCCCGATAAAGGAAACCGCGGGTACGGTGTGGTAGTTTTCCTTTTTCCAAAATCGTAATAAGAAATCGATATCATCCAGATACAGCTGCATGGGATCGGTTTTTAAAATGGCCAAATTCTCCTTGCATTGGTCGAGGCAGAATAGCGCCAGCTCGGAGGAGATAGATGGATCCATCAATAGGCGTAAGAAATGCTCGTGGCTTAACTCTTCCTCGAAATAGGGGTTTTCAGGTAAAGGGAATGCTGAACTCACTCCAAAACCTATTTCACATCCGCTTTTGGGATTAAAATAAACCAAGGCCGTTTCCGACTCTTTATTGGTTAAGTCTAAGGGCATACTTTCTTTTAGGAATCCATCTTTACGGAGATTTTCGTTGGCCTCTTTATTCTCTTCCTCCGAAAGATTCAGGGAATCGTTCATATGCTGCATGAATCCATTCATGAAATCATTTACTTTGTCCGTTGTTAAGAAGGCAATGCTCGAACCTTTATTATATTCAAGAAATGCTTTTTCCTGCTGGATAAGAGAGTTTTCGGCATGGGAATAATCTAAAAAGTTTACTTGCACTCTGGAGGGTATGGAGTTTTTCTCGTCCAAAATCAAGTCCGCGTTGTACTTCATTGGTGAGAAGGAGCCTGAGAACCACCACTCTTCTCTCCATCTTACAATGCCGATGAAAACGATGGTGTCAATTTCCTGAAGAGAATCGCTATGGTCAAACGATTTTTTAGTCATATTGAATTTTTTCCCCGAAGCGATGTGTTCGAGAAAAATGTCCGTCTCATTTTGACCTTTATACAGGAAATACCCGTCAATTTTAGGGGACATGTTTAAAAAATCGACACTTAATGGATGGTCTTTTCCCAGTATTTCAGCCACCCATTCCTTCCCCTTTAAACTCAATAATCGAGTATGGGTGTTATGGAGCATTACGTCCCTGTTGGTATTTAAAAATAGCGGGAGATGCTCACTATACCCATGTTTTTCGTATATTTCCTCTTCACTTTCTGATAATAATAATCCCGAGTCGATAACAAACAGGTACGATTTGAACAACAGGGTGTCAATCATGCCTCTTGCATTGTAATAATCTATCTCATTGTCATCCAAACGATAATAGGATACCAGGTCCTCATTTTCGGGCGCGTACTCCCAATGATCCAACAATAGATGGGTTACTTCCGAGGCAGTATCGAAAATTGATCCATTATAAGGCGAAATAAAATGGTCTTGCTGTAAGGTGTTTAAAAAGTACCATATTAAGAAACAGACATCTTGGTAATTCACCTCTTTTTCATAATAGTCGTCCAGCTCGTAAAAAGGCAACGATTTATTATATAGACGGGTGTGAACGGAAATAAAACTGTTCCACAGGTTGGTTTCAGAGATTAAATCTTCGAAATAGGAGGTTATGAAGCAGCATAACAAATTCACTCCCGAGGGATTGAGGTACGTGTTTAGAGTAGCAAATTGATCGCTGTTTACAATCTTGTTTTTCACCTGATTGCAAATATTTAGATAATAGATATCAGTTTTTACTTGCTTCTTATAGGGCTTTAGTTCAAGCCAATCCGAAATGAAAATTCTTTTATTCATAAGTAA
>CAYFMZ010000164.1:2073-3149 GCA_964344275.1 uncultured Proteiniphilum sp.
TGATTCATTTTGTTATACACTTGAAGAAACTGGATAAAGCGTTCGTTCCCTATAATGCTCTAAGAGTTTGACGTATATTGGATGTTCGCCTAAGATGCGCGCGTTCCCCACGAGGAATAGTTGTTGCCGTGCCCGGGTAATGGCCACGTTCAGTTTCCTGTCCACCGTCCCTTCTCGGTTCATATTACAAAGATAATCCAATTGTTCGGGTTTGTTCACACAAAACGACATCAGGATAATGTCTCGTTGACTCCCCTGAAAACGCTCCACCGTTTCGATCATTACTTTCTCTACTTCCGGCAGCCTGCTTTGAAATAACTTCTGGCGGATGAGGGCAATCTGATTACGATAGGGGGCAATGATGCCGACAGATGCTGTGTTGAACGGTATTCCATTTTCTTGGTACACCTCTCGGAGCGTTTGGACTAATTCGACGATTATCTCCGCTTCGGCTTCGTTGATTTTCGTGGAGTAAACGGGAGGATTACACGTACGGGGTTCTTCCACGAAGGATGGAGAAATCTTTTCGGTTGAAATAAAGGCTTCGGTTGAAATAAAGGCGGTGCGTTCTTTTGCGACGATTTGGCGGAGGGGATGATCCGATAGGGATCCTAACTCCCATGTCTCCGATTGCCAGTCGCTCGCCGAAGTAAGTCCTTTCGGGTAGAAGTGGGTTGCCGGAAAAGAAGCGATCTCTTCGTGCATCCTGCCCTGTCGTGTTAATTGCACGTAAGCATGATGCCAGCCTTTTTTCATGCATTGAAACATTAACCGTTCGAACAGGGAATCGCGACAGTCCATGATGCCGGCGTTTTGCAAGAGCGGTTCCTCTATTTTGGAGTTCGTTGGGTCTTGTAACACGATGGTCGCCAGTTGATGGTGATCGCCGATCATCACGAAACGGTCGAAACGAGGCAATAACCCGATGATCTGAGGCTCTAAAATTTGTGACGCCTCGTCGATGATTGCTACATGAAAATGCTTTAGCTCGAATAATTCCAATCGCCCGTTGATGGAGGCAAGCGTCGAGACGAATATTCGGGTTCGATCGATCTCTTGGAGCAGCGACTCCCGGT
>CAYFMZ010000165.1:0-3119 GCA_964344275.1 uncultured Proteiniphilum sp.
TACCCGAGTATTACGAGAACGAGGAGAAGATGAATTCGCTGTTCGGCCGACAAGCGGAGCTTCAAGATAAGCTGGATGCCGCCGACGCGTGGAGCATCGACAATCGGTTGGAACGGGCGATGGACGCGTTGCGTTGTCCCCCCGAAGAGCAGCCCGTCCACGAGCTTTCGGGAGGAGAGCGACGCCGGGTGGCCCTATGTCGACTCTTACTGCAAGAACCGGACGTGCTGCTGCTGGACGAGCCGACCAACCACCTCGACGCGGAGTCGATCGACTGGTTGGAACAGCACCTGCAGCAGTACAAGGGGACGGTGATCTGTATCACGCACGACCGTTACTTTCTGGATCACGTGGCGGGTTGGATCTTGGAACTGGACCGGGGCGAGGGGATTCCTTGGAAAGGAAACTACACCTCGTGGCTGGAACAGAAGACCAAGCGGATGGAACAAGAGGAGAAGCAGGCCAGCAAGCGACGCAAGACGCTGGAGCGGGAGCTGGAGTGGATCAACTTAGCCCCTAAAGCACGGCAGGCGAAAGGTAAAGCACGTTTGAACTCCTACGAGAGGTTGTTAAACCAAGATCAGAAGGAGCGGGAGGAGAAGCTGGAGATATTTATTCCCAACGGTCCACGGCTGGGCAACAAGGTGATCGAGGCGATCAACGTGAAAAAGGCGTATGGTGATAAGCTGTTGTACGACGACCTGAATTTTATGTTGCCACCGAACGGTATCGTGGGGGTGATCGGTCCCAACGGGGCGGGGAAGACCACGCTCTTCCGGTTGATACAGGGAATGGAACAACCCGACGCCGGCACGTTCGAGGTGGGGGAGACCGTGGTGACGGCCTACGTGGATCAGGCGCATGCCGCCATCGACCCGGATAAAACGGTCTACCAAGTGGTGTCCGAGGGATCGGAGTTCGTGAAGGTGGGCGGTAAGGAGATCAACGCGCGCGCGTACCTTTCCCGGTTTAACTTCTCGGGAGCCGACCAAGAGAAACTGTGCGGTGTGCTATCGGGCGGGGAGCGTAATCGCCTCCACTTGGCACTCACGCTCAAGGCGGGAGCCAACGTGTTGCTGCTGGACGAGCCGACCAACGATATCGACGTGAACACGCTTCGCGCGCTGGAGGAGGGATTGGAGAACTTCGCCGGGTGCGCCGTGGTGATCTCGCACGACCGCTGGTTCCTGGACCGCGTCTGTACCCATATCCTGGCGTTTGAAGGCAACTCGGAGGTGTTTTACTTCGAGGGATCCTATAGCGAGTACGAGGAGAACAAGAAGATGCGGCTGGGTAACGTGGAGCCCAAACGCGTACGGTATAGAAAGCTTTAATAATGTGACTAATGTGCCAATGTGCTAATGTGCCGATGTGCTGATGTGCTGATGTGTGGATGCAGCAATATAACTAAAACTTTCGTCTAAAGGACTCCGTTTTAGTTGTATACATTTCAGATTAATCGTGGTGTCTTTGAATCTTAAAATAACAAAAGTGAAGAAAACGGTTGTCCTCTGTTTGCTAACGTTGGTGTGCTTGTCTGTTAGCTGTTCCCTATTGGCACAAGAGGTGTTCATCAGGGGAGTGGTGACAGACGCGAAGTACCGCACTCCGGTGCCCTACGCGGCGCTTTACCTGCAGGGTACTTCCGTGGGGACGGTGGCCGATAACACGGGCCAATTCTCGATCACGGTGCCTGATTCGCTGATGAATAAACAACTGGTGGTTGCCCGACAGGGGTACAAGCTGTTGTACCTCGACGTGAATTATCGCGACGAGGGCTCCTTGCACATCGCGTTGCAACCCGACGAGTTTGAAGCGAATTCGCGTGCACTACAGGACAGCCTCGCCGGAGAGGCGGGCGGGTTCGCCGGGTTTCTTTCACGGGCGGTCAACTTTGTGACGGGCGACTGGATACCGTTGGGCAATCCCGTCACTAACCGGTTCGATTTCGGTCGCATTCAGACCTTCCCTACCTACAACCCCATCGAGGGTGTGCGGCTACGGACCGGTATCGCTTCCAATTCACGGTTAAGTCCCCATTTTTTCGTGAAAGGGTACTTGGCGTACGGTTTCAAGGACGAACGTTTTAAATACCGGGGCGAGGCGATCTACTCCTTCACGCCCAAGGCGTATCACGAGGATGAATTCCCCAAAAATAACCTGCGGCTGGTGTACGAGAACGACCTCTTTTCGCCGGGAGAGATACATCCCCGGTCGCCCAACGACCTGCTGCTTATCACCTATCGCCGGTCGCTCAACGAGGCGACCTACCGCAACTACGGGGAGGTCAATTACGAACGGGAATTCAAGAACGGGTTGGCGCACACTTTCTGGTTACGACGATCGCGGTTTCAACCCCAAGGGGAACTGGTCTTTGATAGGCAGGTGGGCGACGTGCTGACACGGGATGAAGCGTTACATACCGCCGAAGTCGGGGTGCAACTACGGTACGCGGTACGCGAGGCCTACGATCAACGCAAAAGGAAGCGAATCCCTTTAGAGACGACGAGTCCCGTCTTCTTTCTTTCCCATTCCATTGGGATCGATGATTTCCTGGGGGGCGAGGTGCCGTACCACCGGACGGAGTTCTCTGCCCAGAAACGGTTCTTGCTCGGCCATGTCGGACGCCTCGATGTGGTGGGAGAGGCGATGAAGGTGTGGAACAGTGTACCCTTCCCCCTGTTGGTGTACCCTAATCAACGGTATCGTCATCATATCGAGAACAACGCGTTCTTCCTGAGCCGCTCGCTCGAGTTCGTGGCCGACGAGCAAGCCACGCTGCGGATGACGTTCGTGGGGGACGAGTTGCTGCTTTCGAGGGTCAACCTGTTAAATCGATTGGGATTCAGAGAGCTTATTTCACTGCGTGGGGCCTACGGGAGGTTGAGCGACAAGAACCTGCCTGGCGTGCACGAGGGGACGTATGCTTTCCCTCCGGTATCCCAACTGTACGATAAGGTACCGTACGTGGAAGGAACGGTCGGGATTACAAATATACTGGGCCTTTTGCGGGTGGAATACGTGCACCGGTTTACTTACCGTGACCATCCTGACGCGATATTAGGGACATTTCGGGTGGATGTCACGTTATGACTAACTAATGTGCCAATGAGATTAAT
>CAYFMZ010000166.1:0-3100 GCA_964344275.1 uncultured Proteiniphilum sp.
CAACGATACTTGCATCAAGCGGCGCACGACCGAGGGCGACTCACCGGAACCCAGGAGGATCATCAACTTGGCAAGGGCGGCTTCGGTGGTGATGTCGTGGCCGCTTACCACACCTAACTTCTCGAGTTGGCGACCGTTCTCGTAGCGGTACATCTCCACGCTACCGTAGAGGCACTGAGTAACATTCACGATAATGATGCCGCGATCGATGGCTCCCTTTAATAACTTGATAAACCAGGGGGTGATGGGTGAGTTGCCGCTTCCGTAGGTTTCTAACACCAAGCCCCGTAGGCCGGGGATGTTGAGGTGGGCGGCAACCACCTCCTCCGAGATACCGGGAAAGAGCTTCAATACCGCCACGTGAGGATTCATTTGGTAGTTGAATTGAACGGGACGACTGTAATCGGGGGTGAGGATGAATTTTTCATTGTACCGGATATTGAGGCCTGCCTCCGCCAAATAGGGATAGTTGGGACTGGTGAACGCGCTGAAGTTGTCGGCATTCACCTTGGTGGTACGGTTCCCTCGCATCAACAGGTTCTGCATGTATACCGTGAGCTCCGGAACCACGGGACGCCCCTCGGCATCTTTATCGGCCGCGATCTCTAAGGCGGTAATCAAATTTTCCTTACCGTCTGTCCGTAGTTTCCCGATGGGGAGTTGCGAGCCGGTCAATATCACCGGCTTGGTGAGGTTCTCGAACATAAAGCCCAGTGCCGACGCGGTGTAGGCCATCGTATCGGTGCCGTGAAGGATCACGAAACCGTCGTACCGGTCGTATCGCTCTTCGATGACACGCGCCATCTGTTGCCAGATGGAAAGAGACACGTCCGACGAATCAATAGGGGGATCAAACAAGTAGGTGTCCACGTTGAAGTTAAGCCGTTGAATTTCCGGCATATTAGAGCGCAAGTGGCTGAAGTTAAAGGGCTCCAAAGCCCCCGTCGCCGCGTTCTCCACCATCCCGATGGTTCCGCCGGTATAAATAAGAAGCACGTTGGCATTGCTGTCGATCATTGCAGTAATTTTTTATGCAAATGTAGCAATTTGTAAAACAATATCTATCATTTTGATATATTTTTTCACTCTCTAATCATTTATTTCATCGGACCTGTCCGCAAAGAGATGTAGAAAATCTCAATATTAACCGTATACGCGAACAGACACGTGAAGTTACCCTCGAACCAAAGCCCTGCTAGATTGTTTAAAATTTGAGAGGCGATGGAATAACACACCTCATCCCATTTTATTGATTAGAAGGAGGAAACAAAATGACAACACATTCAATTAAAACCGTTTGGAGAGAGAACAAAATTTTTGACACCGACATCGACGGCCATACCGTCACCCTGGATATGCCGGGAGAAGATGGATACGAGACGGCGGGGCCGGGGCCGAAGAAATTACTGTTAGTTGCCGCGACTACCTGTTCGGGATTGGATATCGTGTCGATGGCGGAGAAGATGCGAATCGACCTGAAAGGGTTTGATATCCGGATCGACGCCGAGGTGGCCGAGGAGCATCCGAAACAATACACGTCGATGAAGGTTATTTACGAGTTTGAGGGCGACAACCTACCGAAAGACAAATTGGAACGGGCATGCCAGTTGTCGTTCGACAAGTATTGTGGTGTGTTGGCATTGTACAAGAAAGCCATTCCGGTATCGTACGAAATCGTAATGAAGGGGAGTTAAATTCTTCCTCCACACTTTTACGTTTTTTATTACGGAAAAAATTCCATATTTTTAGTACCTTCGCGATCAGATCAGGTATTTGATCGGCGAGCCTGTTCATTGAACTTTCACGAGTTCATGAACAGTTGTAAGCAGCTATAAATGAATCATTATTATATAAACAGACTGAACTATGCAAACAATGGACTCGTTTGATTTTGCCGGTAAGAAGGCATTTGTACGCGTTGATTTCAATGTTCCTTTGGATGAGAATTTCCAGATCACGGACGATACGCGCATCCGTGCAGCCGTGCCCACCCTCAAGAAAATATTGAAGGACGGGGGCAGCCTCATCATTGGATCGCACTTGGGGAGACCCAAGGGGCCGGCCGATAAATTTTCCCTTAAGCACATTCTTCCTCGTGTATCGGAGTTACTGGGCGTGGACGTGCAGTTTGCCGAGGATTGCATCGGGGAAGAGACCGAGGCGAAGGCAGCGGCACTGAACCCGGGTGAAGCATTGCTGCTCGAGAACCTGCGTTTCTATGCCGAAGAGGAGGGAAAACCGCGCGGGCTGAGCGAGGATGCTTCTGACGAGGAGATCGCCAACGCCAAAAAAGCGGTAAAAGAGTCGCAGAAAGAGTTCACCAAGAAACTGGCCTCTTACGCGGACGTTTACGTGAACGACGCGTTTGGGACGGCTCACAGAGCGCACGCTTCTACCGCGTTGATCGCGGATCATTTCGACGAGGAAAACAAGCTCTTCGGTTACCTGCTGCAGAACGAGATCACGGCAGTCGAAAAAGTGATGAAAGATACGCAACGTCCCTTCACGGCTATTATGGGAGGGTCCAAGGTCTCTTCTAAAATAGATATCATCAAGAACCTGCTCGATAAGGTGGATAACCTGATTCTCGCGGGAGGAATGACCTACACGTTTTCCAAGGCGGACGGGGGAAAGATCGGTAACTCCATCGTGGAGGACGATAAGATGGACCTCGCCAGGGAGATCGTTCAGTTGGCGAAAGAAAAAGGGGTGAACCTGGTGCTGGCTACGGACGCGAAGCTGGCCGATAGCTTTAGCAACGACGCGAAGACCGATTACTCCTCTGTGAAAGAGATTCCCGATGGATGGGAAGGACTCGACATCGGCCCTGAATCAGAAAAAGCGTTCGTGGAGGTGATCAAGAACTCCAAGACTATTTTATGGAACGGACCGGTAGGGGTGTTCGAGTTCGATACCTTCGCGGTGGGTTCGAAAGCGGTGTCTGACGCGATCGTGGAAGCGACCCAAAAAGGAGCCTTCTCGCTCGTGGGCGGTGGCGACTCGGTGGCTTGCGTGAACAAGTTCGGGCATGCCGACAAGGTTTCATACGTATCGACCGGAGGAGGCGCGCTGCTGGAGATGATCGAAGGCAAAGTGCTCC
>CAYFMZ010000167.1:0-3047 GCA_964344275.1 uncultured Proteiniphilum sp.
TAATATAAATATGAAGCGAGTTGTATATATAATCCTTCTTAGCGCGAGTTTTCTTTTATTGGTAGCTTCCTGTAAAAAGAAGAGTCCAGACACTATCGGCATGTTCGACCTAAAATATACGCTTAATTATGACCTAAATGATAATCAACTGCTGTTTACCCTGTGGGACGACATACATACAGTGTCTACACTCCAGGGAGTTGTCAACCGCGAAAAACCCCGTCTGTTTATCAATTATGTTGTAGAATCGGGGATTGAGATCGATAGTTACTGGTGGAATAAATACCGGCAGCCGGGTGAGTGGTTGCACGGGAAAGATACGATAGTGTATAATGATGTCGTAACATTGATTGAAGCCTATCAAAACTATTTTGACGGAGTGGTCGTCTATGATTCGGATATAGCGGCCACCAGCAATGTTGCTTCGGCCGTTGCCGGAATCGAGAATCTGATAGCGGTTCGTTATGATCAATCGCCGGGGAGCCTGTACGATAGGTTGATACTCAATGGCCCAAGGTTGGAAGTGAAGGTTCGATTGATCAACGAGGATGGCACATCACTTTTTACTGGGCAGGGCACCATTCCCGGTACTGATCGAGAATCGACCGGTTCCATTAAAAATGATCCCTACATCTGGTTTATTGAGCATTACATGAAAACCGATCGATGCAACGGGGAATTTGGCGCGTATTATATCGATCAAAAGTGGCGCGAGAACCCACGGGCAACAGTTGTGAATCATCATACCCTCACGAACCATGATTTTTTTATCAGTAAACGTGCATTCTTCTTCGACCTTTCTCCATGGGGAGATGAGCCAGCTACAGATGATCCCACCCAAGCCGTGGGAACTGATTTATTAACGCTTAAAGAGTTTCTTTCCGAAGCTTATCGCTTGAACGAAGGGGAGAGAATGTGCCATATTGGTGGATTTCCAGCGTGGGCGTTTAAGTATACTCAAAGAGCCGGGGGGGCACACGATGATGTGCCGACTGAATGGGAATTCAGTCGTATCATAAGTGCCTACAACGCGTTTAAAGATGCCGATGCTATCGGTTACGGTGCATTGGCAAACGCCTCGTTTTGGCAACATTTTCCGCTGAACAGACAGTACGAACAAAAATGGGTTACACACGAAGAACTTAAAGAGCGAGGGTACCTCACCGAAGAGGGAAAGGTGAACTTTGATAACAGGGAGTTTATGATATTTTACGTGGGCGACTACGATGCCTCTTCGTGGATAACGCAACGTACACCCGTGATATGGGATCATCCCGATCGGGGAAAGTTGCCCTTGATGTGGGCTATCAGTCCCGTATTACAACAACGAGCTCCCATGGTAATGCATAATTTCCGTATGACCGCCACCGAGAAAGATTACTTTGTGGCTGCCGACAATGGGGCTGGCTACTTGATGCCAGGAATGCTTCAAGAACCGCGCGATATTTCAGGGTTGCCCAGTGGGCTGGATGCATGGGCTAATCATTGCAAACCATTTTATGATAAGTGGGGATTAAGTATTACCGGATTCGTGATCGATGGACAGGCTCCCGGTTTGTCGGTGGAGGGCCTTGATTGCTACGAATCGTTCAGTCCAAACGGGATTGTTCCACAAAAAGTACCTCTGACGCTCCTGCATGGAGACATGCCCGTTCTTCGATCGGATGAAGATATTCAGCAGAATCCAAAGGAGGGGGCACTCCGCATCGCTCAAAGGGTAGAAGAGCGCCCGGTGCCATTCCACTGGTTCCGTAATATCTTAAAAACTCCAGGGTGGTACGTGGAAATAATGGAGGAAATTGAGAAAATAAATCCTAATATCGAGTTACTGGATGCCCCTACCTTTTTTGAGTTGTATCGCATCTGGCTTAAAGATAATCCCGACGCGGCGAACGGAAATATTCCGTAACCTCTCGTAGTGTGTAGGCATATAGTGGTAGGGCTGAACGGTTTTTCAGAAGTCGCGATCACTTTCAGAGTTCACGATCACTTTCAGAGATTGCAATCGCTATATCCGGCTTGGCAAGTAAGCGGGGCCAACGCGTACGAGTCGTATTCATCGTACGCGGGGCCCGGCTTTCCATTAATAACCACGATGCGATCCAGACGGACTTTATCTCCATTTTCCATAAAAAGATGCTCACCCTCGTTTTGGAATGCATCGATATTCACGATATTACTTTTCGACTCCTCTAATTCCGGTTCTTCGCTGAACGCGAAGTATATTACTTTGGCTTCTCCTTTTGCCATCTCCTTTTTAAAGAGATCAAAAAAGTCGGGATCAACGGGAATGTATTTTGATTTCATTATCGTTCTGTTTTATTGGTCTTTTATCTCTTTAGATGGAATGATTCATCATCCACCTATCTAACTTAATAACACATTGGGTGAGGGAGTGGTTCAAAATCGGGCCATCGAAGAGATATAGGGATTTAAAACTTTTTATTACCTTTGAATCGTCAACTATATTCTAAAAAAATAATAGGTCACGATGATATTTAAATTCCTGATCCTTTCCGACGAGGTGTGTCACTTTAAAAGAGAAATTAAAATCGATGCCGATGCCACGTTCCTGGATTTTTATGGTGCCATTTTAGATTGCACCGGGTTCAGCGACAAGGAGATGGCTTCGTTTTTTATATGCGACGACAAATGGCGCAAGAAGCAAGAGATCACTCTTGTAGAAATGGATACCTATTCAGATGAAGATGCTTTCACGATGGAAGAGTGTGTCCTGAATGATCATTTGGAAGACGAGAAACAAAAATTGATGTTCGTGTTTGACTACCTTACCGAACGCGCGCTATATATTGAATTGTCTGAAATAATCCCCGGTAAGAACCTAAAATCACCCGTCTGCACACTGTCGGTGGGCGAGGCACCTCTCCAGACAATGGACGTGGAAGAGGTCAAGTCGGAGAGCACCACGCTGGATGTCGGTGAGACTTTTTTTGGCGATGAAAACTTCGATCTCGACGAGTTAGATAGTGAAGGGTTTGAGGGATTAGAGGATGTGGCTCCCCCGGATCTTGACGAGGGTGACCTCT
>CAYFMZ010000168.1:0-3041 GCA_964344275.1 uncultured Proteiniphilum sp.
AGCAGTTTTTTCTTTCGCCACATGCCCCCTCCATAGCCGGTGAGTGTTCCATCGGCCCCGATCACCCGGTGGCACGGTAAGATGATGGAAATTTTATTTTTCCCGTTGGCATTGGCCACGGCCCGCACGGCGGTGGGCCTCCCTAATAGCTCGGCCTGTTTCGCGTAGGTGGTGGTATACCCGTAGGGTACTTGAAGCAAACTGAGCCATACCTTTTTTTGAAATTCCGTGCCTACCAAATCCAGCGGGATATCGAACTCCTGCCGTACGCCGTTGAAATATTGATTCAGTTGTAATTTGAGTGCCTCCAAATGAGGATTGTCCCCCAGCACGAGCGGTGCCTTGAAGGCGTCTGCAAGTTGATTTAACTCCACGTCCAGTAGTTTATAGTCGGCAAATTCAAATAGGCAGACACCCTTTTCGGTCGCGGCGGCGATCATCACCCCCAAGTCTGTCTCCATCCGAACTACGTTAACGATAGGACTGTTTCTACTTTTCGATGGTGCAGAACCGATAATATTCTTGAACATGCTATTGAAACCGCTGAGCGATTCATATCCCGAATCGTACGCTGCATCCGTGACTCGTTGGTTCGATCGGATGCGCTGGAACGCGTGATTTGCCCGGTACATCCGTTGGTAGGCATGAAAAGTAAGGTTAAAGTTCTTCAGGAACCACCGGCGCACCCGATTGGGTTCAAGCCCCATCTCCACCAGATCCATATCTTTTAGCCGGATGGAAGGATTTTCTTCCATGTAGGCCAACAGCTCCTTGATATCCGAGGGCGGGTTACCAAGTTGCTCCAATGGTTTGCACACCTTGCAGGGACGATACCCGTTTTCCATTGCCTCGGTTACAGAAGGAAAAAACTCCACGTTCTCCGCCTTGGGTCGCGCGGGACAAGTCGGCCGGCAGAAAATCCCCGTTGTTTTCACGCCCACGATAAAAACTCCCTCGAAAGAGGGGTCTCTCTCCATGAATGCCTTGTAAAACAGTTCCTGTTCCGATTTGATCTTTTCCTGCATGATTGCTTTCGTTTAAAATTAATTCCTCACTACCGGATGCATATAACTACATGACTTCGTCGAGGATCTACACCTTTAGAAATGAGTATTGTCGATACGTACACGATTTTCTTGGGATTGCTCGACACTTCTTTTCTCTTTGCAAAGGTAAAACTCTATTGAATGATTCGCAACCGAAAAGTGGACACCCTCGTTAAAACGATTGAAGCGCTATACCTCAAGGAGCACATGTGTTTCCCACGAGGCCGACACGCATTTTGGACGAGTTACAGGCATTTGGATAGAATTGCTGCACACGACTGAAAATCAGAACCCGAAATCGTCGATCATAATCTCCTCCACCTCGTCGTGTTCAATTCCTATGTTATTTTGCGTACGGAGTCCTTCCACGTATATCGCTTTATAAGGAATAGCCGGACAAACGTATTCGCAGCCGCCACACCCCACGCATATCTCCGGTTCGATCTCCGGAATGGTGAGCATTCCTTTGTAGGGTACCATTCGTACCGCTTGCGTGGGGCAATGCTCGGAGCATGCACCGCAACTCGTCTCGTCGTAATAGACGATGCAATTTTCGATGATCAACTGCACTTGTCCCATCTGAGTGTGGTTCTTCTCCTCTTTGGTGAGAGGGAGGATAGCACCCGTGGGACACACCTCGCCACAAATGAGGCAGTCGTAATTACAAAACCCGTGATCGAAATAGAGCCTCGGCTGCATCATACCACCCAAGCCATATTCGAGAAAAGCGGGTTTGATCACGTGTGAAGGGCATTTGCTCACACATAGGTGGCACGAGATGCATTTAGTAAGCAGGTGGTCGAACGTGGGTACCCCCGGCGGAGCGATAGGGGTTTGCCGTTTGAAAGGGCGGACGGCCCCTTCAGTCACCTTTTGCGCGGCCCTTTCAGGTGTTTTTTGCGCGGCCCCTTCAGGCACCCCTAGTGCGACCATTTCGGATGCATTTAGCGCGGCCCTTTCAGGCGCCATTTGCGCGGCCCCTTTGTGTACTCTTTGCGCGACCATTTTTCCCGCGGCTATGGAGGTGACAAATATTGCACTTAAGAAACGGCGTTTCGAATTATCCAAGTTGTCTGTAGGTTGCTGTCCACTCCTTACGTATGACCGACTTGTAAGGCTCTTT
Organism: uncultured Proteiniphilum sp.; assembly: GCA_964344275.1. GTDB lineage: Bacteria > Bacteroidota > Bacteroidia > Bacteroidales > Dysgonomonadaceae > Proteiniphilum. Next base: position 2,170 of record CAYFMZ010000168.1, read on the forward strand.
GTTACTTGCACCCTTCGTTTACTAACGGTGCTGACTGTCGCTTCCTCTTTCTGGAGGCTCATTTTCCGAGGGGCATTGAATTGAAACTTCATTGCGTCGCGATTACAGCTTTCGATGCAGTTGAAGCAGGTGACGCAGCGACTATAATCGATCCGTCGGTTTTTTACATCGATGCAGGATGATTTGCAATTCATGGAGCAGCGTCCACAAGCATTGCAGCTTTCGTCGATAAATCGAACCTTGAATAGAGAGTATTTACTCAGGAAGCCCAGCACCGTTCCAACGGGACAGAGAGTATTGCAATAACTCCTGCCACCGCGCCATGCCATATAGCAGATTATCAGGAGGGTGGCCAGCGAGATCACGAGGGAGGAGACACTCAAGGTGTAGATGCTCATCCGGTAAAAGGTGTAGTTGTGGAACGAGGTAAAGATTGTCTCTAACAAGTTGTTCCCGGCCAAGTAGGCGGGCCGTAGCAGATGAGTGACTAATCTTCCGTAGGCACCGTAAGGGTCAATCAACCCTATTAGGAAAGTAAAGCCGAAAATAAATGCCAACACGGCGGTCGCCAGCACACTCATCCTCAGTGCTGTTTTGGCTTTGCTATACCGGTACCGCTTCCTTTTATTCACCCGCTTGGAGAGCCATGCCACGATATCTTGATAGATGCCCATGGGGCAGATCGATGAACAGTAAACTCTACCAAAAAGAAGAGTAAGCAACAGCAGTGCAGCCAGCACCCCAAAATTGAGTGCCAGCAACGCCGGAATAAACTGTATCTTGGTCAGCCATTGAAGTCCCACCGGCAGGAACTCCCGAAAGTCGAGAAAATAAAGCGTGATCAGCGTAAAAAGGATCAGCGAGGCTACAAC
>CAYFMZ010000169.1:0-3030 GCA_964344275.1 uncultured Proteiniphilum sp.
AGCGAATATTCCCCGCGCGTCTCGTGGTTCCCCCGGATAAATATAGAAGGCACCTCGTCGCTTTTAATCCGTGGCGTGTAGGTAAGCAGCCGGTTCAAAATGTCCTCTTCCACCTCCACATCGTCGAAACAGTCCCCATTAAATATAACCAAGTCGTACGGTTTGTGCTCAACCAACGAATGCAACTTGTTAAACATCCCCATATTGCTATGGAGGTCGTTGTACACTATTACCCGGAAGTCCCGTATATCGTCGCTCCAGGTGGTGAACGACTTGATGTCTGATCGCACGGTGTCGCCAAACTCTTTATAGTAGCTCGAGTAGCGAGTTATCTCTTGCGAAACTACCCGGTAATAATAGCGCGTCCCTGGATGAAGATCTGACAGGTGCACGCGATGGATTTTATTGTTAGCCGCCATCACTCCTTCGATGAACGTTCGCGCTCGTTGCAGATCATTCGGATCGGTACCATATTCAACCCAGCTTCTCGCGGGGACATTGGTTAACCACATCACCGTCATCTGGTCGGTGCCCGGGTTTTGCAGGTACGGAATGGTACGCATCACCTCCGAAGCGGGCGTTTTCAACCGAATATCCACGAAAAGTGGTAAGTGGTCGGATGCCACCCTTTCGTCGATCACTCGTGCATTATGTCTCGCGTATGTCTGCCCGTTAGCAACGTACCCAAGGATATAGTCGATAGTCCTCAGTGGATTATTGGCGGGAAAAGTAGGAGCTTTTATGTTCGAAAGAATTTGCCACTCCTTGTTTAAAAACTTCATCGGCTCGGAGTCCGGCGTGGCATTCAAGTCGCCGATCAGGAACACCGGTTTGTCGTACTCCTTTACCTGGTCCGTGATGATTTTTACCGATTCGAGCCGCTCATCGGCGTTGAGGGACAGGTGCGTGTTTACTACCACGTATTTCTCCAGTTCCACGATCTGTGCCGTACGTGCTTCTGTGATGCCAGGCAATGCGATCTTTTTTACTGCGATCGGTTTCTCCCGGGTAAGCAAACCGTTACCGTATTTACCGCCGTCGTGCAGAATGGAGTATCCATAGGTAGCGTGCATTCCTGTGTGCTCCGACAACAGTTGAAGGATATCGATATTCCCGCTACGATTGACCACGCTGTCCACTTCCTGTAAACCCACTACTTCCGGGTTCACTTCGTTGATCACTTTCCCGATTCGTCCAATATCTACAAGGTCGTCCATCCCCCTCCCGTGATGGATATTGTAGCTCATGATCCGGTGCGTGTTTTCGCGCTGTGGGTAAGGATGTCTTGTTGCTTGAGGATTGGTTTGTGCTTCACCGTTCATGAGAGCACAAAGAAAGAATAGGAATAGGATTGTTTTTTTCATTGTTTTTGAATTGCCATTGATGCTTACTTAAAAGTTTAGTGAGAAAGGATGTAAAAGACCGAACGTATTATATCGAGTTCAGCAACATTTTTGCCTCGTTTAGTCTCTCTACCCAGTCGTTGGAAGGCTCCATCGTATCAAAATAACCGATAGTCTCCTCCAGTTCGGCCAGCTTTGCTTGCGCTTCGGGCGTGTTTTCCTCGTTATACTTTTTCCGAAGCACCCTTATTTTCTCTACGTCCTGAATACCTTCAATCAGCCGTTCAAAGCGGATCGAGCTGCGTGCATCGGGGTAAACGATGTAGGTATCTCCCGCGGGCCAGGTCCTGAAGCGCGAGTCGGTGAGCGGATTTTCGACCCACGAATTGTACGACCAGCGCAAGAAACCGTCGAGATCGAGTGCCGCCGCGTGCCAAGCGGCATACACCGCCTCGGCAGAGGCAGAGAAAGTGAAGGTATTCGGGAATTTGTCGGAACAACATACATAATAAGTGGTGTTCAGCCCCTTTTCCCTTCTCACCGCTATCTCCTCTTTAGTGGGTCGGGCACCCGCTCCAACACAAATATCCTTAATCCACGGGTACTGTTGGTAACTCTTGTGGTTGTCCGCGAGGGAAACGCCCAACACCGGAGCAAAACGATCCAAGACGCTCAACGCCGCCTTCATGTCTTCGGGTCCTCTTTCGTCCATCGCTATATTCGTGATCCCCAACCATCCTTTTTCATCGAGGTGACGGGTAAAATCTTGAAGGAAAACGCTCCACAGTGCTTCGTATTCTTTTGATTGCGCTTTGAGCTCCATCGTCACGAGCTCTCCTTTATCCATGTCGTTATAGTGCATCTGGTTGTTCCACGTTAGCAGCGAATAGCAATTGATCATCTTGTCGATTCCCAGATCCATCATAAACTCCACCCACCGGTCGAACACGGTATAATCGAACTCCCAACTTCCATCCTTGTTTTTTGTCCAGATAATCATATCGGCATACGCGTCGTAACACTGGTTATTCCACGGATCCTTGTTGAGGGTAGCGGTAATCACTTTTTGCCCGGCGTCGGCTAGCATCTTCATCAACGGACGCATCTTTTCAAAATGAGCATCGCTCCATAGCTCCAGGTTATGTACGCGTGCCACGGCCGAGGGGTGTTGCCACAGGTCCAGATGGTACAACCACTCCGACGGCTCAGGAAGTACCTCATCCACCACTGTCAGCTCCACTTCAAAATCTCGCGAGGGTTGATTCTTCGCGTGGATAGTAACCACTCCGCGGTAGTTTCCCGCGGCTGCATCTGTCGGAATGTCAATGGTGAGCCAAAGCGGCCTAATGGCTTTCGCTTCTAGGTTGAAGCACTCCAACGTATCCAGCATGTCGGGAACCAATGATGCGGCAAAGTCTTCCGGTTTACGGTGACCGCAACCACCGGCAAACTCATCGGTCATCACGTACCGTACAAAACGGGCTTGAGCAATTGAGGCGGGCAACGTGTTGGCATCTCCTTCAAAATCCTTTATTTCGTATTCCACCTGCTGAATCTCTGCAGAGGTCCAAAGAAGTATTTGTGCCGAAACCTTTTCGCCTTTCCATCCCGTGACTTGGGTGCTGTTAACGGGGATGATTTCTGGAGCCACCGATTTCGGAAGCTTATCATCGATGGAGATAAACGA
>CAYFMZ010000170.1:0-3010 GCA_964344275.1 uncultured Proteiniphilum sp.
GATAAAGGGCTGTACAATATCAGTATCGACCTGATGTACGGCCTCCCTAAACAGACGAAAGAGGTGTGGCAACAGAACCTTCACCAAGCTACCGAGTTAGGGGTACCACACCTTTCGGCTTACCACCTGATCTACGAGGAGAAAACCCGGATGTACTCGTTGCTTCAAGCAGGAAAGATTCAGCCGGTGAGCGAAGAGACCAGCACCGCTATGTTCGCGATGCTGATCGACTGGATGACCCAACACGGGTTTATCCATTACGAAATTTCAGCATTCGGTAAAGAGGGCTACTTTTCACGGCACAACTCCTCCTACTGGAAGAACGAGAAATACGTGGGACTCGGACCGGCAGCGCACTCATTCGATGGGGATAGCCGCTCGTGGAATATCGCTTCCATTTCAAAGTATATCGAGGGAATAAAAAAAGGAATCCCGCTACGAGAGTCGGAACAACTAAGTGAAACTGATAAGTACAACGAATTCATCCTTACCGGCCTCCGCACCATGTGGGGAATGGATATGGCGGAGTTGAAAGCACGGTTTGGCGAGGAACTATACCGTTACTGCTTGATAAACGCCCAGGGGTATATCAATGAGAAATTGCTTGAAATCAACGAAGACAAGGTATCACATACTGACAAACTAACGTTGACCCGCAAAGGCATCTTCATCTCCGACGGCATCATGAGCGACCTGATGTGGGTGGAGTAGCTAATTCCTTTTTGAAGATTCAAGCAGCAGTAATAGCGGTGACGATTATTCCCGTGACAATCGCGATACCAAAGCTGAGGAGCGTACCAATCAGGAAGTATTCCGTTAATTTCCGGTCTCTTGAATCCCTCAAGTCACCAAAACGAAATACCGATTTAGCGGCCACTAAAAATCCGATTGCCTCCCAGTGCCCCGAAACAACAAATATAAAAACCAATAGCCTCTCCAAGACACCAATATACTTTCCAGCATTCGGCAAAGAGGCGTCTTTCATGGACTCGATACTTTTTGCCCAATTGCCCAATAGTACTTGTATAATAATTCCACAAACTGCTGTTAGAAAGATAAATGCCGTGAAGTATACCCATACATCAGCACGACCCAAGAAATCAAAAGATATGCCTCTCCGTTCAAGAAAGAAATACCATATAATGAGAATGCTTATCAGATGCAGCAGTTGATCAATCAGAAACCATCGGGTTCCCTGGCTATTCCTTTGGGTGTATGTTTTCATGATATCAATCAGGATATGTATCGCGGCAAGCGTAACAGCCGGAAGCCAATGCCCCGGTTCCCACAAAAAGAGCCAAACCAAAACGCCATGCACGAGGCCATGCAGGTACAACCGAGGTGATTTAATACCAAGCCGATACTTCTCTTTCACCCACGATTTCGGTTGCAAAACAAAATCGCCGATCAGATGTGCCAAAATTAGTTTTACCAGTTCAATCATGACCGCAGTTTTTCCAATTTCTTCCGGTATATCGCTTCCACCTCCAACAGTTCGTCCATGCAGGCGCGTTTCCATCTCCCGCTGACCGAGTTTTGTTTTATCCCCAACTCTGTCCCTATTTTTTTTTGCGTGTAAGTAGGGTGTCTTAGCACTTTTTCTACCAGTTCGGCAGAAGCGGTGGACCAGTTATCCATAAATATGGATGCCAGCTTGAGAAAAAGATTCATATCCTCATCAAACTCGCTCCACGGACTTTTGATAAGCAAATTTACCTTTTTTTTCTCCAGCTCTTCAAATATTTCTCCTGCAAAAACAAATGCCTCTCCATTGCTTTCGGAAATACGCGTTCCGCTATATGTCTTTGCTCCAATCCCTATGGACATCCGTACATCAATGATTTTATTAACATCAGCCGGCGCAACGCGCTTTATCAGAGCTTTGATAAGCAACGCTCGCTTCAATGCTTCCTCTGGGTGGTTCATCTCCAACTGGAACGAGTCACCCCATACCAATTCCCATTGTGCGGGTGACCTTCCCCACTCGTCAAGAAGATTTTTCAAGGGCGTCAACCATCGATCGGGATCTTCCATTTTCCGGGATGAAACAATATCTCCTTTTATAACTGCTATCATAACTCACATGTCGATTAATTAGCATCTAATTATCGCTTTGAAAGATGATATTCTAATTTATCGTCCATATTAGCGATAATTAAAAATATCATCTAAAGGGACGATACCTGCAAATATAGTGAATATTTTTAATTCACTTCATGATGGTTGCGAAAATCATAGAAAGTTTTTCTCGTCAAATCGGCCAACGAGAGCTGGTAATTGATGTAGGCTCTCAAGTGGGAGGTGTACGCGTTGTTCAACCGGTTGCGCTCCAATGCCAGTCCCTGGCTATCAATATCCCCATCGGCAAAGCGCTGGCGGGTAATTTCGAAACTTTTTTCGGCCACTAACACGTTTTTCTCCAAGACTTGCAACCGCTTCAGGTTGCTGTTGATCCCGGCAATAAGGTTTTTTACTTCGGTTTCTATCTCTCGTTCCACCTCCTCCTTTCGGTAATTGTACTGCTTTAACCTCGATTCCGATGCACGTACTAACGCCCGGTTTTCGCCCCAATCGACCGGAAATCGGTTTCATTGACAAACATCTTAACTTTCATTTCGGAAGTCTCGGGGATGATCACCAACGGCATATTGTTCCACACGTTGTCGCCCACCTTGAGCTTGGCTCCGGTCATCCGGGAGTCGGCCACGATAGCCAACCCTTTCTTAGGGGCACGGACGGTTAATCTCTCCAGTATCTGCTTAGCAGAAGCAAGCCGATTGGTGAGCTGTTGAATATTGATCTCCAGCTTTCGAATCTCCGACTGGTTGATGATATCGAGCGAATGCAGTTTCTTCTCGTACATCGATTTCTCGATATAGGCTTTCTCCAGTTCGAGCTCTTTAATTTTTCGTTGGGTAGGGGTCACCGTATACGTGAACGGATCCTCTTTACGGTTGCATGAAGAGAAAAGTATGAATAAAGTTAAAATAAAAGCTACCTTATCTTTTTC
>CAYFMZ010000171.1:0-3008 GCA_964344275.1 uncultured Proteiniphilum sp.
AGCAATTTTGAGCCAATGACCGTGGCTGAACTGAAAAATAGAATAGAGCAATCCTCAAGTGACTAATGACGGGAATTCTGTTGTCTGCATTCTGAGACAAACAAATTAGAAAATATTAAAAAAAGCAATGGGCGATAACACAAAGGTATCAATTCGCTTTTTCGACGACAGGGAAGTTCGTGCAGTTTGGGATGAAGAAAATAATAAATGGTGGTTTAATGCCGTAGATGTTGTTGCTGTACTCTACGACCAAGACGATTATGCAAAAGCAAATAATTATTGGCGCTGGTTAAAACGAAAACTAACCAAAGAACAAAATGAACTCGTGAGTGTTACTCACGGTTTCAAATTCTTAGCACGGGATGGCAAAATGCGTTTAGCAGATACTCTCGATAGCGAAGGCGTTATTTCTCTGGCTAAACACTTTCCGAATAACAAAGCCGTCAGATTTCTCGACTGGTTTACTTACAGCGACAATAGTATAGATGGACAGAGTAAAAAAAAGGCTTATTCATTTTTCGAGAGCAATCTTATTAGGGAAGCAGAAATAGGAACAACAAAAGGGTTACAGCAGATCCACGCGTATATATTCGGGGGATTATATGACTTTGCCGGACAGATAAGACAAAAAAATATCTCGAAAGGTGGTTTTCAATTTGCGACAGCACACTTTTTAGGCCAGACCTTAAAGCAAATAGAGGAGATGCCCGAGAATACTTTTGAGGAAATTGTAGATAAATATGTGGAAATGAACATTGCGCATCCATTCATGGAAGGCAACGGGCGAAGTACACGAATTTGGCTGGATCTAATTTTCAAGAAACGACTGAAAAAGTGCGTTGATTGGAGCAAGATCAACAAAAAAGATTATCTGAACGCAATGGTGATAAGTTCTTCAAACAGTGCGAAACTAAAAAAATTACTCGAGAATGCTCTCACAGACAAGATTCATGACCGAGAACTATTTATGAAAGGCATTGACTATTCATATTATTACGAAGAAGATGAATAACTTTTAAACGTGCTTGAGTAATGCCATGGCGAAGTACTTTTGCCATAAACGAGGGCAGAGTGAATTTATTTACTTTGCGAGCACAGCAAAAGTCAAGAATAGTCTAATGTTAATGAAGAAAAAAAGTGTATTATGAAAAAGAAATTGGTAGTTTTAACAGGAGCCGGAATGAGTGCCGAAAGCGGAATCGCCACCTTTCGCGATTCAGGAGGATTATGGGAACAGCACCCCGTAGAAAAAGTAGCCACTCCCGAAGGGTTTGCCGCGAATCCAGAGCTGGTGCAGAAATTTTACAATATGAGGAGGCGTGAGTTACTGAATGCTAAACCCAACGCGGGGCATTACGCCCTAGCCGAAATGGAGAAGGATTTCGAAGTGCATATCATTACCCAGAATATTGACAACTTGCACGAACAGGCTGGCAGCACGAACGTGTTGCATCTTCACGGAGAGTTAATGAAATCGCGCTCCACCGGTGACCCTTCGCTTATCTACGAGATGGACGCATCTAATCCCGATATCAAGATGGGCGACACGTGCGAAAAAGGTTTCCAGCTAAGGCCGCATATCGTGTGGTTCGGCGAAGCGGTACCCATGATCCCGCGAGCGGAAATGATTTGCCGGGAAGCGGATATCTTCGTGATCATCGGAACATCGATGAACGTGTATCCCGCGGCAGGACTGCTGAGCGACGTGCAAAGCCACGTCCCCGTTTACTTGATCGATCCTAAAGATGTTTCTACCCATCGGCACGATGTGCATCATATACAAATGGGTGCGTCAGAAGGGGTGAAGGAGCTGAAGAAACTTCTGGGCTAAACCGGTTGTATATGAGCAAGAATAACAGTACATTTGTATGATTATTATTAGAGAGGAAACAGTATGTTCAATAATTGGGAAGAAAAATCTACCGGTTTATCAATATCCAAAAAACTCTTGTGGGAATACGATCCGGCAACAATTGACTGGTTCAAGATGAAACATATTGTTGTAACTCGAATTATTGAAAGAGGCTGGATGAGTGACTTTTATGCCGCGATAAGGCTATATGGGGGGTTAGATAATTTTAAACAAATTATTAAAGAACTTCCCTATTTACCTGACAGAGACATGGATTTTGTCTGTAAAATTTTTGAGTTAAAAAAAGATGAACTGTCATGTTACACACGGAAACAGTTACGGATGAAACATTTGGGCTCTTAGTAGACTTAATGGACGATTATCACCTAAAGGGGTTTAGTCTTGCAGGTGGAACAGCATTGTCTTTATACTTGGGCCACAGAAAAAGCATTGACATTGATTTATTCTCTCAAAATAGTTTTAATGTCCCGGAATTATCACATCATTTAAAAGAAAAATACAGCTTCCAAGAAGACTTTCGAGGAAATAACACGCTTAAGGGTTTTATTAAGGATGTAAAAGTTGACTGTATATCTCATAGATTCGAAAATGTAAGACCTATTAAAACAGTAGATAAAATAAGGCTTTATAGCATTGAGGATATTGCCGCCATGAAATTAGGTGCAATTGCAGACAATGGAACAAGATTAAAGGATTTCGTTGATATAGCTTGCTTATCTACAAAAATCAGTTTAAGCGAAATGCTTGAATCTTATCAAAAAAAATATCGAGACACAAATGCAATAAGAGCCTTACGCGCCCTTACCTATTACGTTGACATTATCCATGAGCCAATTGACTTGATTAATGGAAAATACACTTGGGACAGTGTCAGCGAAAGAATCGACGAAATGATAAAAGATGACATGAAAGTTTTTCATTCAATGCCGTTCGAAACATTCGAACCGTAACAACTCTCCTAAAAATACAGATATATCTATAATTTCTGGCAAATCTTGTATTATAAAATAGATATACCTACACTTGTGATCAAGACAAACCTTACGGAACAACGATATACAAGACTACAGTTCATTAATCGACCAAGTGGAACAGGCAATCAAAAATTTTGAACAATTTGCCTTAGAGGCAAGGG
>CAYFMZ010000172.1:0-3007 GCA_964344275.1 uncultured Proteiniphilum sp.
AAGTAAAAATATACTTGTAACCGTTCGGGAGCCATATATATTTGCGACACTTAACTAAATTAGTTAAGAGTTCAGGAGGTGTAGGTAGCTTAACGATCACGGCTATATATCACTTACATGATAGTGTAAGGATATTATTTCTGTGTATCCATGGTGTCTGTTTTAGTATATAAAATGTCGCAAATTGGATGCATGTCGTTTTTGGGTTTACATGTTTTCTTACCCGTGGATTTTCATTAGAATAAAATTTAATTTTTTATGAAGAAGAATCATTTAAAAATGGTATGTAGCATTGTTATCTTGACATTGCTCCTACTTAGCTGCGAAAACAATTTGGAGATACTGCTCCCCCAAGGGCCTAAAGGAGAGCAGGGAGAGAAAGGAGATAAAGGCGACCCTGGTATATCGGCTTTTGAATTGTGGTTAGAGGTGAACGGGAAAGAGCCGGGTACACCTATCGAGGATTTCTTCAACTCCTTGAAAGGTAAAGATGGCGTGGATGGGAAATCGGCGTACGAATTGTGGAAAGAGGCTGTGGATCGAGATGAAATGACCAACAAAGATGGTTCCGACTATACCGGTGGCAACACGTGGGAAGACTTCCTGATCTGGCTGCAAGGGGGGGATGTGTCGGTGTTGCATCGCTACTGGATAACCCTGCCTGGAAACGAGGGAAAGAGCATCGAAGAGTTTATCGACGAGCTGTTCGACTGCCATTGCGACGGGATCACCGTGAGCGTTTTTTATAACGACGAGTGCATGGGGCAAAATACCGATGGTACATTAAACGAAACGTACAATGCCCAACTCAGGGTAGGAGGCCCGGGAGGCACCCAAGTTCAAGTAACCGGCCAAGGGATCGAGTTGACCGCGACCATCGTGGACGATACCACTCCGGCTCTGTTTACAATCCCTCGTGGTGAGGAGAACATACCGGTCTCTATCGCTTGTACTCAAAGTGGTAATACGGTTATGAAGCATGCTGTTATCCCCGCGTTACAGCTGGTTAAATTGGCAGATCCACCCACGGCGACTCAAGTGCCGGGCGAGCAGGAGGATGTGGTTTCTGTCTCGTTCGAGACTGCTCCCAGAGAACTCTTAGTGGATGGGATAGTGGTTTATGACTCCGATGGCATAGTGGAAGGGAGTGGATGGGTAGTTTCCAACGAGGGAAAAACGTTTACTCGTACGTACGAAAGGACAGCCGTGGAACAGAAGCCCACCGTAAGGGCCTTCAATAGCAATGGAATTTGTACTACCATCGAAGAAGCGTTCATCATTCCACCACTCACACCCGTGGAAGTGGGAGAATTAATCCTAGAAATCATTGATGATTGCTTCCTCTCTATCACTTTCACTGGAACTCCGGGTATGACCGTTAAAGCGATGAATGCGGCCAACCATGATCTCTTTGTTATGCTGACGGAAGGCCCTGCAGGAACATACGTTACTTCCGAAATACCGAGGCGTTACGAGGCTTTTTCGGTCTTGGTGAGAGCAGAGATGGAAGGGCGTGGAACCGTGGAGAAAGCCATAGAGGTGGATGGTATCAACTTATCGCCTGTAGCCGAGCCACTCACTATAAGCCTGATTCCGGGCGTGGACGATGGAACAAGCCATGCATTGGTTCAACGGAGATTTACTAATAATACCAACGCGCCGCTTACCGTTTCGGTTACAAGAGGGAATAATAGTTACCCCGGTGCATTAGCACACCCACTTGCTCTTGGATTTCCTCGCACGGCGGTTATCCCTCCACACGGCTTTATCGATGGTGAATTTTATCGCGATTACACGCCCACGTTAGCCGACGGCTATTATGTTCTCACGTTTCATACGCTTACCGAATGTGAATTGGATAGATCCTACACGTTGACGATCGATAACCAGCAAAATTACCGCCACGCGTTTAGGCTAATTGATGGGTGGGGCGACGGCAGTGGCGATCCAAACGATCTGGTGACCATCGAAGTTTCTATTTTTGATGCCATCCCCGAGAGCTACGTGGAGTTCCAACTGTTTAACGGGACAGCGTACTCCGGTGTTTCAAGAATACAACTGGATGACGGTGGACACCGCACATGGAATATTACCGGTACACGTGCACAGGTACAAACCGCGTTGGATAATCAAAAAGGATTCTTCTATTTCTTCTCCGATAGCGAGTATACCACCAAATATAATATTGGTGCCCATAGGGAAGAGGTCACTTTTGAGTTTGACTAAGTGCGCGATGTTAACGATTTACTGGTTTATAATTTCAATTAATATGAATAGAAATAATATAGTATATATCCTTTTATGCGGTTTTCTGATCCTATCCCTGCCCTCGGTAGCTCAGGAGGTTGCCGTGGGAGAGGCAGTTACGAAAAACAGCGAGAAGCGGGCATGGGAAATCGGTATCGGAGCGTCTATCTTTCAATTCAGCCGGGTAGATTTTACCCGTTTCCAACTGATGGATGAAAATTACCAACTGGGTTTACAGTTGAGGCATAGCGTGATTGGCCCCAACCTCTATCTTGCCCGTGAGCTGAACCCCTGTTTTTACCTCGACCTGCAAGGGTCCGTTGGCTTTACCGCGCAGCATATAAACGGCGAGAACAAGCAACGGCATCTCTATATGGTCGGCCCTGGCTTGCAATGGCGGTTAGGCGAGTACTTTGACTCTAAGTACATCGATCCGTTCTTCCGGGTGGGGGTGAGTTACATGAGAAAGAACTTTGGTATGAAATACGAGGGAACGGAGGGCAACCTCCCAGAAGAGATGTCGTGGGTATTAGAAAACCTCTATAACAAGGATGGGGTAGACCGTGACGAGATGCTTCCCGTTTCGTTGGGTGTGGGAATGAACGCCTGGCTCAACGACCGCTTTGGGATTGGGCTGCAGGGCGACTACCTGTTGATGCCCTACACCGACGTGGCCAATTCGCTCCAAGGAACCGTGCGGTTGATCTGGCGTGTGGGTGGAAAGTCCAAGAAAAGGGTGCCGCCGGTACAATACGTGGAG
>CAYFMZ010000173.1:0-2989 GCA_964344275.1 uncultured Proteiniphilum sp.
AACGTGGAACATAACGAAGAGAATCAGTCGATCGATTAAATTATATTAAGGAGAATAAGTAATTCAAGTGTTGCATGTATCAATTTTCACAATGATAGCGAAAATGAGACCTGTAAATACACGCGCGACTTGAGTAAATGAAAAAAGATGAAAATAGAACCAGCAGAGCATATTAAATCGATTTCCGAATATTACTTTTCGGTGAAATTGGCAGAGGTGGCCCGGATGAATGCCGAAGGGAAAGAGGTGATAAGCCTGGCAGTAGGAGCACCCGACCATATGCCGTCGGGAGAGACCATCGATACACTTTGTACCGCTGCTCGGCGTGCAGATGTACACGCGTACCAACCCTATACGGGAATTCCTGAATTGCGGATGGCATACAGCAACTGGTATAAAAGAATATACAACGTGGAGTTGGACAGCAACGAGGTACTGCCACTGATAGGCTCCAAAGAGGGTATCCTGCATGTCTCGATGGCTTTCTTGAATTTTGGAGACGCGGTACTGGTGCCCAATCCCGGGTATCCTACTTACACCTCGGTATCGAATCTGTTGAGGGCAAATGTAATCCAGTATGACTTGCTGGAGAATCAAGGATGGGAACCCGACTTCGAAGCACTGGAAAAAATGGATCTCTCCAAGGTGAAACTGATGTGGGTCAACTATCCTAACATGCCTACCGGTGCCAATGCTACCATGGAGTTATTCGAAAAACTGGTAGCTTTCGGGCGGAAACATAGCATCGTAATATGCCACGATAACCCCTATAGCTTGATACTGAATGACCGGCCTTTAAGCATCCTTTCGGTGCCGGGCGCGAAAGATATTTGTATCGAGTTGAACTCACTGAGCAAATCGCACAACATGTCGGGTTGGAGGATGGGGATGCTGGCTTCCAACCCGCTTTTCGTGCAATGGGTGTTAAAAGCGAAAAGCAATATCGATAGCGGCCAGTTTAAGCCGATGCAGTTAGCTGCCGTGGCCGCCCTCTCGAATTCCGAGGATTGGCACAACGTGATGAACAGTATCTATCGAGAGCGTCGCGTTTGGGGTGAGAAGATTATGGATCTTTTGGGATGTACCTACGATAAACGGCAAGTAGGGTTGTTCGTTTGGGGAAGGCTTGATGACAATATAGAGGGTAGCGAATCGTTAACGGATCGCTTGCTCTATGATGCACGGGTGTTTATCACACCGGGGTCTGTTTTTGGGAGTAATGGCAAGCGATTTATACGTATTTCATTGGGCGCGTCGGTCGATAAACTCATGGAAGCCTATCGCCGTATAGAAACCTATCTGTCCAAAAAAACAAGATAATTAAGCACACTTTATTTGATGTATCTAAATTTATAATTATATGCAGTTCGAATCAATTTTTTTACCGGGTGTAGATGAGAAGCGGCCGCTAGTGATCGCCGGCCCTTGTAGTGCCGAAACAGAAGATCAGGTGATGGCCACTGCCAAGCAGTTAGCCGCGGCCGGTGTGAAGATATTCAGGGCAGGCGTTTGGAAGCCTCGTACCAAACCGGGAGGCTTTGAAGGGGTGGGGAGCCCCGCGCTCAAGTGGCTAATGCAGGCCAAGAAGGAAACCGGTATGTACATGGCTACCGAGGTGGCTACCGAGAGGCACGCGTACGAGGCTTTGAAATATGGCATCGATATGCTATGGATTGGTGCGCGTACGGCGGCTAACCCGTTCGCCGTACAAGAGATAGCAGACACCCTGAGGGGAGTGGATATTCCTATTTTGATCAAAAACCCGGTGAACCCCGACCTTGAGTTGTGGGTGGGAGCAATTGAACGGCTATACAACGCGGGGATTAAGCGGTTGGGTTTGATACACAGGGGGTTTAGCGCGGCCGATAAAACAGTCTATCGCAACCTCCCCCAGTGGCATATCCCCATCGAATTGAAAAGGCGATTTCCTACCTTGCCGATTATTTGTGACCCAAGCCATATCGGAGGCCGGCGAGACATGATTTTAAAGTTGAGTCAGCAGGCGATGGATCTGAATTTCGCGGGAGTGATCGTGGAGACGCACTGCAACCCCGATGAGGCGTGGAGTGACGCGGATCAACAAATTACCCCGGACGCGCTGAAAGAGGTGCTCCGCACCCTCGTGATTCGCGACACGGTACAAACGACCGAAGACCTGTCGGTTCTTCGCAACCAGATAGACGACTTGGATAACGAACTGCTGCAGCTGTTGGCCAAGCGGATGCGTGTCTCCAGGGAGATAGGTCAATACAAGTTGGAACACGATATGCCTATCTTACAAACACAGCGTTACGATGAGATATTGACCGACCGTGCCAACCAAGGGGAACGGATGGATATGTCGGGTGACTTCGTAAAGAAGGTGTTGGAAGCGATTCACTCGGAGTCGGTGCGGCAGCAAATGGTTGTCATGGAGAAGGCGAAATCGATGTGATGTTGGTGATTTGCTGATTCGATGATTCGATGATTTGGAATCGTCAGATAATGAAATAAAAAAACAGATGAAAATATTAATTCTTGGCGCGGGCAAGATGGGGTCGTTTTTTGCCGATGTGCTGAGCTTCGACCACGAGGTGGCCGTGCTGGATACCGATCCCCAAAAGCTGCGGTTTATCTACAACACGTGGCGGATGACTGATCCCGTAGAGGTGAGCGATTTCGCGCCCGAGCTGGTGATCAACGCCGCCACGCTAAAGTATACCATTCCCGCGTTCAACAACGTGCTGCCTTACCTGCCTTCGACCTGTATTTTGAGTGATATCGCGTCGGTGAAGACCGGGCTGGAACAGTTTTACCGCGAGCAGACGCGCCCTTTTGTCTCTACCCATCCCATGTTTGGGCCCACCTTCGCGAGCCTGAGCGACCTCAGCACGCAGAGTGCCATTATCATCACGGAGTCGTCGCACCTGGGGAAAGCCTTTTTCAGGGATCTATACCGGGGGCTTAAGTTAAACGTGTTCGAGTACTCATTCCGGGAACACGACGAGAC
>CAYFMZ010000174.1:0-2974 GCA_964344275.1 uncultured Proteiniphilum sp.
ATACAATATTTGCATCATCCAGAACTCTTAGAATGATTTCTTCCATTTAACTTTAATGTTTAGGGGATCACAATACAGGATAAGTACATGAAAAATCAAAATTCTGGATTGAATACCAACTTTTTATCGTTTCCGGGCAATAATCGCGATCGCTTGCATGTGGGGATAGTAGTGGCGGAACGTGGACCGCATCCGCTTCACTCGTTTGAAATAATCGGGGTGGGTGAACAGGTTGAAGGCGATCTTGAGTGTCCGGGGTATCCCTTCGTCTTGCAACATACGCTTGAGCTCCAACAGATGCATCGGGTTATGGTTGACGGTCACGATTTCGAGCCCCTCCGACTCAAGGAGTTCAATCCACTCTTTGGTAGTGAGCGGCCGTGCGTTGACTTTAATATGCAGGCTCAAGTCGCGATAAAGGGCTCGCTTGATCTCCTCATTAATGTCGTCAGGGTAAATCGATAACTCGTGCATGCCGTAGTAGCCGCCCGGCTTAAGAAGGCGGGCCGCCTCTTGGACGATGGCTTTTTTCTGAAGCTTCGATTGCATGGTGAGCATCGCTTCTCCGTATACTTTTGTCGCGCTTTCCGAGGGAAGTCCCGTTTCGGAAGCATCGGCCAAGATCATTCGTTTGTTAGGATGGTGGATGCTTTTATCGGCCAGCGAGAGGGCCTCTCTATTTCGGTCTACCCCCGTGTAACTTCGAGGTTTTTTTGCACAAGCGAGTGATGCCGTGAATCCTACCCCCGGGGCAAACTCCACGATATCATCTCCCGGATCAATATTCAATGCCTCGATCATCCGGTTGGTCAATTCCCGCCCACCGGGGCGAAGCACCCTTTTGCCTAAGCGTGCCAAGATCCAGTGACCCTGTTGTTCGTTTAGTTTTTCCTCGATTGCCGCCATACACCTGTTATATTTAGTGGTTATAGAAAAGAAACATCCGCATGGCACAGTTCGATGGAGCGATGTCATGGCGTATGATGTTGTTTCAATCAACAAATGTAAAGGGAGTGAGAAGGGTTGTCAATCCCATGTAATGAGGATATTTACCGGTTTTTGTAGCAACTTGTTGTGGGTTTTTAACATGGGGTGGGGCTATTCCTTCAGAAAATCGATCAGCGGCCCAATAAAACGGTCGAACACCTCGATATGAGGTAGGTGGCCCACGTCATCGAGTTCCACCAGCTTGGCATCGGGTATTTGTTGGGCCGTTTTTTTGCCTAGTTCGTTGTACAGGCCCATGGTAGGTTGCACCTCTTTCGGTGCACGATTCTTTCCTATGGCTGTGCGGTCGCGCGTGCCGATAATCAATAGGGTGGGCACCCGGATATCCTTGAATTCATACACCACCGGCTGCGTGAAAATCATGT
This sequence comes from uncultured Proteiniphilum sp., assembly GCA_964344275.1. Lineage (GTDB taxonomy): Bacteria > Bacteroidota > Bacteroidia > Bacteroidales > Dysgonomonadaceae > Proteiniphilum. The sequence continues at coordinate 1,374 of CAYFMZ010000174.1, forward strand.
CGCTCGTGAGCGCGGCGTTCCACGCGATCAACGGGTAATCGTCGTGCAGCGTCCAACCGGCCAAGAGGTTCAGCCAGCGGTCGTACTCCGGTTGCCAGCGGTTATCGTAATAGAATTCCAGCTGGTATTTTTTGTACCCTTCGTAGCTGTTTTTTAGCTCGCTCTCGTATGCCTGATGCACGGTTTGGTACGAGGCCAACGTTTTGTAATCTTCCAAGCCGATGGGGTTCTCGAGCACCAGCTTTTCCGTTACCTCGGGATACATCAAGGCGAAGCGCGTGGCCAACATCCCTCCCATGGAGTGCCCCACCACGGTTGCTCTTTTCACTCCCAACTTATCCAACAACGTCTTGGTGTTGGCTGCCAGCTGGTGAAAACTGTACTGGTAGCTCCCAGGTTTGGTGGATTTCCCGAATCCTACTTGGTCGGGCACGATTACACGATAGCCCTCTTTCACGAGCGCGGCGATGGTGGTTTCCCAGTAAGCACCGTTGAAATTCTTACCGTGCAGCAACAGCACGCTCTTGCCGTTGGGGTTGTCGGGCCGCGCATCCATGTAAGCCATCTTCATGGGCTGGGTCTGGGAGATGAATTCGTGAAAGTACACCTCGTGAGGGTAGGAGACCGAGGTGAGGTTTTTGTCCAAGGGCACGGGCTGTTGTTGCGCTCGGGCGGTAAACGCGGCCGAGAGAAATGCGATGCTAAGAATCAACTGATTCACTTTTCTATAGCTCATTCTTTTTATTTTTATGGGGTATAACATATACAAGTTAAAGATAGTGGTGGCACAAAACAACGTGACGTCCCGTACGATGTCGAGTATGATCGTTACCAGAAATAACAGGGAGATTCGCGATTTTGTTCTACGCGTGTACCGGTAGATTTTCTTTTTCAAGTAATGCCAGTTCGTTCCAACAATTTTTACCAGATCCTCCTATTTTAAATCAGGGCCTTTAAGTGTCTTTGGTTCGTTCAAATATTTATATTTTTTCGAGGAAGATGAAATGTATGGTAGGGAATTAGAATTTATACAGGTTCAGCCCTGTTTCTTCGTCGAAATAACGACCGGTTTCTCCTTCGAACTTCTCGATGACGAGCTCCCCGGCTCCATGTATAACGGCTGATAGCAGGTGCCCCGAGATAGTGGAGTAATCGGAACGCCCCAGCGTGATGTGCAGGTGAATGTAAGGTTCTCCATCTTTTTGAGAAATATTGCCCGTGAGGTTGCTGATCTCCATCTGCTCGGTGAATGTTTTGTCCACGTACTCTTTGGTAGCGGGATCAAAGAAGCGTAACACGGCATCCTTTACAGCACCGATACCTTGCACCGTTCCTGCTTTAATCTCGTGCTCCTTCGCGAACGCGGCGACCGCTTGACCAATCTCGGTGTGGTTGTTAATACTCACGATAAATGAATTGCCAAATTGCTTGTAACTATACATGTTGATCGTATTATTTTATTTTTTTTAGAATAAACGTTCTAGATATAGAACAGCATTCACATGGTTTTGTTTGAACTTTGTTTATCTTCGTGGTTGATAATTTCCGTGCATAATACTGAATCTGATAATGAGATCAATTAGAATACCTTTGTTGGGGCG
>CAYFMZ010000175.1:0-1724 GCA_964344275.1 uncultured Proteiniphilum sp.
ACTTAAGGATAGTAGGGGGGCGAGTCAACACGGTATTGATGGATAGATCATGGTTACTTAGGTTGGTAGGGCTATTCCCCATGAACTTGAAAAACTCTTTACTCAAATGGGAGTGATCATAAAAGGGAAAGCGTTGCAAGACCGGTCCAAGTTTCTTTTCGGGAGTTTTAATGTAATAATCCATCACTTTGCTGAAACGAACCATGGATACATACCTTTTAGGAGCAATCCCGATATGCTCTTGAAAAAGGCGAGATAGGTTTCGGTTGCAGGTAAACGTGTTGTCGGCGATTCTGCTCACGGAAATAAATCCACGGTGCAGCTGGATAAGGTCCAACGCGTGAAGTATAACGTCTGGAACGGGCATGAGGGCCGTCTCGTCAATGAATTTTAAAATAAAATAAAATAAACTGGTCGATTAAACGGGCCCAGTCACCGCCCCGCGTGTTACGATGCCATAACTGTTCATTCAAGTGTTGCCATGATCCGCTGGCATCCGTGATTCGGACAATTTTATTGGTGAAGAGGGGGATTTTTTCCTTGAAAAACAGTGGAAATCCCTCGATTTATCTCATCCTCTACTGATTCGCGATAACATTATCATTTTGAAAATCGGGATGCCCGCACTGCCATAGGAGAAAGGATTGGATATTTACCTCCTCCTCTATCCATTCATCAAACGTGCTGCCCCCGAAATGGCCGCTTTCGTATTGTACATTCAATAACACCGGGGTCGAGCCCTTGTTAGCAGCCTGCATCATTGCCGCGTATTTCGCGGGCATCCATACAACTACTCTCGGATCGTTGAAACCGGTGGTAATGAGTTGTGCCGGGTAATTGACACCCTGCTCAACATGATGCATGGCATCCATTTCAAGCAGCGCGTGAAATTCCAACGAGTCGGCCACGGTTCCAAATTCGGTGATATTTGATGGCCCGTTGGGTGTAAACTCCATACGCAACATATTCATCACCCCCACCCTTGGCATTCCAACTCGATACAGATCGGGTCTCTCCGTGATGGCTCTCCCAATCAAAATTCCACCGGCACTGGCTCCTTCACATCCCATTTTATTGGCAGAAGTATATCTGTTTTCAATCAAGTATTCCGCGCACGCGTTGAAATCTTTCCACGTGTTGGGCTTATTGGCTTTCTTTCCGGCGAGGTACCAGTTCAATCCTTTCTCACTGCCTCCACGGACGTGAGCGTGGGCGAGGATAACGCCTCGTTTGAGAAGGGGCAGTTCACTGGACCGAAAAATGGGCGGGGTATTGATGCCGTACGATCCATAGCCGGAAAGCATGCAGATATTGGAGCCGTCTCCCCGCATCAGGGTAGAATCGTACGTCACGGTAAGAGGAACCAGGGCTCCATCGTGGGAAGGTACCTCCAACGTCTTCGAGACCAAATTCTCCATTCCATCCAAGATCAGCGAACGATAAAGAAATCCCTCCGAAAGCTCGGCTGTATTCAAATTGAAATCATAAAGTTGAAGGAATCGTGTCCAACCGGCATGGTACACCACAAGCTCGTTTGAGGTATAAGACGCGGGAAGCAGCCCAAACGTCCCCTCAAGAGGTAGGGTCAACGGGGATAAGGCACCGGTATTGAAATCGTACTTATAACAGCTTGATTCCAGGATGTTTTTATTGAGCGTGATGACTAAGAAATCTTTGCTCTCGATAATGTTTTCAATCTTCCACCCGTCCGTCGCCTCGAAGAG
>CAYFMZ010000175.1:1824-2918 GCA_964344275.1 uncultured Proteiniphilum sp.
GATCGGGAGAACGATCCCAGCGAGAAAGGAGTCACGTGAGGCAACATCTGCTTGGTTTTTAAGTCCATGACGTACATATCAGGAAACTCCTTCCCTTCGCGGCTTAAATTCAATAACAACAAACTCCCATCGGCGTTCAAGCTCTGGTCGATTACATCGAACACCACCCCTTCCTGAAAATTCATCGGGTCGAACAGGAGGTCGTCCCCCGCTTCCGGGGTATGACGATAAATCTTGTAGACTTGATCCCCCAGCGATTGCTTGTGGTAATACCAGGTTGCTCCCCGCTTTTCTATGGGAAACGAGATTTCGTTCTCCAATCGACGATCGAGCGTATTTTGATGATCTGCAAAAAGTTGCTCCCTTCCGTTAATCCCGCTCAAAACAGAGGATGTAAGTTCTTCTTGCGCTTTTAACCAATCCAGCAATTCCTTGTCTTCCGGATTCTCCATCCACCGGTAAGGGTCCACCACTTCCTTCCCAAAATAGGTGTCAGTCACATTCATTTTTTTCGCCGGGGGATAATCGTACCCTTGCGCGTAAGACCGTGAGGGTACTCCGCCCCAAACAAAAAGCAAAACCAATAAAAGAAAAATCATTTTCATAACCGTGTTGCTGTAAATTATAAAATGTGTAAAATAGAAATCAAATATACGACCTTAAATAAAAAATTATTTGTAAAAATCGGACATTATAGACCGGAGCTAAACCACGAATCCCCACATTTATAAGACTGAAACAGTGTATTATACCCGTTACGTGGTTGCTATATTGGCATAACGCGTGAAACATTCGGCCCCTTTTGTTGTTTTAATGGAACTAAATGAACGTAAATCTACGATGGGAAAGCCGGCGTTGGAAAGGCAAACACCGGACTACTTCGGTTTGTGTACTCAAGTCGAGAAGAAATCGCGAGGAGCTAACGAGCAGGTAACGAATAAGCCGCGAAGAAGTTACGAGAAAGTCACGAGGAAGCACCTTTTAAAAATCACGGAAATGAAAGGAATTATTACAACGATCATGCTTATGGTAGCATTTCAAATAAGCACCGCCCAGTCGCTAAAAACGGTTTCCTATCAGGACGGGGAGCAAAA
>CAYFMZ010000176.1:0-2863 GCA_964344275.1 uncultured Proteiniphilum sp.
CCTTTGAGGATGTAATTATTTTGAATGAGAACCCCATTTAAAACCACCGTTATCATAGCCGGCGATTCGAGCTTGCCCTCCGTACCAAAAACCGGAGCTTTCCAATAGATATCGTACACTTGCCATTCTCCGTTTTTAGTGTAGGGGTTCACTGCCGGGGCAGATTGTTTGTATATACTTCCTACCATTCCATTAACGTAAGTGTGGTTGTTGTCGCCATCCAGTACTTGTACCTCGTAGCGGCTCATAAGCATGATGCCACTATTCCCCCTATCTTGCCCGTTATAATTCTCTGGATCTGGAGACCGAAATTCAATATGAAGTTGGCAGTCGCCAAAATGTTCTTTAGTGAAAATATTTCCAGTACCAGGTTTTACAGAAAAACTTCCATCGGAGATTGTCCATTCAGGTGCCTCACCTTTAGAGTCTACCCATTGCGACAAATCATTACCGTCAAAAAGAATAATGGCATCGGAGGGAGGAGCGCCTGGGGTTTTTCCCGGTGCAACTTTTTCAGGTACCGGATAATACCATTCGGTTTGTTGCGGTGTCCACTGCGCGATGGCACTCCACGTGATAAATAAGCCAAGTATAACAAAAACGTTCTTCTTCATGTTGATTATTTTTAATATATAAGTTAATTGGATCTCACTGCTCGAATAATGCATCGATTCTCTACCACTCGTTTTGCTTCGTGGGTTAATTACAATATGAACCCCGACAATTCACAAAAATACACAATTTATTAGAAGTATCCCTGCTCTTTTGAAAACTTTTCGGTTACCCTGAAATCGTTCGAAGTTATCTATCGAAGCGGTAATAGTGAAGCAGTGGATCCTCTTCTTCGGCCAGCAGCTTTAATACCAGTTTCATGCCTTGCACCGAGTAGGTGATGCCATTCCCCCCGAAGCCGAGAATAAAAAACGCGTTCTTGTAGTTAGGATGAGTTCCCATGTAGGGCAATCCGTCTTTGGTCACCCCGAAAGCTCCCGCCCAATTATAATCTTCGGTGAAGCGGAGGGTAGGGAAGAGCTTCTGGGTCTTCGCGGCTAGTTTTACCGCCTTCCGGTTCTTCAGCCGGTCACTTATACCGTCGTACTTGTAACCAATATCTTCACCTCCTATCAGCAATCGTTTGTCGTCGGTTGTACGCAAGTAGATATAGGGATTGGCTGTATCCCATATCACTACGTCCTTCAGGTCGTTGTATAGGTTAACGTTTTGCTCGCTGACGGTGACAAAGGTCGATTTAATCTTCGCGTACTTCTCGCGAAACATGGAGAGCGTCTCGTAACCGGTACAAAATACCACTCGTTTGCACTCCACCCGGTACCCCTGTTCTGTCTCGATAGCCACCCGGTCGTCATAAGTTATTTCTCGGATCGTCGTGTGGTCGTATATTCGTAATCCCCGTTGGTTGTTTTTGTGGAAAAGCTCGTGTGCCAATAGAAAGGCGTCGATGGATGCTCCCTCTTTGGATAGGATGCCTGGGTAGGAATCCATCTGGAACCGTTCTTTTATCTCTTCCGACGATAGCCATGTCACATCGAACCCATGTTTCTTGCGGAACCAATACTCTTTTAATAGCTTGGGTATTTCTTCTTTGGCATGCGCTACTTGAAGCGATTGTTTTCGTTCGAATCCCCCGTCGATTCGCTCCTTCTTGACTAGTTTTTCCAATGTGTGGATTGACTGTACACCAGCCCGATAACAGGCCACGGCCCCCTCTTGGCCAATCATCTTTGCCAGGTCGACCATCATGGTATCGATCTCGTATTGGAGGAGCGAGGTGGTTGCCGCGCTGCTTCCGTTTGCCACGTCACGTTTATCGATCACCACTGTATCATACCCCGCTTTGTGTAACGCGTGACTAATCAACGCACCCGTTATACCGGCACCGATCACGGCGATATCGCACGAGATATTTTCTTGCAGGGAAGGATAACTATTGAGGATGCCGTTTTTCAATAGCCAAAATGCTTCGGGAGAACGTAATTTCATATGTTTTGGTTTTGATGGTTCGTTACAATAAAACATAAAAAGAGTCCTGTTTGTTTTTACGCCCTTGCAGTGAAATTGTAGAAACAATGTGCTCCGACCTTATCGGATGTTGAAAGCGGAGCCTGGCCCTGTGAAATTGTAGGTAGAAACAATGTGCTCACCCAGTAAAAAGCAAGCAGGCCGGTTTCGGGATGAGCATTTCGAAAAAACGACGATTAACCGAAGCCTCAACTGAAAGTAAGCAGGCTGGTTTGAGGATGAGGGGACATTCGGTTCGAATGAGCGAGCCTGTGATTCACGGGAACTCGATCTTGAAGAGGGTGCCTCGTTTATCCGATTGGACCGATATTTTCCCCTTGTGGCGGGCTACGATTTGTCGGCAGAGGCTTAACCCGATGCCCGAACCGCCCGTTTTGGTGGAATAGAAAGGAATGAAAACCTTGTCCATTGCTTCGGGGGAGATTCCTTGCCCGTTGTCCTTAACGGTGAGGTGGACGGCATCGCCCACCATCTCGGCTTTAAGTTCCACTTTCTTATCTGTCATCCCTTCGCACGCTTCGTGCGCGTTCTTCAGTAAGTTTATCAGCAGCTGTTCCACCATCTCTTTATCGGCATTCAAAATGAGCCGCGAAGGGTATACCGAGTACGTGAAGCGGATGCCCCCCGGTGTGATGAGCTGTTGAATGGTTTCAATCAGGTTATCCATGAGAATCGGTTGTTTCACCGGTTGCGGCAGTCGAGTGAGCTTGCGGTAATTCTCCACGAACGTGAGCAGTCCCTTGCTCCTGCGGTGTATGGTCTCCATGGCTTGTTGCATGATGCGGTATCGCTCCGGGTCGATTTCGCTATTTTCAGCCGGTTC
>CAYFMZ010000177.1:0-2817 GCA_964344275.1 uncultured Proteiniphilum sp.
AACTTCCGATAACGTTGCTGAAAACGGCTTGGCCGAATTTCTGTGAGTCACGAACTGTGGCAATCTCCTCAAGTCGATTTTCATATTTTCAAATTCCACAGGCGCATCCTTTTCCAGTTGAAAAACGATGTACAATTCACCTTTTGGAGCAGGATAATCCTTTCTCAGTAAGTCGTTCTTGGAAAAAATCCGAGGCCCTTTGTGAATTAGTTTAAAGAATTTGTCCGTTTCCAGTTCATTTTTCCCGTGAAGAATCAAGTATTTTGCATTGAGATGCATCTCGGATAAGGAGAGTGATCCTCTGTCTGAGCCGGTACGGAAGTTATAAAGATGGTGCTTCAAGATCCATTCCAGATGTTCCTCGTTCTTATAGAATCCGATCAGGACAGATACCTCATCTGCAAATACTTTCTCTTTAGCTATATATTCGGGGATACGTTCGTGTACGACATTGTGATCATCTTTTGGCTCCTTGAAAATATGATAGGTCTCGTCCGATAACTTCTCCCGTTGAGAAGTCCTGTCGAGCAAATGGTCGATCACACGGTCTATAAAGTCGGATAATTCTTTAATATCGTAATTATTGGAAGAAGGATTCACCGGAAACGCCCCCAATCCAGGAATGATTTCGTGAAAACCCCTAAAGGTTTCACTGGTTGCTCCAGGATACAAGACATAGGCTCCTCCTGAACGACGGATGGCATCTTTGTAGGCGTGCATCTTGAGCAAATCCACGTTCTTGTAGTTGCCTTTTCGTTCGTCTATTTCTGTTTGATCTAGGGTATATTCTAGTTCCGTGTCTTCTATTTCCGGTTGAACTCTCTGTCGGAAATTTTCAATCTTGTACTTCGCGTCGAAGTGGATATGAACAATCGATTCGTTACTTTCTGCATCTTTCTCAGAAAATATTTTAGGCCAGATACTCAACGTGTAGTCAGGCCGGAGAGGTGCAGTCCAGCTTCCACTTCGCTTATCTTGGTAATCCACTCCACCTCTGAAAGTTCTGTTGTAGGAAAATTTAATGCTTAAATCTCGGTTTCTTTTGGTATAGGTTCCTTCTAACGCCGTATGTTTTCCTGATTTTAACATCACATTCAAGCCGTCCTTGGTGGGTTCTATCAGATGCTTGTACGTCTTCCCATCGAATGATACTGAATCGATCTCGAATTTCTCTTTTATTAAATCATACAGGGTGAAGAACAGCCAGTATTCATAAAGGGTAGCGATATCCTTTTTACCTGCCTTGTATACATCGTCTCCCCCTTTCCATATAAGCTTGGAGGCAAAATCGAATTGTAACCAGCGATTTAAAATCTCCCTGTATCCGCTTTTTTTTTGTAAAACGGGACTGTTAAGTTTAAGGGATGTAGGAGGATTGATATTCTTAAAGAACGGATGTTTCAGGTGAGTCTCCAGTTTGTTGATCAGGTAAACCGCTTCATCTGTCGGTTTGGTCATTCTGTGTTTTTTAAATACCGCCAAGCACTCTTCGCAAAATCTCTTGAAAACCTCCAGCACATGCTTGATAAACCGGTTTTCGGCCGTATCGATATTTTCAATTTTCCGGAAGTTATCTATCCTCATCGGGATTGAATTGATCCCGTGCTTCCTCATCGCGTGATTCGATGGCAGTTCCATGCGATTGTTGGTCGAGATAATCTGACGGAGCAGGTGATTATTGATTCGTCCGATTCTTCGAATATCGGTTGATTCGGCTTTCTCCTCCCAATTTGTTTTGGGGTTACTGATGATTCTTTCGACCGATTCAGTGAATATGGGATTGTGGATAATGGATTGAACAAAACAAAAGCGTTGATATACCGTTCCCTTGTCACAATTAAAATCGATCTCGAAAGTTTGATATACTGGCGTGTTTACTTGCATTAGAAGTTCGGTACATTTGTCCGTGATGCTTTCCAGCATAAACCGATAATTCTCTCTGTAGCTTTTATCGATCTTCTTGTTAAACTTCGTGGCCAAAACCTCCAAATTCAGCGTATCGATAGGTATATTGTTTTCGGTATCGACTATCTCCAAGGTCAATGTGCCCACGTAAATATTCGGAACAATTCTTCCAGAAGATGCGTGCTCTTTGGACTGAATTTTAGACGGAATAACGATACCCGGAATGTTTGCTTTGAGTTGATAAGAGCTTTTGTTGAAATCGTATTCGTAAGTATTGCCCTCCAGAATTTGATAAGGACTTTCTGAAAATTCATTAGCCTCGAAAGCCTTAATTATGCGGAAATCGGCGTTCCCTTCCGGATAAATCGACAGGATTAGCCCGAGATCAATTTCATCCAATGGTATTTGCAGACAACGCTCTTCCATATACTAAGCCTCGGTATAGCTGGTAAAACCATTATTCAAAGCGTTTTTATACATTCTGACCAATTTCTCGAAAGCTATAGGGTAATGGATCTCCTCCGGTTTTACCTCGTCGCTTTTTGCAATCGAGAATGTTACCCCTTCTTTCAGGCATAAATTAATCAACGCGTCCAACACCTCGGATATTTTACTTCTTGAACCGTGAAGTTTGGGAAGTAATTTCTGCATTAAGGCGATATCTATACTCTCCTCTGTGGAAAAATCCCCCACAGTATTCAGTTTCTTGATAAGTAACAGCATCTCAAAAGCCGTCCTGTAACCGAACTCCGCGCCGATTTTCTTTAGCTCGTTAAAGAATTTCGTAAAGGTTTCGGTGTATTTCTCATCCGGCTTAATCTGATTATCTTTCGCCAGTGCCAAGAAGTGCTGAGCCATCGTGGCCCCTTTACCATCCAGAACCGATAAATCAATTTTTGATGGTTGCTCTAA
>CAYFMZ010000178.1:0-2750 GCA_964344275.1 uncultured Proteiniphilum sp.
CACGATATTGTCGAAATGGATAAATTCACCGTGGCTTAGGTCGAACTCACGTTAATTTAATCTCGAGTGTGCTATATAACATTTATAGGCCTCATTTTGCTGTAATTGTAATCAACGTAATCAACGATGCAATCCCGTTATCGTTTTCCTCCCCCCAGGAAACCACCTAATAGATCGTTGAGCGGGTTACCGTCGCCATCCTTATCGAGCGCACTGCCCAGTATATCCATGATTCCTCCCCCCGACTTGCCTTGTTGCGTGCCCAAGAGGCCTCCCAAAAGATCCCCTAACCCACCGGCACCGGCATTGGCTTGACGTTTCTCCTTACCCAGGTAGGCCATCACGATGGGTGCTAACGTGGAAAGCAACGGACCGGCTTTACCGGAACTGATCCCGGCTCTTTGTGCGATCCCTTGTTCTAAAGCGGGCCGTTTGCTACCAAACACGTGACCTAAAATACCATCACCGTCACGCTGCAAATCACCGGTATGCCCTTGTAACATGGAAGATAGATTATCCAGCAGCGAACCGTCATGCTTCGTTTCCAACGCCTTGTTGAGGCTTTCCGCTCCCTCCTTCGACTGGGCGTTTTTAGTCATCCCTGCCAAAATAGCCGGCATGGCAGTGCTTACCGCGGCCGATGCTTCCTTTTCGTTCATACCAAGTTGTCCCGCGACGCTCCGGACAATCGATTGTCCCATCGAGCTGTTTAATAATTCAGATAGATCCATTTTCGTGATTTTATTTAATGATACAATGAATCTCAAATGTATACATTTTATTGATATACACGGCGTTTTTTTGATAAAGAAATAAGTAACGAGGAAAATTACTGCATACTTTTCCACACAATTTCCTCCCAGTTTAAACTTTCTGTTCAATTTTTCTCGATTCTCTAAAGAGGGTATGTTATAAATTACTCGTGCCGTTTACTCGAAACTACGCGAAAAAAAAGTATATTTGCGGAAACTGCCGGGCACGCTCTTTTTTCCCCGCGCCAGATCAAACGAGCGCGGGCCGATGCGAGAATACAAGAAGGCATATCATTAGAACGACGCTTCAAACGGACGTGTCTCCCGGCACAAGTAAAAAACGTACGTTCCGTACGTGGTTTGGTAAACACCGTAATAAATATAGCACACGAACATTCAGTAAACAGTATATATAAATGATTCAATATCACGACCTATTGCAGCGCACCCTCACCGAGGGAGTGAAAAAGGAGGACCGTACCGGTACGGGAACCATCAGTATCTTCGGGCACCAAAGCCGCTACCGGATGAGCGACGGCTTCCCGGTGCTCACCACCAAAAAACTACACCTCAAGTCGATCATTCACGAGCTGCTCTGGTTCTTGAACGGCGACACCAACATAAAATATTTGAACGATAACGGGGTACGCATCTGGGATGAATGGGCCGACGAGAAGGGCGACCTGGGACATATCTACGGGTACCAGTGGCGGTCGTGGCCGGACTATAACGGCGGAACCATTGATCAGATCACCCAAACGGTGAACACCATCAAAAACAACCCCGACTCGCGCCGCATCATCGTCAGCTCGTGGAACGTGGCCGACCTCAACAAGATGAAGCTGCCGCCCTGCCACGCGTTCTTCCAGTTTTACGTGGCCGATGGAAAGCTAAGCTTACAGCTCTACCAACGGAGTGCCGATATCTTCTTGGGAGTGCCGTTCAATATCGCTTCGTATGCACTGCTCCTGAAGATGATGGCGCAGGTTACTGGTCTGGAGGAGGGCGATTTCATCCATTCCTTTGGCGACGCGCACATCTACCTGAACCACCTTGAACAGGTGAACTTGCAACTCTCTCGGGATCCACGGCCGCTGCCCACGATGAAAATCAATCCCGACGTGAAGGATATCTTTGGATTCAAGTTCGAGGATTTTGAACTTACCAACTACGATCCGCATCCACATATCAAAGGGGCCGTCAGCATATGATAAAAACAACGCACCGCGGGCCACGAATAGCTATCATCGCCGCGCTCGACGAACAGAATGGTATCGGTCGTAACGGGGGATTGCTTTGCCACCTCCCGGCCGACCTAAAATATTTCAAAGAGAAAACGAGCGGGCACAGCATCATCATGGGCCGAAAGACATACGAATCCCTCCCCAAAGGGGCACTCCCCCATCGAACCAATATCGTGATCACCTCCGGTAAAGCCGAGAAGTATCCCGGCTGCCTCGTCGCCCGTTCGCTCGATGAAGCACTGGCATACGGCAAAGATGAAGAACTCCTGTTCATTATCGGGGGCGGACAGCTATACCGCGCCTCCCTCCACATGGCCGATATGCTCTACATTACTCGTATCCATCATCTGTTCGAGGATGCCGACACCTTCTTCCCCGATATCAAACCGACCGAGTGGGAACTCGTTGAGGAGGAAGGACATGAAAAAGACGAGAAACACCCTTTTCGCTTCTCGTTCCAGACTTTCTTGAGAAAGGAGAAGATCCACACTCGATAAAATGAGAGGCGCCGATTGCTATCGTGCTACTGCTAAAATATAACGCGCACGCGAAACCCACGAAACCCACGAAACGTGAACCAAGAAACAGATAAAGCAACAGCTCAAAAGACGATATTGATCGCGGATAGCGGCGCGACCAAGGCCGATTGGTGCGTGGCCCGCGGAAAGGAGGTGCTCCACCGGTTCACCACCCAAAGCATCCATCCGGTTTATCAAACAGCGGAAGAGATGCAACAAGAGGTTCGGGAGAAGGT
>CAYFMZ010000179.1:0-2748 GCA_964344275.1 uncultured Proteiniphilum sp.
CGGAACCAGTAGGTACGTTGAGCGGAGGTGCCGTGCGTGAAGGAGTCGGGAACACTATACCCCATGGAGCGTTTTTGAATGGTGTCGTCGCCCACCGCGGTGGTCGCGCTGATAACTGATTCCAGGTCGCCCGGTTCAAGCCGTATCATGTTCATCCGTTGCGCGTGATATACCCACACGCCCGCTAAAAAATCGGCTTGCAGTTCTAGCTTCACGTTCAATCTATTAAACTCCACCTCGCTGATACGCCCTCTATACTGGTTCATCTGATCGATGATCCCCAACAATTTTTGCACGTGATGCCCCACCTCGTGCGCGGTAACGTAGGCCATGGCGAGGTCGCCCTGAGCTCCAAACTCGCTCTTTAGTTGATGAAAAAAGTTGAGGTCGATGTACATCTTTTGGTCGCCCGGGCAATAAAACGGACCCACTGCCGCCGTAGCTCCGCCGCAGTCGGATACAGTAGCATCGGTGAAGGTCACCAGACCCGGCCTAACATACTCCTGTCCCAGCTGACTTCTGAAAATTTCCTCCCACACATCGTTCGCGCTATTAAAAACACCCAGGGTAAACACCTTTAGCTCCTCGTTTTCATTCACCCGCGACGGATCCACTATCTCTGTCGTTTCACCCGGGGCGAAACTACCGAGCATCTCCACTGCTTGGAATGGATTTTGACCCAACAACAGGGCAATCAGTGCAACAATCACTGCACCGGCGCCACCAATCGCCGCGGTTTTCTTGCCTCGGCCCCGCCCTCTACGATCCTCGTAGTTGGCTTCGCTATCGTTCCGATTGATCCATTTCATAAGTTAGGTTTTTACTATTTGTTCCGTTTGTATCTCTTTCATTACTCCGCACGCTTGAGCCACTCGTCGGCAATCGCGGCATCGTATCCCATCTTTTTTGCTTGAGAAAAGTCCTCTCGGGCGGCCGACTTATCGAATTGGGCAAGCCGCATGCGGCCACGAAGGATGTAAAAATAGGGATTGTTACGCTGTGAATTCCACGCGGTCTGCAAATCGACTGCCGCCTTGGAAACTTTATCGGTGTTCAGGTAACATTCTGCCCGGTTCATGTAGAAAACCGGATCGGGATTCGTCTCGGTTTCGATTAAGCGAGTGTATACCTCCGCTGCAGCTTCCCAGTTATCATCCAGTTTATACAGCAATGATTGGCTTAACCGAGAGTAAAGATTATCAGGGTCAATCATTTCCGCGGCGTTGAAATCGGCTTCTGCATTCGCTCGGTCGTTCTTCTCCAGAAACAGCAAGCCTCTCCGGTAATAGGCCTCCACGTCTTTCGGGTAAAGGCGTAAAATAGCGTGATAATCCTCCATCGCCTCATCGAACCGTTCCAAGTCGCACAAGAGCGAGGCACGATTATGGAGCACCACCTCGGGCATTGGGTTGTTGGCAATAGAGGCAGTGAACGAAATGTACGCGTCATCCAAAAGACCTAATTGCCGCTGCATGATACCTAAATTCAATAACAAAACCGGATTATGTTCGTTCGCCGGATCTAACGACATCGCCCTCTTCAACGCGAAAGCGGCACTATCCAGTTTATTTTCTTCGATATAATGCGCCGATTGGTCTACCCATCCCATGTAGTCACGCGTTTGAGCCGAAGCCGCGAGGGTATAGATAGCAAAAAGTATAATAAATATAATTTTCATTTCATTATGTCAGGTAATGGAGTGCAAAGATATAGGTAAATTTCATTTGAATCGCGTAAGAGATTAAAAATTAGCACTTATTATGGGAATCAAACCATCGTCTCTGCCGCGATAGTGAATGGGATCTATAGTTTTTTTGTATTTTTGCATCGATTTCGACACTCCTAAACAGAAAAAGATGGTATTGCTTCAAACTATTGTTCCTGCCGATAGCGTCGCGGTTAACCCGACCGATGCGTCCTCCTTTGGTCAGTTAATTAAAGAGGGCGATTATCAACAACTGATAGACAATATACTTACATGGGGACTTGACCTGTTGGTGAATATCCTCATCGCGGTGGTGATTTTTGTCATTGGCCGCTTCCTTATTATCAAGATCGACAAGTTCGTGGGGAAGGTGATGAGGAAGAGCTCGTGGGACGTGGTGTTGAAAGGGTTCCTGCGAAGCGTGATCCAGACGTTCCTTTTCGTGGTACTGTTCATGATTATCATCAACGCGGTGGGAGTAAAAACGGTTTCTATTGCCGCGATCATCGCCGCCGTGGGATTGGCGGTGGGGTTGGCAATGAAAGATAATCTGGCCAATTTCGCGGGCGGGGTGATGATTCTCCTGAGTAAGCCCTTCCGCGGGGGAGATTTCATTCGGGCGCAGAACCTTGAGGGGACAGTGGAGACTATCGGTATTCTCCATACCGTGCTGCGTACCGCGGAAAACAAGACCATCTACATCCCGAACGGGCCGCTCTCTACCGGGAGCATCATCAATAACAACAGCATCGACGGCATCCTTCGCACGGAGATCGTCGTCAACGTGGACTACGGGAACGATATCGAGAAGGTAAAAGAGCTGATGCTGACGATTGCAGATAAGCACTCGGGGATACTAAAGCATCCCGCCCCGTTTGCCCGTATGACCAAGATTAATAACAACTCTCTTGAGTTTACTTTCCGGGTATGGGCCCGCAAGAGCGACCTGAGCAGCGTGAAGCACGACATCGGCGAAGCAGTCTACCGAGAGCTTCACGAAAATGGAATGATCACGCCCAAGTAGTTTAATTAGTACTCCGAAC
>CAYFMZ010000180.1:0-2732 GCA_964344275.1 uncultured Proteiniphilum sp.
ATAAAGAAAGATGGCAGCAACCCCACGCTGCTCTACTCTTACGGGAGCTACGGCAGCAGCTCCGACGTGAACTTCAGCGCCAGCATGTATAGCCTGATCGATCGCGGCTTCCTGTTTGCCATCGCGCAGATCCGGGGAGGAAGCGACCTCGGCGAACAGTGGTACGAAGACGGCAAGCTATTGAAAAAGAAGAACACCTTTACTGACTTCATCGCTTGCAGCGAGCACTTGATTGACGCGGGGTATACTTCACCGGAAAAGTTGACCGCGATGGGCGGCAGTGCCGGGGGTCTCTTGATGGGTGCCGTGGTGAACGAGCGACCCGACCTCTACCAGGCCATTGTTTCGCAAGTGCCTTTCGTGGATGTGATCAATACGATGCTCGACGACACCCTGCCGCTCACCACGGGTGAGTACGAGGAGTGGGGCAACCCCAACGTGGAGGAATATTACAACTACATCCTCTCCTACTCGCCCTACGATAATATAACGGCGCAAGACTACCCGCACATGTTGGTCACGGGCGGCATCAACGACTCGCAGGTGCTTTTCCACGAGCCGACCAAGTACGTGGCCAAGCTACGGGCGATGAAAACCGACGACAATATCATTTTGTTGCATATGAACATGGATTCGGGGCACGGCGGGGCGACGGGAAGGTACGACGGCATCAAGGATACCGCGTTCGAGTTTGCCTTCCTTCTGAACCGCGTCGGGATCAACGAATAAAATTGAAAACATAGCGGATCGATATACGTTATAATAAGGTCAAACAATTCAATGAACGTGCCGGAGGGAACAACGGCTTAAAACGTGAATAGTATGATCCAAATCAAACGTGTATATGAACAAAGGGGCGAGGAAGATGGTTATCGAATATTGATAGACCGGCTTTGGCCTCGCGGTGTCTCGAAAGAAAAGGCGGGGGTGGATCTTTGGCTGAAAGAGATCGCCCCTTCCACGGAGTTGCGAAAATGGTACGGACACGACCCCGAGAAATGGAACGAGTTCAAAAAGCGATACCGCAAGGAGCTTGCCAATAATAAAGAACTTGTAAAACAGATCGTCGATCTTGAGAAAGAGCACGGCAGCGTAACGTTGCTCTTCGCGGCCAAGGAGAAAGAGTACTCCCAAGCGGCCGTGTTGATCGATTTGTTAAAGTAAACTCCAAAAGAAACATGAGAGGACTCCCGTTGCATTGGAAGATCGTCATTGGCATGGCGCTGGGAATTTTGTTTGGGCTACTAATGACGCTTTTCAGCTGGGGAAAAGAGTTAGTGAACGACTGGATCGCCCCGTTCGGGGTAATTTTCATCCGGTTATTGAAGCTGATCGCCATCCCGTTAATATTCACGTCGCTCGTGAAAGGGATATCCGACCTGAAAGACATTTCAAGCTTCAAGCACATTGGCATTCGTACCGTGATCCTTTATATTAGCACCACCATCATCGCCATCACCATCGGGCTGTTGCTGGTAAACACGATCCAGCCCGGCGAAGGCATGTCGCGAGAAACCGTGGAACAGCTAACAGCCACTTACGCCTCAGACGAGACCATCACTTCTAACATACGCGCGGCCATCACGCATGAGCCTAAACCGCTCGACTTCTTGGTGGACATGGTGCCGGATAATATATTTACCGCGTTCGGCAACAACTCGCTGATGCTGCAGGTTATTTTCTTCTCGATTATCTTCGGGATTTGCATGCTACTCATTTCCCACGATAAGGCGAGGCCGGTTAGCCTACTCATCGACGGCTTGAACGAGATTATCCTGAAAATGGTGAACCTTATCATGCAGATCGCCCCCTTCGCGGTGTTTGCCCTCTTGGCGCAAATAATTGCCAATACAGACAACATGGAGATCCTGGTAAAGTTGCTCAATTACGGGATGACCGTGTTATTGGGATTAATCGCTATGATCGCCTTTTACGTGATAGTGGTCTACTTCTACACGGGCCGGTCGCCCAAATGGTTCTTAAGCGGGATAGCCCCGGCCCAGTTATTGGGCTTTTCCACCAGCTCAAGCGCGGCCACGTTGCCCGTCACCATGGAGCGAGTAACTGATCATCTGGGAGTGGACAACGAAGTGTCGAGTTTCGTCCTGCCCGTGGGTGCCACGGTCAACATGGACGGCACGAGCCTCTACCAAGCCGTGGCAGCGGTCTTTATTGCCCAAGCCCTGCATATCCCACTGGATTTCAGCGATCAGCTCACCATCGTCCTAACCGCCCTGTTAGCGTCCATCGGCTCTGCTGCCGTACCCGGAGCAGGCATGGTGATGCTGGTCATCGTGCTGGAATCGATCGGAATCCCGGCCGATAAACTGGCCATCGGAATCGCGCTGATTTTCGCGATCGACCGCCCGCTGGATATGTGTCGTACCGTGGCAAACTTGACAGGCGATGCCATGGTATCGGTTGTCGTGGGAAAATCACTCGGGAAATTGCATCCAAGCGACACACCGGACCAGTTAAATAGGTAATTCAAGCTTCACGTGCTCGACATGTACAACTTCAACAAGTAATCTCGTACGCGCTTACACCTTAACAAGAAGGGACTTTCCGTTATGAAATATCAACATATTCTCCTGCTTTTCACGGCTCTTGTTTCTTGCCTCACTGTCGCGGCGCGAGGCTCTACTTTTGAACTAAATGAACACCCTGATCTCCTCCAAAAAGAAAAACCAACTCCCCTAAACCGGAGAGACTCCGTATCTTTGCGCGACCAA
>CAYFMZ010000181.1:0-2690 GCA_964344275.1 uncultured Proteiniphilum sp.
TGATAACGGTGGTTTTAAATGGGGTTCTCATTCAAAATAATTACATCCTCAAAGGGAACACACCCTATATCGGTTTACCTGAATATAATGCCCATGGACGACTACCGTTAATGCTCCAAGATCATGGTACAGCCGTTTCGTTCAGGAATGTATGGATTCGAAATTTGTAATAATAAGACGACTAAAATGACAATCTCTAGACGTTCGTTTTTAAAAACATCCTCCGCCATCGCGGCAGGTATTGCAATGCCTACCTACCTGAGATCTACTACAACCGTTTCTGCAAACGATAAAATAAATGTCGCTTTGATAGGGTGTCGTTCAATGGGATGGGGGAATTTATCTAGCTTTCTGCAATCGGAAGAGGTACAGTGTGTGGCCTTATGTGATGTGGACCAATCACTTTTGGATTCAAGAGCGAAGGAACTATCAGCTATACAAACAGCTAAGTTCGACCTGTATAATGATTACAGAAAAGTCCTTGACAGAAAAGACATTGACGCTGTGATCATTGCGACACCCGATCATTGGCACTGCCTGCAGTTTGTTGACGCGTGTAAAGCTGGGAAAGACGTGTACGTGGAAAAGCCCATTGGCAACTCCATCGCGGAATGCGATGTGATGGTGGATGCCGCGAAAAAATATAATCGAGTCGTGCAGGTGGGACAACAACAAAGAAGTGCACGGCTTTGGAAAGATATGATCGATTACCTGGACACCGGGCTCATGGGTGATATTTCACGGGTTCATATCTTTTGTAATTTCAACTACGCGGCAATAAAGGATACAGTAAGTGATGCCGAGGTTCCTAATGGTGTCGATTATGATACGTGGCTGGGGCCTGCACCAAAGAGAGCGTTCAACACCAAACGTTTTCACGGTTCTTGGAGGATGTTTTGGGATTATGGCGGGGGATTGATGACCGATTGGGGTGTACATCTATTGGATATGGCTTTGTGGTGGAAAAAACAAACCGAGATGCCTCATTCCATACAAGCGGTCGGCGCGAATAACCTTTTTCCTGAAGGGATGCACGAAACGTTTGACACTTTGTCTGTGCTGTACCAGCTTGATGACCACCTCCTATCCTGGGAAAACAACGCGGGCATTGAATCGGGTCCCTATGGAAAAAATTACGGGTTAATCTTTACCGGGAAAAATGGCACGTTGGTTGCTGATAGAAACGACTGGCAGGTGTACCCAGAAGGTGAAAAGATCCCAGCGAAGATCGTAACGGCCGATCACAAAGAGCATAGAAATCACGTGTTGAACTTCCTTGACTGCATGAAAAGAGGGGATAGAAATACAGCGTGTAACATAGAAACGGCAAGCCTTAGCGCCAAGTACGCGCATTTAGGAAATATCGCGGCACGTATGAACGGGGTTTCGTTGAAATACGACAATGAAAGAAAATATTTTAATGTGGCAGAAGCTAACAAATATTTAAAACCTATATATAGAGAGCCTTGGGTATTTCCTGAAATTTAAGCGAGCCGCATCACTCTTTCAACGGCGTCGTCCACGTGAGCAATGGATTCCATTCCAAGGGTCATGCAATGAATATTGGCTTCAGTAAGGGCAAAGTGTATAGATTGCTCTCGTTCACTATCTTTCACATGGTTTCCCTCACCGAAAATCTTCATGCCGATAATCCCTATCCCGTTTTGTTTGGCTTTTCCCAGCAATGCTTTCACGTCATCCGGTGTACCATCCATGTGGCTCTGGAAAGGATTAATGCGTGCCATTATCACATCAACCCAAGGATTGTTGACTGCTTCTGCCATGGCGTCCCAGTTATGGCAGGAAACACCTACCGCCTTAATGATGCCCTGTTCCTTTGCTTGAGATAACCCATCAATATAGTGTCTACGATCGTTGCTCCAACCTCCTTGTACTAAGCAATGCATAAGAACTATGTCAATATAATCAGTGCCAATCTCTTGTCTATAACGATCAAGGGATTCACGAACAGGAACATTTCTTTCTGAACCATCCGGTTGTGTCCAAATTTTAGTTAGAAGGGTAAGTTTTTCGCGAGGAAGAGTTTTTAATGCATTTGCCACGTAAGGATGGGAACCGTAAGAGTCTGCCATATCAAAAAAAGTGATTCCTCTATCGTAAGCATGATGAGCTAATTTTATGAATGCATCCATACCCAGGCGGGTTTGGTTGGATTCTTTGACATTGCCTTTCGATCCGGTTCCAAACGCGATACGGGACACATTCAATCCTGATTTACCAAGTGCTACTTTATCGACGGTAACTTCACGACTGAGATCGAAGTCAATAGATCCCGGTCTTATCGTCGTTAATCCAGCGATACTTGCAAGTCCTTTGCGTAAAAAATGGCGACGAGATAGCTCTTTCATATTCAGCGATGTTTTTTACTTCACAGATGTTTATTATTCCAAATATACGAAACAAAATGAATCGCGATTCACTTTTTGCGTTTTTTTATAACTTATCGCTTTGAAATTGTTATATATATAGGGAGCCGGCTTCTAATCCGTAAAAGAGGGATTGGCACCCAAGTATTGAAAATTAAACAATAAAAACAGATAGGTAATGAAAACAAAACTATTCTTTTATATTCTCACCCTCACGGCAGCGATGGTTGCTTGTTCAGGGCCCAAGGGCGTGGTGAGCATCGAACCCAATGACGAGGAGGTCACGAAGGAAGATTCCATTTC
>CAYFMZ010000182.1:0-2668 GCA_964344275.1 uncultured Proteiniphilum sp.
TCCGTCAAGGCGATCCGATCCATTTCGTGATGCTATTAATACAGGGAAGCGTTCGCTCGGAAATGATTACCATGGAAGGGAACGTGCTGGATATCGATATCATGGAGCCGGTGATCCCGCTCGCTCCCTCGTTTATCTACGGGGCAAAAAACAACTACCCCGTGGACGTGATCGCGTTGGAAACAACCATCTTCCTGAAAATATCGAAGGAGGCGTGGCTGGACGAGATGGCAAACAACAAGCAGCTGTTGACGAATTTTTTGACGATGAATGCCGACTTGACGCATTTCCTCACGAGCAAGTTGCAGATGATTTCGCTGAAAAGCTTACGAAAGAAACTGGCAACCTACTTTCTTGAAAACACCACCGTGGAGGATGGTTCGTTCATGCTGAAGCGTTCGCGCACCCAACTCGCGGAATACTTCGGGGTGCAACGCCAATCGCTGGCCCGCTCGCTGAAAGAGATGGAGGAGGACGGGATCATCGAACTGAAAGGGCGCACGGTAAACGTTATCGACCGAAATAAACTAATCAGGGAGTAGGCATAATCATGGAAAAACGGATGGAACAGACAGGAAGCAAAGCACCCGTTGCGCTCTATTTCCTCGGACTAACAATGGCGATTATCGCGCTGCTTGTGAGCAACAACCACTTAGTACTGAAAAACATACTATTCTCAGTTGCCATTATCGCGGCAGGCTATCATATTGTAATTGTTGAAGGAGTTGGCGAAACCATTGAGAACACCAAGTTAAAAAAAAGATTCACTCCCAACTCCCATCTATTAATGGGATTGGCTGCGATAGGTGCTTTCATCATCGGCAACTTTTGGGAAGGTACCCTATTGATTCTCATATTTTCCGGGGCTCAATTTCTGGAGCACTTCGCGGAAGGAAGGAGCAAAAGGGAAATCACCAAGTTGCTAAAGATGACGCCAACCACCGCTCGGTTAATCGGTGCGGATGGAAACACCCGAATAGTGGAAGTGAGCGGCTTAAAGATGGGCGATCGGCTTCAGGTGTTGAATGGTGATCAAGTACCTATTGACGGGGTAATTCTTTCGGGTACAACCTCCATAGATGAATCTTCGATTACCGGAGAGAGTATACCACGTGAGAAATCGGTCGGTGATCCGGTATTCGGGAGTACGATGAATGGCAACCGCTCATTTACCATGGAGGTGACAAAAGAATACAAAGACACGCTGTTTTCCAAGATCGTGCAACTGGTGAAGCAAAACCAAAACAACCAAACGAAAGCGGCCGGTATTATTCAGCGTGTTGAACCCTGGTATGTCAACATTGTCCTGACTACCATCCCCTTGCTCGTCATTGCTGCTCCCTTCCTGTTCAACTGGACTTGGGCGCAAAGCATCTACCGGGGATTGGTGTTGTTGGTGGCTGCTTCTCCTTGCGCCATTGCCGCCGCCACTGTATCGGCCACATTATCGGCCACATCCAACCTTGCCAAGAATGGGGTGCTTTCGAAAGGGAGCAACTACCTGTCGCAACTGGCAAGCATCAAAGCCATCGCGTTCGATAAGACGGGAACGCTTACGGAAGGAAAACCGCGGGTAACCGGCTACTACTTCACAGAATCGGTCGACAGGGAGCATTTAATAGATGTAATTGTAGCCCTTGAAAGAGAGTCGAATCACCCGCTGGCAAATGCCATCTTGGCCAAATTTGACGCGAAAGAAAGGCTGAACATCATTGTAAGTAACGATATTGGAAAAGGGCTCTCGGGCCATTTTAATGAAACAAGCTACCGCATTGGCAAACCCGCTTCCTTTGAAAATGTACCCGACGAGTTTACCCGACTAAATCAAGAATGGGCCTCAAAAGGGAACACGGTTGTTTATGTAGCGGAAGAGGAGAAAGTGGTAGGCCTTATCGGCTTGATGGATACACCAAGGGATGATGCCAGGGCAACCGTCGAGTACTTCAAGAAACTTGGTATTCACACCACCTTAATCACCGGCGATTCCGAAACAACCGGTAATTCCGTAGCGAGTGCGTTGGGAATAGACGAAGCCATCACGAATGTTATGCCTCACGACAAATCAACCATAATAGACCATCAGAAACATACGTACGGGATCACCGCGATGGTGGGCGACGGTGTGAACGATGCTCCCGCGCTTGTTAACGCGGACGTGGGCATTGCCATGGGCGACGGCACCGACGTCGCGGTGGAGGTGTCTGACCTGGCGTTGGTGCATAACAACATCTCTAAATTGACGTATGCCCATCGGGTTTCCTCTAAAATGAACCGCGTGATTTGGCAGAACTTATTCTTTTCATTGGCCGTTATTATTTTCTTGGTTATTGTTAGTTTTATGGGGTTGACCGATATAACCATTAGCGTTGTGGTGCATGAAGGGAGCACGTTGGTTGTCATTCTCAACGGGCTGCGGTTGTTGCGATAAGTCCACTTTACAAGCCGGCAATCGAGACCTTGCAAAAAAAAGTGTCCGGCTGAACAATCGAACCAAAAAACATGTACTTTTACGCGTTCAATCACCGCAAAATATATGATACGCGCGAGGGCAGTTGTAAAGTACCTGGGTTACATTTTACTATTTAACGCGCTATTTCTCTTTATCTCGGCGGTCATCTCGTTCGCCGGAAAAGAAGGATCGTTCAACGCGCTGCTGACGAGTGCCGCT
>CAYFMZ010000183.1:0-2619 GCA_964344275.1 uncultured Proteiniphilum sp.
TGGAGTCACCGTTTACCACCGATTGAAAATCACTTCTACTTAAGCCTGAAAGCGTCATCGGCTCATCGGCAGTCTCTTTTTGCTGACCGGTACATCCTATCACGGTCACCATGGCTACCAGCCAAATCATTTTTTTAAACTTCATCATTGTCTTTCTTTTTTATATTAATTTTTGAACTTTCGGGTTTATCGAATTCAGCAGATATACTGCACGTGATACTGCACTGTACACAAATTTAGCGAAATTTTGCTTACCAGCTATTTTAAACTGTCAAAAGTTTCCGGTTCTTGAGAAAATCAGTTCTTCAAGGAACTCTATTCGTTGGGAATTCGATTCGCTGGAAACTCGATTCGTCGGGAACTCGATTCGCTGGGAACTCGATTCGCTGGAAACTCGATTCGTTGGGAACTCGATTCGCTGGGAACTCGATTACTCGAAAAAGGGTTTTTGAGCCTCCAGCGAAGGAGTCTCCCCTTCCACGTACGGCCAATCGTTTTGCCACTTCACTTGATCCATCATCAGAACCCGCCCTTTTGGATTATCTACCGACACGGCGTGATAAAAGATCCAATCTTGACCCTTTTCATCTTGCACGATTTCGGAATTGTGACCCGTGCCCACGAATTTTTGATTCCTCTGTATCAACACCTCGTGATGGTTTTCCATCAAAGGCCTGCCCTGCTTGTCGGCATACGGGCCAAAAAGCGACGAAGAACGTCCCACCACGGTGGTATAGGTACTGTTCAATCCTTCGCAACAAGAACCGATCGAAGCAAACAGGTAGTAATAGCCGTTGCGCTTATGAATGTACACTCCCTCGTACGCCGTTCCGGCAATTTGTTGCTTTTCGGCTCCCGGCTTCACACTCAACCCGTCGTCCGACAACTCGATGGCATAAATACCTCGAAAGCTACCCCAGAAAAGGTACTTATTTCCCTCTTCTTCGATATAGAACGGGTCGATAGAGTTTTGCACACCAATCTCGTTGCTACGAAATAGTTTCCCGTGATCGGTGAAAGGACCTTCCGGCCTGTCAGCAGTTGCCACTCCTATTCCGCATGTCCATTCCCCACCCCAAACCGACATGGAGTAGTAGAGCACGTATTTCCCATTAATGATATTAATGTCAGGTGCCCACAACCCTCCGTTAGGTTCAAACGTGGGGCGAGTTGCATTAGTGAAAGCAGTTCCCACTAGTTCCCAATCTACCAGATTCTTTGAGCGATGAATCGGAAGGTTGCGGATATCTTCGGTGGCGTAAAGGTAAAAATAACCATCGTGTCCTTTTACAATCGTCGGATCGGGCAAGCTGTAATTAACTACCGGATTTCGATACAACGTCGGGTCAACAGGAATCGGTTCCGGTGGCACCTCTTGTGCTCTACACCCCACTAAAAGAAGCGTTAATAAAACATATTGAAACAAGTGAACCATTTTCTAAAAAAATTAGCGTGATTTTATTTTTCCTTTAATCATCCATATACCAACTTTATCTCCTTTAAAATTGGTTGAAGCAAGCGCTACAATCGTATCATTTCCCAAATCCGCCAAGGAATTCCACTTTGCCTCTCGAGAGAGAGGAACGTCGAATGGCCGAGATGGGCTCCCGAAGTCGTAAGGAGCATGACTAAGCACTACCTCCATGGTCGAGTACTCCCAATCGGGATTTCGGTTTTCTGTTGTCTGATAAGAGAGCACGTAAACACCCCTGTTTGTCCTTATAAGATAGGGTGCCCCGGCATACACCGTGTCCGGCAATGGAGACTTTAACGCGGAGTATCGAAAGGAAGAATCTTCCATAACCGCCTCACTCCATGGATTACTCACCATACCCCGGATGATATAGGGTTTGAACTGTCCCGAAAAATTATCCTCAATAGCCACGTACACATTTGTTCCATCATGAACGGCTACAGGCATCCCATCGCGATGATCGCGTCGGAAGCTAACAGTCGAGGGATTTTCATTCCATGTAAATCCATTATCGGTAGATGTGAGTACCGATATTTCCTGTTCGTCCGAATCTCGATACGGCGATTCGTTCGCGAAATAAATTTGCACGGTACCGCTGGGAAGGACTAAAAATGATGGCTCCCAGCAACCATCTCTGAAGAACGGGGCGGCTTGATATAGTATTTTCGCGTCCGACCATGTATTGCCGTTATCACTGCTTCGCTTTAGAGCAATCGAATAGGGGTATATACCCTCCACTCGGGGACGAAGATTGCAGGCCAAAAGAATATCTCCATTAGCAAGTTGCACGATTTCAGGATTGGCAATATTCACCACCGTAGAAGCGGTGGACACCGGATTGACAAATTCAAACTTCCCGTACGCGGTGACTGGATCATCCCATGAATGGCCTTCATCGGTACTCCTTTTTACCACCACATCCCCTCTCCTATTTTCATGCACGAGCAATAACGAGTTGTCATTCAAACGGTGCAAACGAGGGTAACCCCCCTCCTCCGATACACGGAGAAGGGAGGTTTCATCCCATTCAATATAAAAATCGGGATCCTCATCGTTCTTAACACTCCCGCTCTTTTCAGTGTGACAACAGGAAAAAGCCAACAAGAGCATCAGAAAAAGGGTCAGTCGTTCAATATATTGCATAT
>CAYFMZ010000184.1:0-2599 GCA_964344275.1 uncultured Proteiniphilum sp.
CTAACATAATCAGAGGCATGAACAAATCGCTTGTTGCCCATGTAGATCCCCACGTGAACCACCCGTTCTTTCGAGTTTTCATCACTCGCCTTTGAACCAAAGAAGAGAAGATCGCCCGGCAACAGGTTACTGAAGTCCGCCCCCTCATCCACCCGTTTCCCCTGCATCGCTTGCTGCCAGGCGTCGCGAGAAAGAATAACTCCGTGCATGAAATAGGTGTGCTTCGTGAGCCCGCTACAATCGATCCCTTTGGTCGATGTTCCTCCCCAAAGGTAAGGCACACCCTTTAATTGCATGGCACTCGCGACGATGCTCTCACCCGTCAAACCAATACCGGCCAGCCACTCCTCCACCGGTAAAGCATCCTTTTTTTTCACGTAGGCTTGGCGGCCGTCGGGATAACCCACTTTATAATGCAGGTTTTCGTCGTTTTGGATCGCTAAAATATTCCCGGCGATCAGGTCGGCGACCGGTGTCGATTGCTCGCTCGTGTTTTCCCAAGCGTGTGTATAGAGTGCCGTAACAATCAGTTTCGGTTGCCGTCTATATTCGGCAAGTTCTTCGATAGAAACCATCTGTAGTGAGCCAATCATCCACCCGGTATACTTCTCGGGGGTTTGAATTTTCCTCCAATCCCCTTGCTCTTCGAGCACCTCCACGATTGTCCCTAACAACGTTTGCGAAAGCAGTTCGGCACCGTGGCGCGGTTCAGAGCGCATGTTCGCCACCGAATTGTAGATCACTCCCCATCTTTTACCCATTATCTTTATCGCTATTTATTTAAATTGATGCGAAATATACCATTTTTCTTTCAATAGATACGCTGCTCATCGCTTTTTTACTTCATGGCGAACGGCTGTCTTGTCGCCACAGCATGGCGAAGGGTTAATTCCCCAGATTGGTTCTGCAACATAATTTATTTCAATTTTTTACATAAAGTGCGGAAAATCATTATCTTTGTATTGAACAGGATCTGCCTCGGCAAGAAACAAAAAAGCTTATGAAACGAAAAATGAAACACCTACTTCCGGTATTGATCGTTGCTTTTTGCTGCATGGCCTTACTTATCACGTGTGGATCATCAAGCAACAATCGGAGTAGAAAAACAGACTCCCCAATGACAACAACGCAATCAGATAATAAAAAAGCACAACGATTGGCCAGAGACCTCAAAAGAAAGGGGATCAAGGATGAACGCGTGTTGGCAGCCATTGCCCAAATTCCCAGGGAACGATTCATCGACGAAGAATTGGCTGAATACGCGTACCTCGATCGCCCCCTGCCGATCGAGAAAGGGCAAACCATCTCCCAACCCTACACGGTGGCGTACCAGAGCCAACTCTTGGAATTGAAGCCCGGCGAGAAGGTGCTGGAGGTAGGAACCGGCAGCGGCTACCAGGCCGCCGTGCTTTGCGAGATGGGGGCAGAAGTGTACAGCATCGAGCGGTACCAGCAACTATACCTCAGCGCCAAGGAGACCCTCAACAGCTTGGGATATTACCCCCACCTTTTTCACGGGGATGGATTCGAGGGGCTGCCTCAGCACGCGCCATTCGACAAGATCTTGTTGACCGCCGCTCCGGTGGAAGTTCCAAAGAAACTGTTACAGCAGCTCCGTATCGGGGGGTGGCTGGTAGGCCCCATGGGAGGCAGGATGGGGCAAAAGATGACCGTCATCACACGGGTGAGCGAAGAGGAGTTCCGGGAATCGGAGCATGGCGATTTCATCTTCGTACCGATGCAAAAAGGGATCGCAAAGTTGCCGGGGAACAAACGGGAACAATCGAGTTAGTCCTTAGCAATCACACAGAGAATAAATAGTGGAAGAGTAACCCAGCGAAAAACTGCCGCTGAATTTCTCCGGCGGCAGCAATCAATCGAACCAAACAGGGAAATGTTAGTTGCCAATCGGCAAACGGCTCAATTGTTTTATCTCTGTCACATCGCTGTAGTCGTACTGGTATATACCATCCTCGGCGATCATCATCAACACGTTATTGTAAGGAATCACATCGAACCCATCCATCTCTTTAAAATGCGCGAGCCGGTGGGCCATAATCGTGGTAGGGTCTTCCGAATCAAACACCTGCAATCCGTCCGAACAGACAAAAAGTGTTCCATTATCGATTCCCAATCCCTTGGGGCTTTTCATGTTGTAGGTCACGATATGTTTAGGCGACTTCGTATTGGCCACGTTCACGATAATGAGCTGATCGGCATCTTGTCCGCAGAAAGTACCAGAGCGGACGGTGATGTAGGCGATATCGTCTTCCACAACCACGGGGTCGCAACCGAACACGTGGGTAATCATGGATTGATATTCCGGCATTAGCGGATCTTCTACCGAATAGATAATCATCCCCGTGGGAGTACCCATGAACAAGCAGTCCTTATAACTGAAGATGGTCTCCACGTTAAATCCCACGTATATATTGTCGCCTTTCTTCACGGGTGCCTCGCCCGAAAGGTCAAAAATAGCGAGCGTATTGTTCATCACGGTATAAAGGTTCTCTTTATAAATAGCGAAACGCGACATGGATCCCGTGGCACCTACACTGCTACCGTGCTCCTGAACTCGGACGCTTCCATGAATACCGGT
>CAYFMZ010000185.1:0-2588 GCA_964344275.1 uncultured Proteiniphilum sp.
GCTTCTACCCCGGCCGTTTCCCCTTCGATCACCTTTGTTTCCATTGTTTCTCCCTCCGCGAGCAAGGGATTGGTGTTGCCGGGTGGCAGGTTCTTCTTCACGATAGACCCCAACCGCAGCGTCATCGCGTTCTTGTGCGCGTACAGTTCCTCTGCCTCGGCCATCGCCTCCACGGCCGTTCCGATGCTTGCCACCCCCTCTTCGGTGATATGCTGGAACGTGATCTTTTTCACGAAACTATCCAACGACACCCCGCTGTAGGCTTTGGCGTAGCCCCCCGTCGGCAGCGTGTGGTTGGTGCCGCTCGCGTAGTCGCCCGCGCTTTCAGGGCTGTAATTGCCTAAGAAGACCGATCCCGCGTTGATCACCTCGCGTGCCAACAGGGTGGGGAACTCGGTCGCCAGAATAAGATGTTCCGGCGCGTAATAGTTACTAAAGTGCATGCACTCCTCCAAGTTGTTGAACAATATCGCCTTGCTATTTTTAAGAGCTTTTTCGGCGATATCCTTTCTTGGTAAGTTCACTACCTGTAGATCGATCTCCCTTTTCACCTCCTTGATCACCTTCTTATCATCCGACAGTAGGACCACCTGGCTATCAGGCCCGTGTTCGGCTTGCGAAAGCAGGTCGGCCGCCACGAACGAGGGGTTGCATGCCCGGTCGGCAATCACCAACAGCTCGCTTGGCCCTGCCGGCATATCGATGGCCACCCCGTAGTACTGCGCCGATCGTTTGGCTGCCATCACGTACTGGTTGCCCGGCCCGAAAATCTTGTTCACTTTAGGAATACTCTCCGTCCCGAAGGTCATGGCTCCAATCGCCTGGATGCCCCCCACGGCAAATACCCGGGTCACTCCCACCAGGTCCGCCGCGTAAAGGATGGCCGGGTGAATCTCCCCATCTTGGTTAGGAGGCGAGCAAAGGATGATTTCACTGCATCCCGCCAGCTTGGCCGGCACCCCTAACATCAACACGGTAGAAAAGAGGGGAGCGGTACCCCCTGGGATGTATATTCCCACCCGCTCGATGGGACGCGATTCCCTCCAGCAGGTCACCCCGGGAGAGGTTTCCACCTTCCGCACCTCTTCCCGTTGGGAGAGATGGAATGCTTCGATGTTCTTTCGTGCCAGCTCGATGGCCAGTTGCAATCGCTGCGGCACCTGTTCCGCGGCCCGGGCGATAGTCTCCCGGTCGATCTCGAGCGACACCTGATCGACAAAATCGTGTTTCCGGCTATATTCCAGCACGGCTTTATCGCCCTTTCGATCGATAGTATAGAACATCTTCTCTACCGTCTTCATCAGCTTCTGCTGCTTTATCAACGGTCGCTCGGCCAGTTTTTCCCACTTGGCTCGCGCGGGGTTGGAAATCGTCTTCATTATATATCTGTTTTACTGATTTATGGATTAACGCGTCACGCGGGTTACACCTTAATAATCCCTGAGATGAGACTCCTCGTTCTGAATCCTCAAGTTCTGAATCCAGATCTCAAGTCCTAAATCCAAATCTCAACTTCTGAATCGCTAAAGGATCATTTTTTCGATCGGCACCACCAGGATCCCTTCGGCTCCCAGTCGCTTCAGTTCATCGATCACCTCCCAGAAATCATCGTCGTTGATCACCGAGTGCACGCTGCTCCACCCCTTGTCTGCTAACGGCAAGATGCTGGGCGACCGCATTCCGGGCAACAATTTCACGATGTTAGGGATTACTTCATCCGGCGCGTTCAGCAGCACGTACTTCTTGCCCTGCCCGTTCTTATGCGCCTTCACACGGAATAACAACTGTTCTAAGAGTTCGGTTTTCCGTGGCGACAAGTTTTTATTGCTGATAATCACCGCCTCGCTGTGGATAAGAGCTTCGGCTTCCTTGAGCCCGTTCATGATGAGCGTGCTGCCGGTGCTCACGATATCGAAAATACCATCGGCGAGTCCTATGCCGGTGGCGATCTCCACGCTTCCACCCAGCTCTTCGATCTTCACGTTGATTCCCTTTTCTTGGAAAAATTTACCCAGTATTTTTGGGTAGCTCGTCGCCACTCGTTTGCCGTTGAAGTATTCGAGGCCCGAGTAGTTCTCGTCCTTGGGAATCGCGAGCGAAAGCCGGCAGTTCGCGAACCCCAATTTCTCGACCACCTTCACGTCCTTATCTTTCTCCCACACTTCGTTCTCACCCAGTATCCCGATATCGGCCACCCCTTGCTCCACGTACTGGGGAATATCGTCGTCCCGGAGAAAAAGGATCTCCATGGGGAAGTTGCTCGCGCTGGTTTTCAGCTTGCGGTCGCCGTTAGACACTTTAATTCCGCACTCCTTGAGCAGCTCGATTGACTTCTCGCTCAACCGTCCGCTCTTTTGAATGGCAATTTTAATTTTTTCCATCACTTGTCGTGTACTATTTATTGATCATTCAATGAATTCTAAACAAAAAGCCCGCCTGATTTCATTCAGACGGGCCTGTATATATGTGCTTCCGGTTCGTACACATCAACCTCACCTCGCCTGATTGCAAGTATGAAAATGATGATGATGGAACCTGTTTGCTTTCATTTTTATCGTTTTGATGCCACAAAGATAATGGAATTATTT
>CAYFMZ010000186.1:0-2579 GCA_964344275.1 uncultured Proteiniphilum sp.
AGGGCTACTGTCTTGCCCTTGAGATCTAGCTTCTCTAATTTGGGATAGAAATCATTCCAGTCGTCTTGTAGGTCCTGAACTCCCCAAGTGGATACGCCAAGAATCAATACATCGTGCGTGAGAAAGGGTTCTTCGTCGCCATCATAAATATCAGACAACGTGGGTGAATAATCGGCCAGGAGTTCTGCCATACGCTCTGCAGCGTCCTTCGTATGTTCCGTACTGGAACCGTAAATGATTGCTATCGATTTCATAAAATGATACTTTTTTCGTTTAGCGTGAGTTTTCTGCTTGCCGCGTTTTGTTGGAAAACAGCCCACCGCCTCACTGTGTTTTTAATTTTGTCAATTGTCACAAAGTTAATACAACTTTTAAAACTATGAACTTTTCATGGAAAAATCTAGGGACAAATACACTGCCTGTACGACTTTCCCGTGATTTTCTCGAGTAACTGGGCGACAATTAAAAATAATTAAGAGGAGGTCGTTCATATTATATAAAAAATTAACAAAGCGGCTCATGCTCTTTTTTTAAATTTGCATTGCTGTGTAATCAGCTTTCATTCTAATGAACAGGATTTCGTTTGAACAATTGTTTATAAGATTGATTGTTAGTTCTTAAAGAAACTATTTGATCTAAAATTCAAAAACCGTAATTCTATCTCTTTTCGGATGAACATCTGTTCAGGAATGTGAAATTCAACATTTTTGTTCGCAATGGCATTGTGCAAATTCGTTTGCATCCTGCCCCTTTTTTATGGCAGGAATCGCGCCATTCCGCTACGTGTAGGCTATATATTATCGTATAAAATAGATATATCCTAATTGTGAATGAATTATGAAGAGATGTAAATTGAGATTTTGGGCTATTACTTTAGCAACCAACGCGCTTTTACTTCCAATAGTGAACGCGCAAGAAACAGGAGCGGGTGCGATTCCTGAAAATGAGAGTAAAGTCGTGATTGAAACGGGTACGACTTCGGTTGAACAAACAGAAACAAACGAACAATCGATCCGGCTTTTCCTTTACACCCCTTACACGAAGCTCTCCGCCCCTCCCGGAGAAACCATCAACTATAGCATCGATATCGTGAACGATACGGAAACACTAAAAAACCCGGATATCTCCGTGAAGGGGATACCCAGCGGCTGGGAATGGGAGATCAAGTCGGGCAACTACCTGATCAACCAGATGGCGGTGATGCCGAACGATAAGAAATCGTTTAACCTCCAAGTAACTATTCCCCATAGAGTCAACCGTGGCAATTATCGATTCGTGGTCAATGCCGGCGAGGAGGCTGAGCTGCCGCTCACCATCACGGTTACTTCGCAAGGAACGTTCAAGACCGAGTTTACGACCACTCAACCCAATATGCAAGGGACATCTACCTCCAATTTTAATTTCAATGCCACCCTTAGCAACAAGACCGCTGAGACGCAGCTGTATGCCTTGATGGCTGCCGCTCCCAGGGGATGGAACGTCCTTTTTCGTGTGACGGGAAAGCAGGCGACATCGGCGCAGGTGGAGCCGAACGCGACAGAGAACATTAGCATCGAAATCACTCCCCCGGGTAACGTGGAGGCGGGTACGTATACCATACCGATCCAGGCGACCACCGGAACCACCTCCGACGAGCTGGAGCTGGAGGTGGTGGTGACCGGATCGTACGACCTGGAGCTGACGACCCCTCGAGGACTGTTAAGTTCCGATATCACGGCGGGCGATACCAAGCGGATCGATCTGGTGATACGCAATACCGGGTCGGCCGAGTTGAAAGATATCAAGCTCTCGTCGAGCAAGCCGGCGGAGTGGGAGGTGAGCTTCGAGCCGGTGTCGGTCGAGTTGCTGGCGGCCGGTGAAACGGAGAATGTGCAAGCGGTGGTAAGGGCTTCGCGAAAGGCAATACCGGGTGATTACGCGTTAAATATGAGTGCCAACACGCCGGAGGCAAACAAAAGCATCAGCTTCAGGATGACGGTGAAGACGCCCATGCTCTGGGGATGGATCGGCGTGGGCATCATTCTCTTGGTGACGGCGGTGATTCTGTATCTGTTTCGCAAATTTGGGAGGAGGTAGCGGATGGGACCACATATCATCGAGTTGACCGGCCTGACTAAAATGTACAAGAGTTTCAAGGCAGTCGACCAGATCGACTTGAACATCAGAGAGGGAGAGATTTTCGGGCTGTTGGGTCCCAACGGCGCGGGGAAATCGACCACCATCCTGATGATTTTGGGATTGACGGAACCCACGCGTGGGGAGGTCTCGGTGTGCGGGATTAACTCCACGACCCACCCGGTGGAGGTGAGGCGAAAGGTAGGGTACCTGCCCGAGGACGTGGGTTTTTATGAGGATATGACCGGCGTGGAGAATCTTGTTTACACCGCGGAGCTGAATGGAATCCCGCGCGGTGAGGCCAAAGAAAAGGCGGTCGAACTGCTTCACCGGGTGGGGCTGGGAGAAGAGCTGAAGAAGCGGACCGGCCAATACTCCAAAGGGATGAGGCAGAGGCTCGGGTTGGCCGATGTGATGATCAAGGACCCGGAGATCATCATTCTTGATGAGCCCACGTCGGGGAT
>CAYFMZ010000187.1:0-2579 GCA_964344275.1 uncultured Proteiniphilum sp.
ACGATCACCTCCACGGCCGCGTTCAGTCCTTCGGCATTCTTCCCGCCCGCGGTAGCGAAGTGAGGTTGTCCTCCCCCGCCCCCTTGGATCTCTTTTGCCGCTTCACGCACCATGTTCCCCGCGTGGAACCCTTCCGCCACCAGGTCGTCGCTCACCATCACCGTCAAGTTAGGCTTGCCATTCGCGGCAGTCGCCCCCACGAACAACATCTTCTCGGGGAACTGTCCTTTCAGCTGGTACGCGATATCTTTTATCACTTCCGGTGCACCGATGGGGAGCACCAATCGGAAAAGGGTGACCCCGTTGACCTCCTTCCGGTCATTGATCACCCGCTGCTTCAGTTGTTCCGTCCGCTCTTTCACGTACACCTGAATCTCTTTTTTCATTTCGTCGTTATCGGCTATCAACCGGTGGATACCCTGCATCACGTCGGGTACGTTGTTGAGCAGCCCACGAACCTCCTTCAGCGCATCCTCCATAGCATAGAGATACGCCTCACACACTTTCGCGGTGACCGCCTCCATGCGACGCACCCCCGCGGAGATGGCTCCCTCGCTAATAATACGGAAGGTACCAATACGTCCCGTCGACGAGATGTGCGTTCCCCCGCACAACTCGATGGAAGTCCCAAACCGAACCGTGCGTACATCCTCGCCATACTTCTCGCCGAACAGTGCCATGGCCCCTTGCGCTTTCGCCTCTTCAAGTGGAACATGCCGATGCTCCTCGATCGCGTAATTCTCTCGTATCTTGGCCGTGACACGCCGTTCTACCTCTCGGATCTCTTCCTGGGTCATCTTCTGGAAGTGCGAGAAGTCGAACCGCAGCAACTCCGGCGACACGTACGATCCCTTCTGTTCCACGTGATTCCCCAGCACTTCACGCAGAGCCTCATGCATCAGGTGCGTGGCCGAGTGGTTGCACTCGGTAGCGGTCCGTTTCTCGGTGTCGATCCGAGCGACAAACTCCTCCTTGAGATTGCTCGGTAGTTTACTGGTCAGGTGCACCGCGAGGTTGTTTTCCCGTTTTGTATCAAAGATATCGATGGTTTCGCCGCTATCGTTGGTCAACCACCCGCTATCGCCCACTTGTCCCCCCATCTCCGCGTAAAAGGGAGAGCGTGACAGTACCAGTTGGAAATACTGCTTGTTCTTCTGTTTCACTTCGCGGTAGCGCAGGATCCGTGTAGTACTCTCGGTTTCGTCATACCCCACGAACTCCGGCTCACCTTCGTGTACCTTCGTCCAGTCGCCCGTCTCCATGGCCGCCGCATTGCGAGCCCGCTCTTTCTGCTTCTGCATTTCACGGTTGAAGCCCTCCAAGTCGACCGACATACCCTGCTCCCTGAGAATCAGTTCCGTCAGATCCAGCGGGAAGCCAAACGTGTCGTACAGTTGGAAAGCCACTTCCCCTTTCAGCACCCCCTCTTTTTCTTTTGGAAGATTTTTCTCCAGCAAGCGAATACCGGTCTCCAGGGTACGCAAGAACGCCTCCTCTTCCTCCTTCATCACCTTCTCGATAAGCGATTGCTGCGCGGGAAGTTCGGGATAAGCGTCCCCCATTACCTCAATTAACGTGGGGACAAGCCGGTAGATAAACGCGTCGTGCATTCCCAGGAAGGTATACCCGTAACGCACCGCTCGGCGTAGGATCCGCCGGATCACATATCCCGCCTTCGCGTTCGAGGGCAACTGCCCGTCCGTGATCGAGAACGCGATGGTACGCAGGTGGTCGGCCACCACTCGCATCGCCACGTCCTTCTTGGGATCCACCCCGTAGCGATTGTTTGTTATCTCTGCTATTTTTTGAATAATCGGCTGAAACAGGTCGGTATCGTAGTTCGATAGCTTCCCTTGCACCGCCATACAGAGCCGCTCAAAACCCATCCCGGTATCAATCACTTTTGCCGGCAGCGATTCCAACGAACCATCCGCCTTGCGATTATACTGCATAAACACCAGGTTCCATATCTCGATCACCTGCGGGTGGTCTTGATTCACCAGGGAAGCCCCGTCCACCTTCGCTCGCTCCTCGTCCGAGCGCAAGTCGACGTGAATCTCCGAGCATGGACCGCACGGCCCCGTGTCGCCCATCTCCCAGAAATTATCGTGCTTACTCCCGTTGATAATCCGTTCGGTAGGCAAGTATTTCTTCCAATAACCGATCGCCTCATCGTCCCGCTCCAAGTTCTCCTCGGGCGAACCCTCGAAGATAGACGCGTACAATCTACCCTTGTCGAGCTTGATCACCTCCGTGAGATACTCCCATGCCCAGTCGATCGCCTCCTCTTTAAAATAATTGCCGAACGACCAGTTTCCCAACATCTCGAACATAGTATGGTGGTACGTATCGTGGCCCACCTCTTCCAGGTCGTTATGTTTCCCGCTTACGCGTAAACACTTCTGTGAATCCGCCACACGGGGATATTTTATCGGCGCGTTGCCCAAGATAATATCTTTAAACTGGTTCATTCCCGCGTTGGTAAACATCAGCGTGGGGTCATCCTTGATCACCATGGGTGCCGACGGCACGATCCGGTGCTCTTTCGATTGAAAAAAGTCTTTAAACGACTGGCGAAT
>CAYFMZ010000188.1:0-2504 GCA_964344275.1 uncultured Proteiniphilum sp.
ATGAAGGCGAATGAAATCCTCTTTTATCTTAAAGAGAAGAGATAGGATGGGCAAGACCCTACTGTTTGGGCGAACGGGTACAAGCCTGATGCCCTAAGCGTTTGCAAGTGGCCCTTTTGTGTTCGAGATATTTAAAGCGGTGCAAAACGGGATACCCGAAGCGTTCACGAGTGTGAAGGTTTAGCGAAAGCAGGTTGATCAAAGGCGAATCAACCTCACGATACGTTCCCATTGCTCGGGGAACTGCTTCGCGAAACGACGTACTTTTCTGTCCCGTGTGGCTAACCTCCACCATTCTCGCCAGCGGAGATAAAAGTAGAAAGTAAGGGGCATCGCGAAAAGGTAACCCAGTGCCAAGAGCCAATGTCCCGAGATGCCTCCAAGAAGGAGCGACTGGAGCAGCGAAAATATCGGCACGAAGAAGAGGCCGGCGGCATATCGTGCGGATGAGAGGAACTGCTTATCCTTGAACAACCCCTTGAGCTTGCTATTGAGCAGCAACGGGAAGAGGCCGTTAATAAAACCAAAGAGGGCAACCGGAGCGGAAAGGGTGAGCCCGGTGAAACGAGTGAAAAGTTGGAACCCCGATAAGGGCCTCCCTATCGGGTCTTTGGAGGTAAAGCCGTGTTCTTCCAACAGGCGGAGGGCCTCTTGAAACCCTTCAATTTTCTCGTTAAACTGCTCCCGTTCACTCTCGAACAGGCCGTCCAGTTTCTTCACGATATGCAGGGCTGCCCGCAAGAAACCATCCTTACGATCGGAGAACCGTTCTTCCGCGAGCCGATCGCCGTTCCAATCAATCGCGAGTTGGTACTCCTCGTAATATTCGTCGTTCCATATATTTACCACCATCGATTTAAGGCGCGCCTCTAACTCTTGCCGCAACTGGTTAATGGCGAGGCCGGGATTCTCTTGGTACACCTCTTTGTATTGAGATACCTCGATGGGTTTGCCGAATGTGACATACGCGTCCGATAAAAAAGCAGAGACGTCACGATAGTAGATGGCTACCGGCACGATCTGGCTCTTTAATTCAAAATCGAGCGCCGCCTCGGTGGGCAACGCGATGCGGGGCACCGCTTTCTGTATGGGGAGAAGCGATTGCTTTGGGTTGTGCCGCCCTTCCGGGAATAGAGCCAATGGATTGTTGTTCTTCAGTATACGAGCCGCGTTATCAAAGATCTCGTTATTTTTGTCCAAGTTATCCTTCCCGTCACGGATTCGGAAGACCGGCATGATACGTAACCCCCTTAGCAACCAGGCGACAAATTTCTGTTTAAAGATATCGGCCCTTGCCAGGAAAACAACCTGTTTCGCGTGATAACTTGAATATACCAGCATAAGCGCGTCAAGCAACGCGTTGCGATGATTGGGAGCCAAGATGATGGGCCTCTTCTTTGAGACGTTCTCCTTTTTTCCTGTAAAAACCAGCTTCCGGAAGTTCAACCGAAGGGTGGTATTCACCGGAATTTTGGCTAACGTGTAACGGAAATCGTATCGGTAGATCATATCAAGTTGTTGTAAATAGTGCTGTAAACGTTTCTCTTCGGGTGTTCAATGAGTGGGCCGTCTCTTTCTGTACGCTCCGGCCGGTTTTAACGTATAGGTTCTGGAGAAACAATCCGCTTGCGCCAGTAGAACGCGAGGATCAAACCGGCAATAATATGCCATACACCCCACCACGCGGCAATAAAAGCCATACCTCCCAGTTGCAGCTCTGGAGGGAATATCCTTGGGTTGAAAATTAGTGCCAATCCCAATCCGGAATTTTGTATACTTGTCTCTATAGAAATTGTCCTGCAATTAATTTCACTTACCTTAAATGCTTTGGGGAAATAATACCCACTCATGTAGGCCAACCCGTTATGGATAAGCACCAGGAAGAATATCAGGTGGATGTAGCGTAAAAACAGGTCGAAGTTCCCCGCCAAGGCTGCCACGATAAACCCGACAAAAAAGATAACGGAGGCGGCTTGTACCGTTTTATCGACTCTCTTGGTGAAATGGGGGAACTTCATCCCCACGAACATACCTAAGATAACGGGAATACCAAGGATCAAGAACACGGTACGAAACATCTCCACGGGGTCGATCGAAATAGGGACCAACAAAGGGGAATGCTTCGCGTATAAACTTCCCCAGAAGGCGAAATTAAAGGGCGTCATAAAAAGGCTCATCACGGTGGTGATGGCGGTAAGGCTGACCGAAAGTGTGACATTTGAGCGGGATATCGAAGAGATCAAGTTGGAGACGTTTCCCCCCGGACACGCCGCCACCAAGATCATTCCCAAGGCAACCGCGGTTGTGGGGCGTAAAATTATCACCAACAAAAAAGTGAGCGCGGGCAGAAGCACGTATTGTGCTATTACACCCAATACTACCGGCTTAGGGCTTAAAATAAGGGCCTTAAAGTGTTTGGGTTTGATGCTTAGCGCCACGCCAAACATGATAAAGGCGATGGCAATATTCATCAGGTTTATGCTTCCCTGATTGAAATTTAACCG
>CAYFMZ010000189.1:0-2434 GCA_964344275.1 uncultured Proteiniphilum sp.
TAATTACCAGATGAGAATAATCTGGAACGAAGCCGCGGGCGGGTTGCCATTATACAAGCCTGCATCGGAAGCTTCCAGATGAAACGTGGCGGTAGAAGGATTGCCCAAAACAAAATCGCAACTGTACGTTTCCGTGTACGGGATCCCATCATTCCCAACAGTAGTCTTCACGTAAGGCAATCCGGTCTTGGCATTATTATCGAATTTATAATAAGCATGAACCAATCCTTCATCAAAAATATAATCAGTTAGTTCAGGAAGCTCAACCGTTACCCAATGGTAACTTTCGAACTCATTTTCAAACACCTGCCAATCGCTGCCCGCTATCTCTACAGGTACAATTTGCCACTGTCCGTTCAATGAATTATCAATCATTTGCTGAATCTCTCGCTCGCTTAAATAGTCGTCATCTGAACAACTATAACCAAGGAAAAGGAGTAAAAGCGCGGAAACACTAAGTAACAGTTTCTTTTTCATGTTTTTGGTTTTGATGTATATAAATAGTATTTATTTGTAAGACATAATAAAACATAGTTCGTTTAATATAAAACAGCGGAAAGGTGAAAAATGTTTTTCTCCTTTCCGCTTGTAGCCCGTATCATGTGCGAGGTCGCGGCTTCATCGTTTCACCCTCGTGTCGGCCGATTTACCAAATCAACACGATTCGGAAGTTATAAGTTTGTGGAGCGTCCGGGTCTTGCGCCAACTGCGAATCTTTAATAAAAAAGGCGACCGTGCTTGGATTTCCAAACTGGTAATCAACGCTCACGGTTTCCGTGAAATAGATGGGATTGCCTTGTGAATCATCCCCGGCATAGTATGTGTCTACATAGGGAAGTAATTTCTGCACTTCATCCACTCCTTGCTGGCCAATAAAAACGTATCCCAGTTGCGCTCCCTGCTCGTAAATAAACTCGTCAAGCTCTGGGAGATCATAAATGGCTTCCCACTGGGCAGAAGAACTGTTCCATTCCCAATCGTCCCAATTCACGGTGATGTTCACGATCTCCCACCGCGTGAATTCCAGCTGTTCGTTATTCTCGATCAGTGCTTGTTCAATCATATTACGAATCTGGGCTTCCGTGAGTCCCCCTTCGGAGTTGTTGTATTCACTCAACACCTCATCAATTATCCTACGTATATCCGACTCGCTCAAGTACTCTCCCGATTGATTGTACTCTCGTAACACATCATCAATGATTCTCACCACATCCGACTCATCAAGGTCGTCCCTCGACTGGTTATTCTGCCGCAACGCCTCTTCAATCATTCTTCGCACTTCATGCTCCGACAAGTAATCGTCTTTAGAACAGGAGTATCCTCCCAACAGCAAAGCGACGAACACAACGGAGGCAACGAACTGCTTTGTCATCTTTCTTATCATGTTTATCAGTTTTAAAAAAAGCCCACGTTCCCTGGGCTTTTAATTAGTTAATTTATCGCGAGTTCGAATCCCGCCACCCCGACGAAATTTTAAAAGCACTTATCAGTATTTTCTGGTTGGTGCTTTTTTCTTACCCGGCGATTTTATTTAATATTCACCTCTTTTATATGGCTGTCAGCCCAGCGTTTGACCTGAACGGGTACATCGGAGCATAAGTAATCGCAACCCAACGCCACGCCCAACCGAAAGTCCTCAATGCTTCTGCCCGGCCAACAGCTCACCAAAACACCGGCTTCTTGCGCCTGTTTTACGCTTGCCCGGCTGGTTCCATCCAAGTTGCACCCCAATCTGTTTAGGCCCAACTCCAACGTTTCACGGACGGTTTCCTCCGAACAGGGTTTTGAAGTGATGAAAAGCATATCGGCATCGGGGTAGGTTTCCTTTATGTAACGAAGGGGGCGTTTGTCGAAAGAGGTGAAAAGATAAGTTGATGAAGCAGGTTTCTTCGACATGACCATACCATACAATTGATCGCAGTATTGCTCGAGTTTTTCTTGTGGATAGTGCTTTTCGTTGGTTTTCATCTCCAGCTCGAGATAGATGCCAGGCTTGTCCGCGAAGTAGTCAAGCAGCTCCTCTAAAAACAGAATGGGATTGCCCTTCTTTGTTGTTATAGCCTTGAGTTCTGAAGAGGTTAACTCCTCAATGGATCCCTGTTGCCCAGTCATCCTTTCTAGGGATGCGTCGTGAAAAATAACCAGTTCGCCGTCTTTGGATAATCGCACGTCGGTCTCGAATCCTCGTAGCCCTTCGTTGTAGCTGCTTTCAAAGGCAGATAGGGTGTTTTCGTCAAATTCATAGGCACCCCCTCTGTGCGCGAATAGTTGAACGGTTTTTGTTTGGCTTGCAGCAGTCTCAGGAAAGAAAAATAAGGAGCTTGCTGCCATGCAATAGAAGCAAATTAAGTTTTTTAGTGAATAGGTCATAGTTTAAATATTTAACGTGAGTTCGATGTAAGAAAAGTGGATAAACAATAGGAATATAGCGAAA
>CAYFMZ010000190.1:0-2370 GCA_964344275.1 uncultured Proteiniphilum sp.
AATTAAGAGTGAAGAATGAAGAATTACAGTTTTAGAAAGTTGTAAAGAACCTGTTCGCCCACGGGGCCTGATTTCTCGGGGTGGAACTGGGTCGCGTAGAAGTTGCTTTTCCACATTGCGGCACTAAAGGGGACAATGTAATCGCACGTGGCGATCGTATCCTTGGAGAGCCCCGCGTAATAGCTATGCACGAAATAGACCGAATCGCCGGCGTTATCCCCGCGAGCCTCGTCGCTCGTGTTACCGTTGCCGCTCGCGTTGAAATTGCTAAAGAGGGGCGAGCGGGTGTCGCGCAGGGTGTTCCACCCCATGTGCGGTACGATCTCCTCCGCCGGGAACCGTTTTACCTCCGTGTCGAAGATACCCATGCAGGGGGTACTTCCCTCTTCGGAGAAACGACACATCAACTGCAGGCCGAGGCAGATGCCCAACGTGGGTTGCTGTAAGGCGACGATCACCCGATCGAGTGCCCGTTCACGCAGGTAATGCATGGCCGATCCCGCCTCGCCCACGCCCGGGAAGATCACTTTATCGGCGTGACGAATCTCTTCGGGGCGGTCGGTTACCCGACAAGGATACCCCGATCGCTCCACGGCATTCTTAACCGACGTGGTGTTTCCCGCGTTGTATTGTATGATCGCGATCATCTGTCTACAAACCTGTTTTAAACTTCTTTCAGTTCTTCGTACGAAGGAACGTTACCTGTAAGGTCGATTTGCTTCAAGCATTACAACACCCCTTTGGTGCTGGGAATACCCCCTTCGTCGCCCCTCTTCACCGCCATGCGGATGGCCCGGGCAAACGCCTTGAAGACCGCTTCGATCTTGTGGTGTTCGTTCTCCCCCTCGGCCTTGATGTTGAGGTTACAACGGGCGTTGTCGCTGAACGACTTGAAGAAGTGCATGCACATCTCCGTCGGCATGTCCCCGATAAACTCCCGTTGGAATTGCACGTCCCACATCAACCAAGGCCGCCCCCCGAAGTCGATGGCCACTTGCGCCAGGCAGTCGTCCATAGGCAGGAGGAACCCATATCGTTCCACCCCTTTTTTGCTGCCCAAGGCTTGGTTGAATGCTTCACCCAGCGCGATGCCCACGTCCTCGATGGTGTGGTGCTCGTCCACGTGCAGGTCGCCTTTTACCTCAACAGTGAGGTCGATGTTCCCGTGACGGGAAATCTGTTCCAGCATATGGTCAAAGAACCCCAGTCCGGAGGAGATATGACTCTTGCCGTTGCCGTCAAGGTTCACCTCCACCGTGATGTTGGTTTCGTGGGTCACCCGCGTTACCTTCCCCTTCCGAGGCTCCTCTTTCAGGAACTGGTAGATCTCGCTCCAGTCGGTCGTTGTTAGCGTGGCATTCGTCTCTTGCTCGTCACTTAATAAGATCGATTTACATCCCATGTTTTGTGCCAGTTGCACATCGGTCATCCGGTCGCCGATCACGAACGAGTTCTCCAGGTCGTAGTTCCCCTTCATGTAGTGGGTCACCAAGCCCGTGCCCGGCTTGCGGGTGGGCAGGTTCTCGCGCGGGAACGACCGGTCGATCAGCACTTCGCTGAACCGCACCCCCTCGTTTTCGAACGCCTTCATGATCAGGTTATGCACCGGCCAGAAAGTATCCTCTGGGAAAGAGGAGGTGCCCAGTCCGTCCTGGTTGGTCACCATTACCAACTCGTATTCCAGCTCGTTCGCGATGCGCGCTAAGTATTGAAACACGTGAGGGTAAAACTCCAACTTCTCGAACGAGTCTATCTGCTCGTCCTCCGGCTCGATAATCAGGGTACCGTCCCGATCGATGAATAGTACTTTCTTCATATTGTATCGTTATATTTTTTCAATGCTTCCAATAAGGCACGGTTCTCTTCGGGCGTGCCCACCGTTACGCGGATGCAATCGGGAACCACCGAGTGGCGGTTGCGCACGATCACCTTCTCCTCCACCAGGTAACGGTATAACTCGTTTGCCCCGTCCACCTTCATCAGCAAGAAGTTCGCGTCGGAAGGGTATATCTTTCGTACGATGGGTAGTTTTACCAGCTCCGCTTCAAGCAGTGAGCGTTGCTCAAGGAGGATGTTGAGCCGTTCTTGGAACTTGCCGGGTTCAGAGAGGGCTTTTAACGCCGCCTCTTGATTCAGCGCGCTCACGTTGTAAGGCGGCTTGGTTTTATCCATCAAGGCGATGATCTCCCTGCTCGCGTAAGCGATGCCCACGCGTGCCGCGGCCAGTCCCCACGCCTTGCTAAAGGTGCGTGTCACGATCAGGTTAGGA
The DNA here is from genome assembly GCA_964344275.1 of uncultured Proteiniphilum sp. Classification (GTDB taxonomy): domain Bacteria; phylum Bacteroidota; class Bacteroidia; order Bacteroidales; family Dysgonomonadaceae; genus Proteiniphilum. Next base: position 2,270 of record CAYFMZ010000190.1, read on the forward strand.
TACTCCTGCACCTTTCCTGCAAAACCCGGGTCGTCACAAAAATCGATATACGCCTCGTCCACCACCACGATCCCCTTGAATTCGCGGAGCAATCGCTCCAC
>CAYFMZ010000191.1:0-2305 GCA_964344275.1 uncultured Proteiniphilum sp.
CGTGGTTTTTTCATAATAGTATTAGATTTAAGGTTAACATGTTTGGCAGGATGTCGTGATGACATTCTGCCAAATTCATTTTTAGAGTTATTTCATTAATAATGAAGTGGTTTGGCGTTGTCTCCAAAGGTTTGTGTTTAAGAATACATGTTCGTCGATCTGAAAAGCGACCTGTAATACCGTGAATTAATAATGTACTCCCTTGGAAAGAAAAAGATCGATTACTTTCAAAGAAGACTATCTTTTCTAATGAATAAACTACTTTTTCAGTAATTTTGACCAATCAAGATGAGGTAAATCGTTTAGTTGATGTTATATTTGTGAAACCAAAACAATGATATGCGAGAAATATTTTACCTTCTTTCCGGTGCTTTTCTGATGATTTTGCATTTGCAATGCAATTCCGATGAGAAGGCCTTAAACAAGAGGTTAACGCGGATGGCAGTAGAGCTCAACGAATCTACCCCTGTGATGCTTGATCAATACACACGTTTTGATAAAGCTTCCGTGGTGCCGGGAAACATGTTTCAGTACCAATACACTGTACTCAATACTGAAAACCCTGATTCACTGGTAGAAATCGGCCTTCAATCCCTTCGTGAAAATATCCGGAATGAATTCTCCACGAACCCGCAATTGGCCGTTTTTAAAGAAAACAATGTCGTCTTAGAGTATGTTTACAAGGATGGAAATAACCGGACCATTCGCACGTTGCGAATAGATCCCGAAGAATATCAATAAAACCGAGCACAGATGAACCGCTATTTTTATATCGACGCTGAAGGAAATCAGAAAGGGACATTTACAGCACTGGAGCTTAAACAGGAGAGCGTGAAGCGCGACACGTTAGTGTGGACGCAAGGAATGGAGCAATGGAAACGCGCGGAAGAGGTGGATGAACTGCGTTACCTGTTTTCTGGGACGTATCAAGAAGCTCCCTCTTACACGGATCAGCCGGCTCATCCGGTTCAATTTCCTGGGGGACAGGCAATCTTTGCCCCGGGAATCGATGAAAAGGAGCGACGCCCCATGCCAAAAACATGGTTGGTGGAATCTATCCTGGTAACCATCCTCCCTTTCATGCTTTGTGGTAGCTTTCTTAGTCTGCTTGGAATCATCGGCATTGTCTACGCCGCGCAAGTAGAATCATTCTACAACCGAGGCGACTACGTAGCCGCGACCGAGTCGTCCCGATCGGCAGGAAAATGGACCCGGATCGCGATGTGGATCGCCATTGGCTGGGTGCTCCTGTTCGTGATTGGTATGATCTTGTTATTCGGTATAATAGGATGGGCCGGTTTCTCTGAAATGGGCAACATGATAGAAATGTAATGGATAAAAATTAAGTCGATGGAAGATTATAACACAACCCCTCCCCCTGTACCGCCTACGCCGAGTTCTTCAAACCAAGAGACCCCGCCTTACGAGCGGTGGCAAGAACCACCCGTGGAAAGTCCCACGGTAAGAGACGAAGGCGATGATATCCCTCCTTTGAAACCCAATAACTGGTTATGGGCATCTATCTTGGCCACCCTGTTTTGTTGTATCTTTTTCGGGATTATAGGGATCGTTTATGCCGCACGTGTTGATTCTTTCTATTACCGAGGTATGTATGCCGAAGCGGAAAAGTTTTCGAAAAAAGCAAAAATGTGGACCCTACTTGCGGTCGCGGCAGGGGTGGTATACATCGCGTTCTGGTCATGGATGTTGATTACCGGTAACCTGCCGGAATACATGGAAAATTTCATAGAGAACAACGCCAGCGGCTATAACTTTTAGTACTTCGCACACTCTATTGAATCTTTATCGTGAGTAAAGAGGTTAAAATAAGTCTGGGTGTCGCCTTAACAATCTTGGTCATGGCGGCACTCTTTGTTTTTTACACGCTGGATCCCGCCGAGCAACCGTTGTTCCCGCGATGCCCTTTTCTTTTGGCGACCGGTTACGAGTGCCCGGGGTGTGGTTCACAGCGAGCGATTCATAGTTTGCTGCATTTGGAATTCAAGTCCGCCTTCCGGTACAACTCGATGATGCTTCTGGCGATCCCCTATGTTCTTTTAGGTATTTACCTGCAATATTTTGGCGGGAGCAAACGAAACCCACGGATAGAGAAAATCTTCTTCGGCCGCTGGTCGGCCCTCGTGGTATTGCTCCTCATCGTCGTTTTCTGGATCGGAAGAAACCTGATATAGAGAATATTTCCTAACAAAAAGCGTCTTCCGGTGAAAACCGTTCTCTTAGGCAGACCACTCTTTCGCGAAAAAATCTCTTTTTTAAGGATCATGGCTCTGCAACGATATCCGAG
>CAYFMZ010000192.1:0-2272 GCA_964344275.1 uncultured Proteiniphilum sp.
ATATTTGCCATAGAAAGGAGGAACAATACATGGAGAAAAATAACAAAGTAATTGCTACGATTGATATATCACGGCCATCCGGTCGCAAGATCGTGTATGAACTTCAAAACAAAAGAGCCGTAAAACTCGAGTATCCCTTACCGGAAGGAAAGACCTATACATTGAAAGAGATATATGAACGTGGGTTAGATAAATTGAGCGAACATTATGGTGTAGATATGAGGCAACTGAAATCAGAATTATAATGACTCGTTATGGCATCTTCTTATCCGAAGAGGCAGAATTAGATTTGTAGGAATATATTGATATATCATACAAGATTGCAAAGCTCCTCTCACCGCATTGCGCCATTATGAAGACTTGTTCAACGTGTTGAGAAGCTTAGAATATCTTCCTGAAAGGTACGTCATACAAAAAAGTGCTTCGTTCTTGCGATATGGCCCAAATGCCCGTCGTGTAAACTTTAAGAAAATGGCAATTATCTATACCGTACATGGAGATGTCGTCTATATTCACAGGATTTTACCCTCTAGCCTCATTACAAACCGGGATGATTAGTTACTGTCCTGCTGTCTCGATAAATCAGGAAAAGTATATTTTCGTTTCGTGAACAGCTCACTACATTTTTTCGGATGTTTAGTTCACAAACATAGCAAATCGTGCGTAACTACCATTATTCTTGCTGCTTTATTTCATTTTAAGCCTGCAAGGACTATCTCTTCTTTTAATTGAATAGCTTCTTACCAGCACTTTAATAAACGAGTATTCGATTCGTTGAGGGTTTTTGTGGTGTTTCATTGATGTTTTTTGTGGCATCTCGTTGAGGGTTTTTGTGGTAGACGCTAAAAGCGGGCCGCGGTGTGCCGTTGAGAGGTTAGCAATTAACAGCACGGAGGAATGAAGCATTTTACTTTTACCCGGAAAGAGTTGGGTAAATCGGCCGGTTAGTGCTATATTTGCAACTCCTGAATAAGGAGCAACTGTGTTTGTCGCCGGATGAATGCAGCCGAGCATATCCCTTCTTCGCGTAGGCCAAGTGCGAAGGGGAGATATGCTTTTTTTATGATTAAATTTTAAAGAATATGAGCATCAACTGGTTACTTTTAATTGTTGGCGGAATCTTCGAATCATTATTCGCCATGAGCCTGGGTAAAATGCAACAGACATCCGGGAAGGAGATGTGGCAATGGTTCTTCACGTTTATTGTTTGCGTGGCATTAAGCATGTTTTTATTATACAAGTCGATGGGTGGTCCTCACGCTATTCCAACAGGCACGGCATACGCGGTATGGGCGGGCATCGGTGCCGTGGGTACGGTGCTGCTTGGCATTTTTGTATTTCACGAGCCTGTTACTTTTTGGCGATTGCTTTTTCTCAGCTTGCTCGTTTTTTCGATCGTCGGACTGCAAATCACCACTTCCCATCATTGAAATCTCATTGTAAGATGTAAAACCCTGTTATAGAATTTATAAATTAGCGATAAATTTAAACTATAACTCCCATGATTGCTTGTCACAACATTATGAAAAACAGCACACTAAAACAGGTGTTGATAACCCTGTTAAGAAGTTGTTAAGAAATTGTTTATAAATACAGGGCAAAATATTTGCCATTTTCTTGTCTGGGACGTTATATTTGCAGATACACGACTGAGAGAACAAGAGTACGGTTTTCGTACTGAAGATACATAGGAGTTCATTGACATTTTGTACACGAGCGGAAGAAATTCAACCGGGGGATTGACAAACACGTTTGTTTTTCTCGTGGTTCATGAAGTGTGAAACACTTGGTGTTTCTATCGGATTAAACCTAACGGTTTTTTGTTATGCGCCTCCAGTTTTTAGGCACGCCTATCATCTTGTGGCGCGAGCAGTATTACAATATTGCTTAAATCAGCTTTTCGCCATCTTTACGGGCTCGCCTGTATCGACGTAGAACGCGATATAACGCTAAACCAAGAATGGAAGAATTAAACTTCACGCGTTAGAAGATTTCGTGACTGCTTTTGTTCACCCTTTCAGATGAACGACAACCCTTTACCGGAATGTCGACTTTATCCGAAATCGGTACAAGAGTTTGTAAATGAAGAGAATCTATCGACCTATTTTCATTCGTGAAAATAAATCGATAATAAGACTTCAAAGGGCCGAGAGATATATTCGAAAGATTGATCCTGCTTCACAGTCCGGAAATTTTTATATCAGACGATTTAAATGTTATCGAATTAGACGATATATAAAGACTTCTCAGAGCAGCTTCAACAGCTTCAAAC
>CAYFMZ010000193.1:0-2270 GCA_964344275.1 uncultured Proteiniphilum sp.
ATTACCGATGATCTCAATAAAAATCCACGGGCAGTTTCGCTTATCTCGGAGAAACAGTCGCCGCAAGAGCTTCAGTCGCTCATTACTCGCACGCTAAATGAAAAAGTAACCAGTCAGCGATTGGATATTCTATCTACTTCCAGCAACGTGGATGGCGAAACCATTGCGCGGGTTCGCTCCATCGTGGAAGAGAGAGGGCCGGTGTCACTTAGAACCATGCGCATGGGTGGCGACGGCACCGTATCGGAGTCCTCTACCGAGGTCGCTACGATTATCGGTATGGTGTTCACCATCCTTATTTACATGTTTATCCTCATGTATGGAAACATGGTAATGCAAGCTGTATTGGAGGAGAAGAAGAGCCGGGTAGTAGAAGTGATGGTCTCCTCGGTGAAACCGGTGAACCTGCTCATCGGTAAGATTGTTGGAATCGGTTTAGTGGGGGTAACCCAGCTGGCTATTTGGGGTATATTGGGAGGTATACTGTTTAGCGGGGTGTCGTTATTTATTGCTTCTCCTGAACAGGCAGCGGTAGTATCGGCCGATATGGGCGAGTTGGACATGGAAGGGATAATGAACACGATCATGGGAATTAACTGGTTGGAGATCGGGTTTTATTTTTTACTTTTCTTTATTGGTGGTTACGTTTTGTACGCGGCCATCTTTGCCATGTTCGCTTCGGCGGTGGATAGCGAGGAGGATACCACGCAGTTTATGACACCGGTGACCCTAATCATTCTTTTTGCTTTCTTTGCCGGCTTTTATAGCGTGAGCAATCCCGACGGGCCACTGGCCTTCTGGGCCTCCCTGATACCGTTTAGTTCTCCTATCGTGATGATGGTACGTATTCCATTTGGTATCCCGCTATGGGAAAAATTACTCTCGATCGTGCTACTGTATGGAACTTTTATCTTGATATCGATTCTGGCCGCGAAAATTTACCGTGTGGGGATTCTGATGTACGGAAAGAAACCCTCTTTTAAGGAGATGATAAAATGGACACGCTATAAATAAGAGCCATGCAGTGACTCAACCGACAAGATGATTAACGATTTGTTACATCTATGCTTTATTTGATATACCTATAAATGGTAACTACTCGCTCGAAACGACTGCCTTAATACTCACTTATTGCTATTGTTGGCCATGAGGAAGGGCGGTAACTTTGTACCTTAAATTGAGTCGCTTATTAACAACTCTCAAAACGGTACTGTTTTGAACCCTGTTTTTAGCGTGAAGTTCGCGCTAAGTGAGCGAGTTGTAAGTTTAGGTATGTCGCTTGTAATGAATAGAAAATTCACTTTTTCTTTATTCTTTTTCATCATATATAGTAATTTGGTTGGAGTTCTTTTCGGTGCGAACGCTACCGTTAGCGGTACTGTGCGCTCTGGAAGCGGGGAACCGATCGAGTTTGCCACCGTCTATGTCAAGGTGGCTGCCCTCGGGGCGATCACGGACGAAAAAGGAGCCTATTATTTAGACCTCCCGGCGGGAGAATATGAATTCATTTTCACGCACCTGAACTACGAGGACGCTCTTCTAAGCGTTACCGTGAAAGAGGGCGAGAGTAACATTGCCGACGTGGTGATGACAGAAAACCCGGTGATGCTATCTGATGTGGTAGTCACAGGGAGCATGGCCGACGCGATGGAGAAGAAAGGGTTCGCCGTGAACGTGATCGAGACACGACAAATCGCGTTACAATCGGTGCAGGTTAATGATATACTCGACCGCACGGCGGGTGTCCGCATCCGCCAGGACGGTGGTATGGGGTCGAAGGTGAACTACAACATCAACGGGTTATCAGGGAATTCCATCAAGATATTTATCGACGGGGTGCCGGCATCCAACTACGGCCCTTCCTTCTCGCTAAGCAGTATCCCCTCCGCGCTCATCGAGCGGATTGAAGTGTACAAGGGAGTGGTGCCCGGCTACCTTTCCGAAGATGCGCTGGGCGGGGCCATCAATATTGTTCTCAAGCAACGGAGAAGCAAGTCGCTGACCACCTCTTACTCCGTGGGATCATTTAATACCCATCAATGGAACGCCGCGGGAAGCTACCGCTGGAGCAACGGATTCACGGTGGATGCCTCCGCTTTTTATAACTACAGCGACAATAATTACAAGGTCTGGGGCAAGGATATCCGGTTTACCGATACCGATACATGGCAAAAGATCGACTCCCAAGGAAAACGAGTGACTCGCTTTCACGACGCGTACCGCTCCCTCGGGGGGAAGTTCAATATCGGCTTCACGGACGTGTGGTGGGC
>CAYFMZ010000194.1:0-2254 GCA_964344275.1 uncultured Proteiniphilum sp.
AGTGCCACCCGCATGCGCCTGTTACACCGGGTTTTTGGCACCATGCTGGGGGTACTCCTCGGGGTGGCGTTGGCCTATCTGCTGCCCACGCTCGCGGGGCAGATACTGCTGCTGCTGGTCTCCATTTATCTCTTCTATTACTGGATCAACCAGAACTACACCATCGCGGTTATATTTATCACCACCTACGTGCTGGCCGCGTTCAACCTGCTCGCGAACCAAGGGGTGGCGGTGATGCTGCCCCGCATCATCGAGACGGTGATTGGTGGCGTGCTGGCCTATCTGCTGGTGCGTTTCGTGTGGCCCGGCTGGCAGTACAAGCAGCTGCCCACGCTCCTTCAAAGGGCAATCTTCCGCAACAAACGCTACTTCGAGAGCATCTTCGACGGCACGGTCACCGAAGAGGCTTACCTTCACAACCGTCGCTCCGCGTACAATGCCGACAACGAGTTGACCTCCGCTTGGAAAGGGATGCGCTTGGAGCCCAAGAAACAAAAAGTGTATCGCGACCGGGCGTTCAACCTCTCCAACCTCAACCACGCGCTGCTCTCGTACATCTCCGCGCTGGGCGTGCATAAATCTGCCGAGATCCTTTCCAAGAAGGAACAAGATTTTAGCCGCGATGTCAGCGGGGTCCTTCAATACGTGACGGAACTTTTGACCAGTGATGCCGACGAGTCGCAGATGGAGCACCACCTTCAGATTGCCGATCGTTGGGAGGATCGGATGGATGAAATGAAGAACGACCCCGAGAACAGTCGTGTGGGTCTCCTTTACAACATCGCCCACGTATCCCGTCAGCTGCTTCGCGAAGCCTCCGGTATCATGAAACTTTACGAAGGGTAAAATTAACATTACTTTCCATTTTACTGCTTACACACTGCTTGGGTTTTAACAGATCAACCCCCAGGCATAGGGGAGAACTATACTCGTTTCCCCCATCATTTCTGTGTGCTTTTCTTGCCTTTTGCTCGTATCTCGCTCGTAGTTCGTTCGTAGTTCGCTCGTAGCCCCTCCATAATTAATAGAAGCAGATACGAGGGAGGTACGAGTAAAATTAGAGAAAGTAAGAGCTTGCATTACTTGGATAGTAATGTTAAATGTTGTTGAAAAAAGGTTGGGTGATGTTTGGTGTGAGAATGGGGGAAAATAGGGGAAAATAGTGTATGTTACTTTTTCATAGTAGAAGGAACTTTCCGACAATCAAAAACATCTGTAATATAAATTACCATGCCTTCAATCCTGTAAATGATCGATCAAAATAAACATATTTCCATCCTCTCTTCTGCGGACATGCTGCTCGACCATACGATTCAAATCACTCCATGCAACACCAACCTTATTAAAACTATTTTTTGTATTATCTTTGTATCTGAATTTGATATGAAGAAGGTAACGATTTTAGGGATTGAATCATCGTGCGACGATACGTCGGCCGCGGTGATTCAGAATGGCGTGATTCGTTCGAACGTGATCGCGGGACAGGCGGTGCACGAACGGTACGGGGGCGTGGTGCCGGAACTGGCGTCGCGCGCGCACCAGCAGAACATCATCCCCGTGGTGCATGACGCGCTCAAGCAGGCGGGCATCGCCAAAGAGGAGGTGTCGGCCGTGGCATTTACCCGCGGACCGGGTCTGCTGGGATCGCTCCTTGTGGGTACCTCGTTCGCGAAAGGGTTCTCATCGGCACTCGACATCCCGCTTATCGAGATCAATCACTTGCAAGCGCATGTCCTCGCGCACTTTATTAAGGAGGACGAGGACGACAGGGACCAACCCGATTTTCCGTTTCTATGTCTGCTGGTATCGGGCGGGAATTCTCAGATTATCTTGGTGAAGTCGTACAGTGATATGGAGATCATCGGGCAGACCATCGATGACGCGGCGGGCGAGGCGTTCGACAAGTGCGCGAAGGTGATGGGGCTGGGATATCCCGGCGGGCCCGTGGTGGACCGGTTGGCGAAAGAAGGAGACTCGGATCGATTCTCGTTCAGCAAACCGCGGATCGATGGGTACGATTATAGCTTTAGTGGGTTAAAGACGTCGTTCCTCTATTTCCTGCGTGACGAACTGAAAGGAGATCCTGACTTTATCGAGAAGAACAAGGAGGACCTCTGCGCGTCGTTACAGAAGACGATCGTCGATATTTTGATGGATAAGCTGTACCGGGCTTCTAACGACCTTGGGATAAAAGAGGTGGCGGTTGCCGGAGGGGTATCTGCCAACTCGGGGCTCCGGCAAGCGTTCGAGGAGT
>CAYFMZ010000195.1:0-2245 GCA_964344275.1 uncultured Proteiniphilum sp.
AAGAAGCCGAGCATGGTGCTATAGAAGTCCATCCGGTTCTCTTCGCGGTAGAAGCCGTGTCCCTCATTGTATTTAACCATGTAAGGAATCTCCATCCCTTTGGCACGGAGGGCGGTCACGATCTGGTCGGACTCGTTGATATTCACCCGCGGGTCATTGGCCCCCTGCACCACGTATACCGGCTTGATGATCTTGTCGACTTGGTACACCGGCGATGCCTCCCGGGCGATGGCCCGCTCTTCCGGATCGTCCAGATCATACCATATCTCCTTCACCATCTCGGTGAGCGGCTTCCAGTATTCCGGGAACGACGAGAAGAATGTCTCGATATTGGACACCCCCACGTAGTTCACCCCGCACGTGTAGAGGTCGGGCGTCTTCACCAGTCCCATCAGCGTGGCGTACCCCCCGTGGCTACCCCCGTAGATCGCGATTTTATCCTCGTCGGCCCATCCTTGGGCAATAGCGTACCGCACGCCATCCTCCACATCGTCCATCACCTTGCGTCCGATCTGTTTGAAGCCCGCGCGCAGGAACTCTTTCCCGTAGCCTCCTGAAATTCGGAAGTTCACCTGCAGCGTCGCGTACCCTCGGCTGGCGAAGAGCTGCGTCTCCGGGTTAAAGCCCCACGAATCGCGAATGCCTTGCGGTCCCCCATGAGGGTTCACCACCATCGGCACCTTTTTACCCTCCAACGCTGCTTTGGGAAGGGTAATGTACCCGTGTATGGTAAGTCCGTCCCGACTTTGGAAGGTGATGGGACGCATCTCCGCCATATCCTCTTCTTTCAGCTGCGGCATCAGGTCGTACAACAACGTGAACTTCTTCGACTTCACGTCGTACTCGTAATAGGTCCCGTACAGCTTATCGCTCTGCAAGATCACCAAGAAGGTATTTTCATCGTCGTCACGGTCGACCACCCCGTAGATCTTACCTGGGAAATTCTTCTTCACCCCTTGGTCGATCTCCTTGTAGAGGTCGCTCACGGGGATGATCACCGACCGCTCTCCCTCGTAGCTAAAAAAGTCGACCTCGTAGCCCCGCTTGCGCGAGAGTCCCATGCCGGCCACATCGTAATCGGGGTTCGAGAACACCTCCTTGATCACCTTATCGTTCTTCAAATCGTACAGCACGATGCGTGCCTTATCGCTATCGAGGTTGGTCACCACGTACGCGTCATCCGGGTCGGGCGAACGGTAATTGAAGGATATGATGCCGAAGCTATCATCCCAGTTCATCTTCTTCTTCAGCTCGAACTGATCCGTCTCCAAGTTCTTGTAATAAAACTCCATCTCGATGCCGTTCACCATCTTGGTGAAAGCACGCAAGTTCCCATCCTTATCGAAATCGTATCCTTGGATCGGGTTCGCCGGATCGCTGTTCTCGTACAGTTTTTCGAGTTGTCCCGTCACCACGTTCAGCTTAAAGGGTTCGAACACCTGCGGGTTATCCTTATTCATCGAGATAATGATATAGTCCTTTTGTTCCTTCAATAACGAGATAATGCCCGCGCGCACTCCCTCGAAGGGAGTCAGGTCGAGCGCGTTGCTCCCGTCGATATCGGCCGCGTAGATATGGTAGTTCTCGTTGCCCCCGTGGTCCATCGCGTAAAACAGCCGCTCGTCGTTGATCCACCCGTACCCTTTGATCGGCTCCTCCTTTTCCTCAATGGCACGAACCACTTCGCCGGTGGCCAGTTCCTTGATATAGACATGATTTTTAAGCCCCTCCTTCTCCATGTAAGAGAGGTACTTTCCGTTGGGCGACAGTTGAAAAGAAGACGCGGCGGGCCGTGCAAAATAATCGGCCACGCTATAAGTATAATCACCATCGTCGTAAGCGACCAATGCTTGCAGTTCCTCGTCGGTCGTCACTAAACTGGGATCACCGGGAAGCTTGCTCTCGAACCGTTTCAAGATCAGAGGCAGGGACATCCCTGCTTGCTCGTAATTCCCGGTGATGCTATCCCCCAGCAACTCGCCCGCGTAATTGATTTGCAGCGCGGTCACCCCCAGTTTGAATTCATTGTCCGTGAACTCTATCACGTCCACCGGAATACCCGATGCTCCCTGCATCGGTACATCCATGGTGCCCGTTAACTCCCCGTCGTCGCCGGCAAAATGAAAAATCAGTTCCAAATCGACGCCCTGCACCGAAAGGGTGCCTTTCCAATCTCCAGCAATCTGTTGCGCTTGTATACTCATAATTGAAATAATGGCTGCAAGAAGCATGCCCGTCCGTTTAA
>CAYFMZ010000196.1:0-2136 GCA_964344275.1 uncultured Proteiniphilum sp.
CCGATTCTCTATTCACGACGCGGGTAAATTGCAACGCGAAACTCATGAGCATTTTGCGCCAATCGACGCGGGCATCGTTTAACGCGCGGTAAAGCGTGTTATCGTCCATCGGCACCGGGCCGGTTTTCATCCCGGCATAAACGCTCGAACCACCAAGGCGGATGAGTATTAATTTTGTTATGATCACGAACAGGGGATAGCCTTGTTCTTTCAACGCGGAAAAGGATTTCAAAAGATTACCGACCTTGAAAAGACGGACAAAATTTAAGATACCGGAGTCTAACCTGTCTTTCTCGACTAAAATGTCGGACAACTCGGATAATTTGCTTATTTTTGTACGCATAAGTGATGGGGATTAAGATTTGTTGATGTTTTTATTAATCACTTCAAAGATAGCAATTTATCTTTAAACCTCATCACTTTTTATATACCTATTTAGCCCTTAAATACGCTTAATTAAAGGGTGGGAAACTTCAGTAAATAAATCAATTAACGAATGATGAGTAAATTGCAAGGAGCACCCCAGAAAATGACCAACCACAGATGGACAGTATGCCTGATGCTGTTTTTGGCAACCACCGTTAATTACCTCGACAGGCAGGTACTATCGCTCACCTGGGCCGACTTTATAGCCCCCGAATTCCATTGGACAAACAGCGATTACGGCACCATTACCGGCCTGTTTTCCATATTCTATGCCGTTTCCATGCTTTTCGCCGGAAAGTTTATCGACTGGATGGATACCAAAAAAGGATTCTTATGGGCGATAGGTGTTTGGTCCTTCGGAGCCGTTCTTCACGCTTTCTGCGGGCTAATGACATCCGGGATCGTAGCTGGCGAATGGACCATGAGCTTTCTAGGAGCCCGTGAAGCGATCGCCACGGTAGGAAATGTTTCAATGGTGGTAACTGTAAGCGTCACCCTGTTCGTCTTCGCTAGGCTGATACTGGCAATAGGAGAGGCAGGGAACTTTCCGGCAGCTATCAAGGCTACGGCAGAGTACTTCCCAAAGAAGGATAGGGCCTACGCGACCAGCCTGTTTAATTCAGGAGCCCAAATTGGCGCGCTTTTGGCACCTCTCACCATCCCTTTCATTGCCAAGGCATGGGGATGGGAGATGGCCTTTATAGTAATCGGGGCACTGGGATTCGTGTGGATGGGATTCTGGGTCTTCGTGTACGATAAACCCGAAAAAAGCAAGAAGGTAAACGCGGCAGAATTGGCATATATCAATCAAGACGATGAGGTAGAAAAGACAGCCACTGCCCAAGCAAATGTAAATACAAACGCCGGCAAACGAATTACTTTCAAGCAGGCATTCCGGTACAAGCAAACATGGTCGTTCGCCGTGGGTAAATTCCTGACAGACGGCGTGTGGTGGTTCCTACTTTTCTGGATACCCGCCTACCTGAGCTCGGTGTACGGACTCGATTCCACACAAAGTGCACCCCACGTGTTCGTGGTCTACGCCATCTCGATGATTTCGGTTTTTGCCGCGGGTTATTTCCCCGCCTACTTCATGAATAAAAAGAAGATGGACCCCTATCAAGGACGGATGAGAGCCATGCTCTTGTTCGCGTTCTTCCCCGTGCTGGTTCTGTTCGCGCAACCATTGGGTTTTGTTTCAGTATGGATGCCCGTTATCATTATCGGTATAGCGGCGGCGGCACACCAGTCATGGTCGGCAAATATATTCTCTACCGTGAGCGACATGTTCCCTAAACACGCGGTAGCGACAATAACAGGAATAGGAGGTATGGCAGGGGGAATAGGATCCTTCATGATAAACCAGAGTTCGGGCATCCTGTTCGACCATGCCGCCAACACAAACATGAAATTAATGGGATATACCGGTATTGAATCGGGCTACTTCATTGTTTTCTGCGTGTGCGCGTTCGCCTACCTGATAGGATGGACAATAATGAAAGCACTCGTGCCGAAATATCAGCTCATCACTGATCTATAATTTTCTCCTAAAGATGACTCAAAAAAGGTGCCGGCTGCAAACAGTCTGGCACCTTTTTTTCTCCAAGAGTCGTCATAAAAGTTACCCGAATGCTTGAATTCATCGCAAGTGTAAGTGTAACTACTCAGGTCTCAATTCGAGTTTTATTTTTCTGCTCGTTAACTCGATTT
>CAYFMZ010000197.1:0-2092 GCA_964344275.1 uncultured Proteiniphilum sp.
TTCAACGTCATGGGATCGTCAACGAACCGGTTCGACAAGGACAGCCAATGGTGGTCTACTCCCTATTCTCACGAGAATCGGTATTTCACGGGGTACTCGCACGTGAATTTGAGTGGGGTGGGGTGCCCGGAGCTGGGATCCTTGCTGTTGATGCCCACGGCGGGTGAACTGAACGTGAACTACAGGGAATATGGCAGCGAGTACGGCGAGGAGAGGGCTTCGCCGGGTTACTATTCCAATACGTTGACCAAATACAACATCAAAACGGAAGTCACTGCCACGACCCGGAGCAGTATCGCCCGGTTCACCTTTTCAGGAGGGCAGGGGAATATATTGCTGAACCTCGGCGAGGGGCTTACCAACGAGTCGGGTGCCTGGATGCGCCGCGTAAGCGATACCGAGGTGGAAGGGATGAAGGTGCTGGGGACCTTTTGTTATAACCCTTGGGCGGTGTTCCCGATCTATTTCGTGATGAGGGTGAGCAAGCAACCCGACGCGACCGGCTACTGGAAGATGCAGCGGGAGATGAGCGCGGAGGCGCAATGGGACGATACCAGCGGTACGAGAAAGATTTATGATCGCTACGGGCGGGATATCGCGGGGGACGATATCGGGGCGTGGTTCACGTACGACTTGGACGAAGGAGAGACCGTGGAGGTGCAGATCGGCGTTTCGTTCGTAAGTGTCGAGAATGCTCGTCTGAACTTGGAGACGGAGCAGCCGGGGTTTGATTTCGAGAAAGTGTTGGGCGATGCCCGAGAGACCTGGAACGAGGCGCTCTCGAAAGCCACGCCGGTTGGCGGGACGGACGATCAACAGACGGTGTTCTATACCGGACTGTACCACGCTCTGATCCATCCCAACGTGCTGAATGACGTGAACGGGGAGTACCCGGAGATGGAGGGGGACGGTACCGGAACCACCGAAAACACCCGTTATACCGTCTTCTCACTATGGGATACCTACCGCAACGTGCATCAACTGCTCGCGTTGTTGTATCCCGATAAGCAGCTTGATATGGTTCGCTCCATGGTGGGTATGTATAAAGAGGGGGGATGGCTTCCCCGATGGGAACTTTACAGCCGCGAAACGCTCACGATGGAGGGGGATCCGGCCATCCCGGTGATCGTGGATAGTTGGATGAAGGGATTGCGTGACTTCGACGTGGAGGCGGCTTACGAGGCGATGTACAAATCGGCCACCACTATCGGGAAGGAGAACTTTATCCGTCCCGATATCGATGATTACCTGTCCCGAGGCTATATTCCATTACGGGGAGAATTCGACAACTCCGTGTCGCACGCGTTGGAATACTACATTGCCGACCACGCGCTCTCCAAATTTGCCGCGGCATTGGGAAAGAAAGAGGACGCGAAACGATTCCGTGAGCAGTCGCTCCACTACACGAAATACTACTCCAAGGAGTACGGCGTTTTCCGTCCTATCGTACCTGATGGCAGTTTCCTAACGCCGTTTAACCCCAAGCAGGGGGAGAACTTCGAACCGGTGCCGGGCTTTCACGAAGGGAGTTCCTGGAACTACTCTTTTATGGTGCCGCACGACGTGGAGGGGTTGATAAAAATGCACGGGGGGAGACGAGCATTCGTGAACAAGTTGCAGGAGGTGTTCGATGATGGGCATTACGACCCGACGAATGAGCCGAACATCGGCTACCCGTACCTTTTTTCCCGGGTGAAAGGGGAGGAGTGGCGTACCCAAGAGCAGACCTTGAAGTTGCTGGAAGAGCATTTCAAAAACAGTCCCGACGGGCTGCCGGGGAACGACGATACCGGGACGATGTCCACGTGGGCGGTCTTCTCTATGATGGGTTTCTACCCCGACGACGCTACCGACCCATCCTACACCTTCACCACGCCCGTTTTTGATCAAGTCACACTCGAGTTGGATAAGCAATTTCATTCCACCGGGAACCTCCGGATAAGGACGATACGCCCTAATCCGAACGCGATCTATATCGACCGAATCGAGGTCGACGGTAAACGGTGGAAAGGGTTCCGTATCTCGCACGACGAGCTGATGAAGGCGAATGAAATCCTCTTTTATCTTAAAGAGAAGAGATAGGATGGGCAAG
>CAYFMZ010000198.1:0-2063 GCA_964344275.1 uncultured Proteiniphilum sp.
AAATGTTTTGTGACGCTAAAACAGAATAATCGTTTAAAATCAAAAAACAATATAACAAAAACACTTAAAAATTTAACAATATGACAACCAGAAGACGATTTATTAAAAAAATAGCAATCGGAACTGCAGCCGTATCTGCAGGTCAAGTAGGCGGTGTTTTACCGAGCTTCAGCACCTCTAGCTATCGAAACATCCTGGGAGCAAATGACCGCATTCGTATTGCCGGTATCGGCGTAAATGCTAGAGGCAATGCACTAGCGAGAGGATTTTCGAATGAGAAAAACAAGGGTTGTATCGTGACCGATATCTGTGACGTAGATTCAAGAGCCATAGCAAAGGCGATCCAGACAGTTCAGGATACAGCCGGCAACAAGCCGCGAGGACATGAGGATATTCGAAAGATGCTGGAATCGAACGATTTCGATGCAGTTTTTATCGCTACTCCTGATCATTGGCATGCCATGGGCGCATTGATGGCCATGAAGGCAGGAAAGCATGTTTACCTGGAAAAGCCAACCAGCCACAGCCCCGAGGAGAATGAGATCTTGATAGCTGCTGAAAAAAAGTACCGAAAGGTAGTTCAAGTTGGCAACCAACGGCGTTCATGGCCTAACATCGCGCATGCCATGAGAGAGATCCACGATGGTGTGATTGGTGAAGTTCATTACGGAAAAAGCTGGTATTACAACAAACGTCCTTCCATGGGTACCGGAAATATTACTTCCCCACCTGATTGGTTGAACTGGGAACTTTGGCAAGGGCCTGCCCCCCGTGTCGACTATAAAGACAATATTGTTCATTACGACTGGCACTGGGTATGGCATTGGGGAACCGGTGAAGCATTGAATAACGGCATGCACTTCGTGGATCTCCTTCGCTGGGGTATGAAACTCGATTATCCCGTGTCGGTTGATTCCATCGGTGGTAGGTACCACTACCAGGACGACTGGGAAACACCTGATACCCAGCTGGTCAACTTCAAGTTCGCTAACGGTAAAGTGATGACTTGGGAAAGCCAAAGTTGCGTTCGGTCGAGTATAGCAGGGCATGGTACTGGAGCTATTTTCTATGGAGATAAAGGTATCCTCACGATAGGAGGCGGTAACGAATACAAGGTGTTTGATTTGGATAATAAATTAGTTAAACAGGTGGATAGCAAGATGATATTCGAAGAAGGAAATCTGGTAAATCCCACGCAAAGCCTTGATGCATACCACTTCCAGAATTTCTTCAACGCCATTCGGAAAGGAGAAAAGTTAAACTCTCCCCTCAACGAAGCATGCATGAGCACACAATTAGTTCAGCTATCCAACATTTCACATCGGGTAGGGAGATCGTTAAATATCGATCAAAAGAGGGGTACCATCGTGAAAGACAGAGAAGCTTCAAAGTTGTGGAAAAGAGAATACGAGAATGGCTGGGAAATGAAAGTATAATCTACATGGCAGCTTCATCAACTCGTTAACGGTACCCTGCGGTGTCTAATTCAACCATATACTTGGGAGATATTTCCAAAACAATATCGGCACTCAACACAAAAAAGGAACAAATTTCATTTATTTGTTCCTCTTTTTATCCCACGTACCCCATGACTACGTTCTTAGAGATTCGACAGCTCTGAACCAGCTTTGAACTTAGCGGTTTTTTTAGCCGGAATGTTGATGGGTTGTTTAGTTCTGGGGTTGATCCCTTTTCTGGCACTTCTTTCCGACACAGAAAATGTACCGAATCCAACCAGCACTACTTTTCCACCGGCTTTCACCTCTTCAGAAATAGTTTTCAGCGTAGCGTCCAAAGCACTTTTGGCGTCCACTTTGCTAAGGCCTGATTTTTCAGCAATAGCAGTAATGAGTTCTGATTTGTTCATAAGAAAACGTAAATAAAAAAATTAAACATTTGTCAAACCCTGCTATTCTCCCGCCATGACATAAGTTCAGGTAAACCTAGCTCTCTTTATTATGGCTTAATGGAATAGCTCATCAAGTCAAGGCTTAGCCTTATTTTGGCATCAAATATAAGTGATAAATCGAAAAGAATCAAGAAAAAAGGTAAAAAGAATTTGA
>CAYFMZ010000199.1:0-2043 GCA_964344275.1 uncultured Proteiniphilum sp.
TCGATGGTCAACGGATTCACCGGCTGGTTGTTCTTGTGCACCCGGAAGTCGAGATGAGGGCCGGTGGACAACCCCGTTGACCCTACGTAACCGATCACTTGCCCCTGCTTTACGGTCGCCCCTTTTTGGATGCCGCTGGCGAAGCGACTGAGGTGCATATAGGTGGTGGTATAAACCGAATTATGCCGTATCTTCACGTAGTTCCCCGCCCCACCTCCTTGGTAGGCTCGCTCGATCACCACGCCGTCCCCAATCGTCTTCACGGGCGTGCCCGTGGGAGCCGCGTAATCCACGCCATGATGGGGACGGTAACGTTTCAAAACAGGATGAAAACGAGCGTTCGAGAAACGGGAAGAGATACGAATAAAATCGAGCGGTGCCTTCAGGAACTCCTTCCGCAAGCTATTCCCGCTCTCGTCGAAATACTCTCTCACCGAGTCCTGTTGAAACGGGATGGCACGAAACTTTTCTCCCCTGTGTGTGAAAACAGCTCCCTCTATAGATGAAATCTCCACCATGCTGGTATCGTTGATATAGGCCGCATCGTACATCACCCGGAACGAGTCCCCCTCCTTCACGTCAAAGAAATCGATCTGCCAGGCATACACGTCCGAGAGCTTGAGCGCGAGCAGTGCCGGGGCCCCGGCACCGACAATGGCGTTCCACATCGAGGAGGTGATGACCCCCTCGGCATATTCCCGCTTCAGCGTTACAGGGCGGGCATCTTCGTAGGCAAACACCGTATCGGGCTGTATCTCCACGATCGCGAAGTCGGTCCTGTTCTTTTCGAACACGAGGTATCGTATGGTGGACGCGGTGTCCTGCTCCGTGATCACGGAATAGATATTGCCGATCTGCAGTCGGGAAGGAGACAGATAGGGACTGATTGCCCCGGTAATCTTTTCACCTTGAGCGGGAGTAAACCCCAGGCTCGAGAGGATCGAGGCAAAATGTGCTCCTCGCTCGATCGTGTAATGGGTGATATCCAGTGAATCCAGGCAAATCCCGTATTCCGAGAGTTCGCACTCCATTTCTTGAGTCTCTTCCTCACCCTGCTCCTTCTCTTTAGTACCGCATGAATAGAGGGCTATAATAAAGCTTAGTATGATAAGCCAGCTCGATACGTGTTCTCTTCTTTCAAACATACCTTAATTATTTTCTCCATTCCGGAATTCGCGCGAGCGATCAAGTTAAAAAACCTCGCATTAAAAAGCCTCGTACGTCTTATCTATTCTATACGAACCGATCGGTGATTGCATGCTCATGAAGTGGAACGGAAAATGATCCAACCAAAATTAATTCAAAGATGCACATTTTTTTTTAGACAGCCTCCACAATTACCTATTTTTACCTCGAACGAATCTCTTTTCGCATGAATGAAATATAAGAAAGTAAAAAGAAAACAAGCGCGATCGCGATCAAGCCGATCAGCTGGGGCCACACCACCTGCAGGCTTTGCCCCAACGTGAGAGGGTTAGGTAACGCCCCGTCTACCTGCTCGAAGGTAAGCGGTCCAAGACTCCTCACCGTCGGCATCAGCATGGTCATGATCACCTCCTGAAAGAGCTCGTTCGGCGAGAAGCGCAGGAGGTTCACCATCAGCTTCTGGTAATTGAAGACCTGATGCGGCATCGCCATGGGTGAGGGACTCAACGCTTTGCCCACCACGTTTAAGATGATATTGTAGAAAACGGAGAAAAACAACCATACCGACAACCCTGCTAACGCCGATGTCGCGGGTTGCTTACAAATAATAGAAAAGAAGAGCGATAAGTAGAGCCAAAACGCGATATAGACCAGCGATAGCAACAGGAAAATCACCACGCGTAGGAACTCCTCCACGGTCGGCGGGATCCCTATAAATACCAGTCCAAACCCCATCACCAGGAAACCCAGCGCGAAAAGCAAGGTTCCTATCACCAGCAACGCGGCCAAACTTTTGGCATTGATGATGTAGTCCCGATAGATCGGTTGCGACATGAGCCGACTCAACGTTCCCTTGTTCTGCTCGCTATTGATGGCATCGAATCCCAACGCGATGCC
>CAYFMZ010000200.1:0-2002 GCA_964344275.1 uncultured Proteiniphilum sp.
AGTGGATACCCTTCTGCATAGGTTTTATTGAACAAGCGATTGGCCTCCGCTTCCGGATCGTCTACGAATTTCTCGGCCACTGGATCCCATTTTATTGGACGACCTAAATCATAGGCAATATTACCTAATGTACAAACAGTACATGAACGATGTCCAATTTCCACGGGAACTACAGGATCGGTATTATTCTTCAAGGCGTTAATAAAGTTCTCAAGGTGTGGAACCTGCGTTTCATACGCTCCTTCGGTCTTCTCGATAACGGGAGGATACAAGCTTTCATCAGAAGCTATAAAATGACCTCTCGACACTTCAATCCATCCCTTATCTCCCCAAAACTTCACCCCTTTTGTTTGCTGCTCATCGAATGGCTCCTCGGTCATCACAACCCCGTTGGCATACTTGTAAGTAAGGTATTTGGCATCTCCATATCCTGCCGGAATAATCTCCACGGGACCACTTTCATCCATACCAAGTCCCCATTGAGCAATGTCAAACATATGGGCACCCCAGTCGGTAGTAAACCCACCTCCTAGCTCCTTGTACCAGCGCCAAGCACCCCAAAACTGCTCATTCTGTTCGGGTTCAAGCGAAATAGGCGGGTTCAGCTGCGAATTGTAATGCACGTATTCCGACGGCCCCAGCCACAAAGGCCAGTTCAAGTCGGCCGGCACCGGCTCCTCCGGTAGGTCATACGGTGTGGGAGGAGCTCCAACGTACGCATTTACACGTTCTATCTTACCCAGCATTCCTTCCTGCACCATTTTTACGGCATGCTGGAAATTGGTATCCGAACGTTGCTGGCTACCCACTCCCAGAATCACTCCATTGTCGCGTACCGCCTTAGTAAGCAGTTGGCCTTCCTTGATAGTGAAAGTTAGCGGCTTCTCGAGGTAGACATTTTTCTTCGCCTTGCAAGCATCGATTGCCATATGCGCGTGCCAATGATCGGGCGAAGCAATCACCACGGCATCGATATCATCGCGCGAGATCAGCTCCTTATAATTCTCGTAGACCTGCACCGACACCTCACGTTCAATATTAGTGTAATGGCTGTTTACTCGTCTCTGGAAACGCTCACGCTTGATCCCATAAACGTCACTTCCCGCCACTACCTCCACACCTGGAATCCCAATAAATCCATTTAACAGGTACATGGCCTGCTGACCTAAACCTATGAATCCCAAACGGATCACACCATCTGAACCACTTCCACTTTTTGATTGTGTACACGAAGCCAGAAAGCGGGGAAACACGGCTACTCCAGCCGCACCCATTGCAGCTGTTTTGATAAATTTTCTTCTTGTAAATTGATTACTCATGACTTTAGATTATCTAATAAAATGACGATATTCCAATTTTTATGTAAAAGTATCCATTTATTATCAATTAATCTCATTTCCATCGAAAAAAGTCATAAAATGCATGATTATATCCACTCTTCTAGTTTTTTTCGATTCAATACTTTCAGCTCCTTTTTGTATAACGAAATGATCCCCTCTCGTATCATCTCCCCTAAAGTACGAGCTAACGAGGGACGTTGTACTCCGAAATATTCTGCCAGTTGCGTTTGTGTACGCTTCAGCATAAACGAGTTGTTTTGAGGTGTGGTGTTCTCCAATATATAGAGCGATAATTTTCCTTTAATGCTTTTGATCGACATCATTTGCACTTTTTTTGAGAGGAATACCGTCATGTTTGAATTCACCTTCATGAAGTTGGTCATCAATATCTCGTTCCCCATCATTTCTTTGAGCCACAACGATTTTGGAATAATATAAAAAAGACTATTTTCTGCCGTTATCACATCCACCGGGTAACGATTTTCAGACGCGACCAAAAACGCGGGAGCCAACGGCCTTACCGGCTCAATAAATTCGATTTCCAATATATTGCCCTCTTTCGTCACCATTTCGGTTCGTACCAACCCCTCCATCAGTAGAAACAACGAGTGGATGGTATCCCCTTGGCGCACCACGTGGTTCCCCTTATCCACCGTTCGTGT
>CAYFMZ010000201.1:0-1997 GCA_964344275.1 uncultured Proteiniphilum sp.
AATCAGCTGTTCGATATACCCGATATAGGATATTCGAAGCGTGGCATCGTCCTGTTCCACCTGCAAGGTAAAATTACCGTCCAAATCGGTGATGGTTCCATTGGTGGTACCCTCTTCGATAATATTCGCGCCGATCACAGGCAATCCCTGCGCATCGACTACGGTTCCTGAAACCTGTTTTTGCTGTTGTTGAATGAGTATTTCCTCCGTCTGGTTTCCGGCGAAGCCGGTAAAACACCCTGCAATGAGAAATGCGAGGGTATAAATCATGGTCCGGAGGGCTTTTCCCTCACTATTTTGGTGCGATTTTGTTAATTTATTCATATCTTCGCGTGTTTTTAATTAATTAAAAAAGAGCATTCTACTGCTTTTGATTGATTGAAAACAAATCACGGGCCGGGATGCCGTTGCCGCGGCATCGCCGGCCTTTTTTATTGTAATTGGGGATTTTCCATAGGCTTCTGTTTTTAAAAGTTCTTACTTTTCGAGTTGAATTTCGCGTATTTTATTGATTTCACTAATCTACAGAGCAACATTACTGACTCATGCTTAATGGTGCATACACAACTAACGAGATAACCTATAGTGTTTTGCGATAAACCATGGGTTCTCATCGACAAAATGGTTGGACAAAACATCGAAATTTAAAATTCGTTACGTTATAACACCTTAATAGAGTTTCACATCCACGTTTAAACAAATAAGCGAAGAACTTGTTTACTATTAGCTCATCCGAGTGAAAAAATAAATACACTCATCAAAAAATATATTTTACAAAACAAGTTGAATTTCAACCGTTACGCGTCTCTCGAAGCCATTATATCCTCTTGCAGGATATTAGAGCGGGATGTTTCAGGAAAACCAGATGGATCAGTGAAACGAAAGGATAGACTCGATGCAATTGAAATTCAGGAATAGACTAGAGAAGAAAAAAATGCAAAAAATGAAGATTGAAGTTTGGACCGACATCATGTGTCCTTATTGCTATATTGGTAAAATTCATTACGAGAAAGCACTCCAACAATTCGAGCATGCCGATGAAATTGAACTTGAATGGAAAGCGTTTCAGTTAAACCCTGATTTGCCGGATAAAGGGAACGGTTACCCGGTAAAGGAGTACCTTACACAAACAGCGGGGTATCCCGAAGAAAGCGTGAACAAGATGTTCGATGGAATAAAGGTGCTGGCCGATAACGTGGGTGTTTCATTTAATCTCCCCAACGCCATCGCGGCGAACACCCGTGACGCGCATCGGTTAATCAAGTTAGCTGCCGAAACGGGGAAAGACTCCTCCGTGCTACAGAAGTTGTCAAAAGCCTATTTTGAAGAGGCAAAAGATTATAGCGACCTGGAGCTTCTGGTATCCATCGGGAAAGAGGCGGGACTGGATGAAACGACCATGCGCGAGATGTTCAACAGCGACAAGTACCTGTATGAGATAAAGCAAGACATACAAGAAGCTGGTAACTTGAGCATCGATACCGTTCCTACTTTCTTAATGGACAGACGTCAAGCCATCGTTGGCTCCGAGCCGGTGGAACTTTTCCTTGAGGTGATGAACAAAGCGTACGACGGCTGGAAAAAAAGGGTTGAAAAGGAAAAGGAAGCGGAGCCCCAGTTAGAGATCTCGAAGGGGATGTCTTGCAGTGCCGACGGCATGTGCGAGATTTAAGAGGTAAACCGTACCGAACGCATCGTAGTATTACCTTTGATGATCTGAAATTATGTATCTTTGCATATCTGTTTTATTAGAAGAAACCCGATATGGAGTACGTACGAATAAGCCCGGATGATTCGGCACGGTGGGACAGCGTGTGGGACCTGTATGAAGCGAGTTTCCCTGAAGCGGAAAGAAGGAAAAAAGAGGACCATCTGCGTGCCGGTACCGATGAACGCTTTTTTCCTCTATCGGCTTGGGATGGGCGCGATTTAATAGGGTTAATGTTCTTTTGGGAGTGGGAATCCTATCGCTATCTAGAGCATCTCGCGGTAAATCC
>CAYFMZ010000202.1:0-1974 GCA_964344275.1 uncultured Proteiniphilum sp.
CTGCTTTATGAGACATAAAATCACTTGGATCCTTTTTTGCTGTGTCGTTACGTTAGCGGCACAAGAGAAACCGTCGCCGCGGTGGGTCGACCAGAAATTCTCGATGTTTATTCACTTCGGTCTATACTCCGTCTACGGCGGGGTGTACGAGGGAGAGCCGGTTACCCGTGGGTACAGCGAACAGATACAGTCGTTCGCGGGCATCTTCAGCGACTGGTACGGCAATACGGCTAACAAGTTCAACCCGGCTGAATGGGAGCCGGATAGCGTTGTGGCATTGGCCAAAGAAGCCGGGATGCGATCGATCGTTTTCACGTCGAAGCATCACGACGGATTCTGCATGTACCATTCCCAGTATACCGATTTTAATATCGTGGACGCGACCCCTTACGGGAGGGACCTGATGAAGGAGTTGGCCGAAGCGTGCGAGCGTGGTGGAATCGACTTCGGGGTCTATTTTTCGTTGATCGACTGGCGCTACCCGCACGCGTATCCCATCTCGAGTCACAACGCGGATCCATTGACACCCCAGCACTACGAGTTCAACCTGAAGCAAGTGGAGGAGATCATGACCAACTATGGTGAGATTTCGGAAATATGGTTCGATATGGGATCGCTCACGCTTGAGCAGAGCAAAGGACTGTACGAGCTGGTGGATCGTCTTCAGCCGGGTTGCATGATCAGTGGGAGGCTGGGGAACGACTACGTGGATTTCGCGGTGATGGCGGACAACGAGTATCCTGAATACAAGCTGGGGGTGCCGTGGCAGACGGCGGCGTCCATGTTTGATGAAACGTGGGGGTACCGCTCTTGGCAGGAAAGAGGTGAAGTTCGGCCGAAGGTGGAGGAGAAGGTCGCGAGCATGGTGAAGGTGGTGAGCCGAGGAGGCAACTACCTGCTTAATATTGGTCCGAAAGGTGACGGTTCGGTCGTCCCTTTCGAGAAAGAGGTGCTCCAAGGAATCGGGAAATGGATGGAGGGACACGGGGAGGCTATTTACGGAACCGGGGCCAACCCTTTCCACCGGTCGTTTGATTGGGGCGATATCACCTCCGCGAAAGAGTCGCTTTACCTGTTCATCGAAGATTTGCCAAGCACGGGGAAGATTCAACTGAAAGGAATTTCGGGGAATGTTGTTGGAGTGAGCCTTCTCTCCTCAAGAGAGTCCCTCCCTTTCACCTACAGGAACCGTGTGTTGGATATCGATGCAACGGGAATATCCTCTCATGAGGTGTTGCCGGTGGTAAAGGTTGCTTTCCGGAATGGCTATTCGGTGTTGCCCGATCCCATCGTGAAGGCCAAGGAGTTAATGCCACGAAATGCTATACCGCTGTTTGGCCATTCGAGCTTGAACTACTACGCGGGCTACAAGAGCTTGATCGGGTATGATTGGGCATGGGAACGACGTTCGAGTAGGTACACACCTGAAATTCGTTTTACCGATCAAGAGGTGGGACGGCGGGTGGTGCTGGAATTTGACGGGGTGCAACAGGAGGTGACACTTGAACCCACCGATACGAAAAGTGTAACGTTGTCCCCCAACGCGGTGCATTGGGGTTCGCTGTACCGGAAACCGGGACGCGGCGTGTTCGGGAACGTGGAGGAGGAAGGGACGGCCGAGATCGATCCTAAAGCAGCCGATTCTCGCTGGAGGGAAGTGAGTGACTTCCGCCACGGGGTGGAGTATACCGAAGCGATCCTGCCCCGCGGAAGCGTGGTTTTCCTTCAAGAGATCGATTCGCCCAAAGAGCAAACCATCGCGATCAAATTGACCAGCGGCAACGCGGTCTATATCTTGCTAAACGGGGAGTATATTACTGCCCATTTCTCTCCCGAACGGAAGGAGAAACAGGAGGAGCTATTGCTGCTCCCGCTCAAGAAAGGAAAAAACCAACTGGTGGTTAAATTCTATAATGGCTTCGAAAACGTGCTCCATTACGGGATAGAGCCCTTGGAAGAGTGGGTGATCCATTC
>CAYFMZ010000203.1:0-1958 GCA_964344275.1 uncultured Proteiniphilum sp.
TTTTTTACCGGTTGTAAAGAAGAGGTGCCGGAGCCTCAAATTATTATTCCCGGCTCTTCAATACAATACCTGAAACTCGACGTGGGCACCGCCAATCAGATGGAAATTACCCGAACCACAGCTAACACCTACCAACTGACAACAACGGGCGGTGATCCTTATATCTTTTGCGAGGAGCTATCCCGGCAAGTAAATAAAGATTCTGTCGTATTAACATTTGAGTACAAAAGCAACGCGGAGGTCAATTTTATTCAAGTGTTTTTCGGACCACCCATCTCGGAAAGCCGTTCCATAAAAACTGGATCGCTCTCCCCAACCACTGCCTGGAAAACGGCCTCTCTGAACCTCTACAAGATAAAAAATGAATTATCATGGGGCAAAGCGGGCGATTTTCTTCGCCTCGATTTTGGCGATCGGGCAGGTGTCGACATCGAGATTAAAGAGCCCTACTTTAGAGCAATGAACGAAGAAGAGAAAGCAATATTGGACGCGGAAGAGGAGAAAACAAAAAAAGATGAAGCAATCGCTCAATCCTTGACTAATTACCTATCTCGTGATTTTTCATCCAATATAACCGAAGTTAACGTGGGGAATGAAACGATAACTATCAGCGGCCACCACACCGGAGACGGAACCTTCAGCCTGCGCGAGATCTTACCAAACGACACACTGACAACCACCAGCCAGTTCAGGGAGAGAATCCCGCTGGAAGATAAAACATTCCAGGTAACAGTTGATCGAAAAGGATATATAGACGATCTGCAGTACGACCGCCTCCTCTCCAAGTGGGTGATCGTGAAAGAGTCGTCTTCGAATATCGAGTTGGCCTCGCATGCCCGGCATGCCGATATCATTGCACACCAACGCTCGATGAGCCCGGGAGTAATGAAAAGTAAAAAGGGACTGGGAGGTTTCTTCGTGAACCAGTTCCAAAGTGACCTGGACATCCTGGGGATCCATAGCATAACCATAAATATACCCTTCACGGCTTTCATGCACACGAGCCCTGGGGCAAACCGGATCGCCCACGAATATGGAAATAAAACCTACTATTTTGCACGCGATGGGTACCTCAACGGTCTAGACCAAGCCTTAAAAATGGCAGCAGAGAGAGATATCGTGGTCGCCGCGATCATCCTTGTACAGAAAGCATCCGAGTGCGCCGATCCTGAAATAGGTAGATTGTTGCAACATCCCGATTTCACCTCCGAGGGAATATACACGATGCCGAACCTCACTACCGATGAGTCGGTTCATTGCTACGCGGCAGCCTTGGATTTCTTAGCTTCACGATACAACACCCCTGCAAACACGCACGGTAGAATCCATAAATGGATTATGCATAACGAGGTAGACGCGGGACTCACTTGGACAAACATGGGAAGAAAACCGATGATGGTTTACCTGGACACCTATATCAAATCAATGAGAATGTGCCATAAAATTTCACGCGTCTATGATCAACACAGCGAGGTGATGGGTTCCTTCACACATTCGTGGACATCAGCAGTGGAGCTTTACTCATCAAAAGAGCTGCTGACTAACCTGGTGTCGTTTAGCGAAGTAGAAGGCGACTTCCAGTGGGGCGTCGCGTACCACCCGTACCCGCAAGACCTGAACGAGCCAAAAACATGGAACGATGCGAGAGCAACGTTCACTACAGAAAGTCAGCTGGTTACATTCAAAAACTTGGAAGTGATAGATCACTGGGTGAAGCAACCGGCAAACAAGTACCTGGGGACTACCAAACGCACCCTTTGGCTCTCTGAAAATGGAACCAACTCCAGGACTTACGGTGAGCAAGATTTGAAGGAACAAGCAGCTGGTTTTGCCTACGCGTGGAAGAAACTGAGCCTGCTGGACGGGATAGATGGCATTCAATGGCACAACTGGATCGATAACCGGCATGAATTTGGCCTGAGGATAGGATTGCGAAAATTCCCTGACGATGAAACAGA
>CAYFMZ010000204.1:0-1886 GCA_964344275.1 uncultured Proteiniphilum sp.
ACTATTTTTGTATTGCATGTGTCGGGTGAGTGTTATTTTTTATTTAACACCTTAAAGATAAATACTTTATCTGACACATGCAACTTTTATTTGAGACTTTTAGGTAGTAGATAAAAAGGCCGTTCCACGGTAATATTATGCGGTACGGCCTTTTACTATTGATAAGCTCTTATTTATCGTGAAGCCAATCGGTTCACGGTAAAGCTCTATGCGGCTTTCACTTTGGACGAGAGTACCGGGTACCCCATCCGGGTGATTGCCTTTTCGATCTGTTCGAGGGAAGTCTTCTCCTCGTCGAAATTCACGATCGTCTTGCTCGCGTTAAAGCGAACGTTCACCGAGTCTTTATCGATTCCTTTTAAATTCTTCAATGTTCCCTCTATCTTTTGTATGCAAGAGGGGCAAGTTAATGTTTCCAGTTGAATAGTTGCTTTTTTCATTTTAATTTCTCCTTATTTTAATTGATTATTAATTGTTTTGTTGATTATATTTTTTCGAGAGATCTTGCTTTTGGAATAATTTCTTGACGAGAAACGACTCCGGGAAATGCCACGCGTTGGGCTGCATTTAACTCTATCCCTATGCTGCTTTACGACCAGCACCCGTTATTTCCAGCGAGCGAGGCAATCGAGAGCGGTTGTGGATACCCTTTCTTTGCCGGTAGCCCATCAATCTCATGCCGTTGATAATTACTACTAAAATGCTCGCTTCGTGTACCAGCATACCGATCGACATATTCACCCAGTTACCGAAGAAGAGGCCGGCAAAAAGGATCAGCACGACACCCACTGCGATCACGATGTTCTGTTTCATGTTTCTCACCGTGGCTTTGGTGAGTCCCAACGCGTGGGGCAGGCGGCTGATATCCGAGTTCATGAGAACGACATCGGAAGTCTCAATTGCCACGTCGGTTCCACCTCCCATCGCGATGCCCACGTCCGCGAGTGCCAGGGAAGGACTATCGTTCACGCCGTCTCCCACGAAAGCCACGGTCTGCCCTTCTTCCTTCAATCGCTTCACGAAATTCGATTTATCTTCCGGTAGCATATTCCCGTAGGCCTGGGTCATTCCCAGCTCTTTGGCCACCGCATCCACGGTGCCTTGGTTGTCGCCCGATAGCATCATCAGGTTCTTCACTCCCAGTTTTTTCAGCTTGCGGAGTTGTTCTTTAACGCCCGGTCTGATTTGATCACGAACTCCCATCAATGTTCTTAGCTCTCCATCCACCGCGGTGAGTACAATCGAATTGCCTGCCGCGGATAAGCGTTCAATATCTGCCTTCGCTTTCTCGTCGACAGGAACGTTCTCCTGCTCCATCAAGCTCGCGTTGCCCACTGCTACTCTACGTCCCTGTACTTCCGCCACGATGCCTCCCCCTTTTACTACATCCGTGCGGGAGATCGGCAGGTAATCCGCCTCGCCAATTTCTTGCAAAACCGCTTTGGCCAGTGGGTGATCCGATTCGTGTTCCACGCTCGCGAGGTAACGCAGCGTTTCATCGTGATCGTCTGAATAGTGGATGGTTTCTGCCACCGAGGGGTTTCCAAGGGTCAGCGTACCGGTTTTATCGAACAGAATACTATCCACCTTGCTGAAGTCGACCATCGCTTCGCTTCCTTTCAGCAGCACGCCGTTGCGTGCCCCGTTACCGATGCCGGATACGTTGGATACCGGTACACCTATGACGAGCGCCCCCGGACAACCTAATACCAGCACGTCGATGCTGACCACCTTCACCCGCAGTGCTTGGTAGGCCTGGATAGCAATGGGCAGAACGCCCACCACGGAAGCCACCATCAGTGCTCCGGTGAAAACAGCCTCGTCTCCCGCGGCCCATTTAGCCGTAAAGGCTAAAACTATGAGTAATGCGCTTAGCAGCGTGATGT
>CAYFMZ010000205.1:0-1850 GCA_964344275.1 uncultured Proteiniphilum sp.
TTTGTCAAAACGATAAGTTGAGTGCTTTTTCCCTCCATTTTATTTCAAAAACACCCTTTTTTACAAAATTAGCATTCCATTTTGTCATAATATCATAGAAATTTATTACTTTTGGCTCATTAAATAAATTTCGTTTCCCATGGAAAAAATTGATAAACTAGACAGGCAGATACTGAAAATTATTTCCCAAAATGCACGGATCCCGTTTAGAGATGTTGCAGAGCAATGTGGCGTGTCGCGTGCGGCTATTCATCAGCGCGTGCAGCGTATGATCGAGAATGGGGTTATTACCGGATCGGGATACCACGTGAATCCGAAAATTTTAGGGTATGCTTCCAGCGCGTATATTGGGGTGAAGCTTGAAAAAGGATCGATGTATAAAAACGTGGTTCCAGAATTCGAGAAAATTCCTGAAGTAACTGAATGTCACTTCACCACCGGAGCATATACGTTGCTCGTGAAGATTTATGCCCGTGATAATGAGCACTTGATGGGTTTATTGAATAACCGGATACAAGAAATTCCAGGAGTGGTCGCTACCGAAACCATGATTTCATTGAGCCAGAGCGTGAAACGAGAAATACCTATAATGAAAGAAGATTAGGAAAGGACGAGATTTAATTCCAGGTTGTTAAATAATATAAAACGAGGCATCTTTTTTAGTCGCTTTCTTGGTTTATAATGTAAACCAGTTTATACCATGCGCCATGGTATCGGTTTATAGTATAAACCTATTTATGAATATAAAAACAGAAAATGATGGAAGAGAGACAACTAAACGAGAAAGATAGTCTGGAACTTATCGCTCGAATGATTCAAAACACGCGTCAAAAGATGGAGAAAAGCCACGGGGTGCCTTTTCTGGTATGGGGATACACTACAATCGTGATATCCTTGTTGGTATGGTATTTTTTATCGACAACCGGTGATTACCGTGTGAACTATCTTTGGTTTTTGATCCCGTTGATAGGTGCCCCCTCTCATGTTTTATTTCATTCGAAAACACGAGAAGGGGGTAAGAACTTACCTCGATAGAATGATCGGATATATATGGCTGGTTCTTGGTGTAGCCGCTCTGGTTATATCTGTGGCAGCCATGTTTTTTTGGAGCTTTCCAATTTTGTTCGTTGTAATTTTACTAATGGGCAGTGGAACAGCTATTACGGGACTTATCGTCCGTTTTCGCCCGATAACTGTGGCAGGATTTGCTGGGATTTTTTTATCACTTGCCTGTTTGATGGTTCAAGGTTCGGATTCAATCCTTATTTTTGCCGGATTGTTCCTCTTGATGATGGTAGTTCCAGGTCATATACTTTACGCGAAAGGGAGGAGGTAATTATGTTTGAACCCCTTGATCCCTTATTGCATTCTGAATTGCGATTGGCTGTAATATCTATTCTGATTTCAGTGGAAGAGGCCGATTTTGTCTACCTCCGTGAGAAGACCGGCGCTACCGCGGGTAATCTGAGCGTGCAGATTAGTAAGTTGAATGAAGCAGGGTATATAAAGCTGGAACGAGGTTTCGTTGGAAAACGCACGCGTACCGTCTGTAAGATCACATCCAAAGGGGTTGATGCTTTTGAAAAGTACGTGGATGCACTGAAAACCTATCTTGATCCCCGGGATTGAACTAATTAATAACAGAAGAACGGTTGTAACTGGTACGAAACCAATAAAAGCGCTGTAGGTAGCTGGTTCGAGTAATGTAATGACATAAACAATAAAACGAGAGCGCAATGCTCTCGTTTTTAGTTATGTGCAGATTGAGTCGGGATGAGAAGACTCGAACTTCCGACCTCCACGTCCCGAACGTGGCGCGCTAGCCAACTGTGCTACATCCCGCTGTTTTT
>CAYFMZ010000206.1:0-1846 GCA_964344275.1 uncultured Proteiniphilum sp.
AGGTGCCTTCTATATTTATCCGGGGGAACCACGAGACGCGCGGGGAATATTCGCTCCACCTGTGGGATTACTTGGGCAGGATGGACGGACGCTCCTACAGTGCGTTTTCTATGGGGGACACTCGCTTTGTCCTTCTCGATTGTGGGGAGGATAAGGCGGATGATCACTGGGTTTATTACGATATGAACGACTTCACCCAACACCGGATCAATCAGGCTGAATTTCTAAAGAATGAACTAAAGTCGCGGGAGTTTAAAAGAGCGAATAAACGGATTCTTATTCATCATATCCCCATTTTCGGGGTGAAACCCGATAGTTTCTCTCCCTGTTCTGATCTCTGGATACCGGTATTGAAAGGGGTTCCTTTCAATGTCTCCCTTAACGCTCATACACACCGCTACCGGATAATCGAGAAAGGTGAGGACGGGAACAACTTCCCCGTAATTATTGGTGGGGGAAACAATGAGCCCGATGGCACGGTGATGGTGCTAGAAAAAAAAGGTGATAGGCTCACACTGGAAGTGATCAATGCTGCAGGTGAGATTTTGTTGAAAAGGAAGCTTTAATTTAGCAATTTTATTTTTGAATTTTTTTAAACGATATGATTTACAATGCGCAAATAAACAGAATTATTGCTAGTATGTTGCTGGCTGGTGTCATTATAATTACCTCATGCACCACACGCGGAAATAGTGCCAATGGTACCGAAATGGAATACTCCGGAAATCCGCTTTTTGATGAGGTGTGGTACGCCGATCCGGAAGGGATCGTCTACGGGGAGCAGTACTGGATTTTCCCTACCTACTCCGATCTCTTCGAGAACCAGGTGTTTTTTGATGCTTTTTCATCGCCCGACCTAGTGAATTGGACAAAACATGAAAGCATCATTGATTCCAGCGAGGTGTCATGGGCCCATAAAGCTATGTGGGCACCGGGAGTAATTGAAAAAGAAGGAAAATATTATTTCTTTTTCTCGGCGAACGATATTCAGAGCGAGGAAGAAATTGGAGGGATTGGTGTGGCGGTTAGTGACACGCCCGGGGGACCCTATAAGGACTTGTTGGGGGAACCGCTGATAAACGAGATCGTGAACGGTGCACAACCTATCGACCAGTTCGTCTTTAAGGAGAACGACAGCACCTACTATATGTTCTACGGAGGATGGAGGCATTGCAACGTGGTATTGTTAGAGAACGACTTCAGTGGTATCCGCCCATTCCCCGATGGAGAATTATATAAAGAGGTGACTCCCGAAGGATACGTGGAAGGGCCCTTCATGTTCAAGAAAGAGGGCAAATACTACTTCATGTGGTCAGAAGGTGGTTGGGGAGGACCTGATTACCAGGTTGCATACGCGATAGCCGACGGGCCTCTTGGCCCTTTTGAGCGAATCGGAACCATATTAGAACAGGATCTGGAGGTGGCCACCGGAGCAGGACACCACTCGGTGATCCACAAACCGGAAAGCGACGACTGGTATATCGTGTACCATCGACGCCCCTTGGATAACGTACATCGCGACCACCGAGTGACCTGTATCGACCGGATGGAATTCGACGAAAACGGGTTCATTAAACCGGTTATAATGACGTTCGAGGGAGTGGCCGCCAATCCACTTCATTAAGTTCACTTTTTAAGAACGCCGGGAAAATCGTATCTTTGCCTTGATTAATTGCTTAATTAAAGTTAGGCTATTTTTCGTTATGACATAGTACAGACAAACTTGCTATGCTCATTTGGCTTTACGAAAATATGCATTAAAAATCAATGGATCCCATTTTCATCATAGGCATTTTCCTGGCGTTCTTCTTTTCCGTGCTCTTATTCACGAAGAAGAACAAAACCC
>CAYFMZ010000207.1:0-1839 GCA_964344275.1 uncultured Proteiniphilum sp.
GAAAACATTTGACAATGTTTAAACGATTGTTTAACTTTGTGTGGAGCGTCCGTGTTCCCCCTCCAAAATGCTTGAAATGATGAATATCGGCTATTGAAAGAGGGGACTCGTCGTGCAAGCAATAAATAAATATGACAAAGTTGCAACCTTCGGGTGTAAAAGATAGAATATTAAAAGCCGCCAAAGAGCTCTTCATATCGAAAGGCTTCGCGGGCACAAGCATACGCGATATCGCGTCGGCCTCCGATTCAAACGTGGCACATGTGAAGTATTACTTCCAGTCGAAAGCAAACCTTTTCGAGATTATTTTCGATGAGGCATTTGACATCCTGATAAACCGTGTGAGTGCCACCATTGCTTCGGATCTACCGTTCGAGGAGATGATCGAAAAGTGGATCACCACCTATTTCGACTTATTGCCCCACTACCCGCAGATACCTATGTTTGTACTTAGCGAGATCAATCATAGTCCGGACGCGTTAGTCAATAAAATCGCTCGAAAGAATCCCGAGAAGATATTTAATCGGCTTTCCGAAAGGATGGAGGAAGAGATAAAAAGGGGAACGATACGTCCCATCCCGGTATTCGATTTGGGTTTGAATATATTGTCGCTCTGCATGTTCCCTTTCATGTTTAGTGGATTTGCCACGCGCACCGTAGGCATTCCCCGAAGCGAGTACAATGCCCTGGTAACAAATCATAAGCAACACGTGGTCGATTTTGTACTGCGAGCATTGAAACCATAATTTTTTTGCCTTTGATTTAAACAATCGTTTAAGCTGGAAGTACAATACATTCACCTGTATCCGCGATTATCCGAAAGCGTGCGATCGATGATTAAATTAAGAGAAAGATAAATGATAGGGTTTTGAAGAATGAAGATACAGAGGAGCACGTGGAGAGAGAAATAACGATGAAAACAAAATACAACATAGGAATCGATATCGGTTCCACCACACTAAAGGTAGTGGTGCTAAACACCTCGAATGATGCAATCCACAAGGTGTACCGGCGTCACAAAGCCGACTTTAACGAAGTGCTTTTGCAAGAGTTGAAACAGGTGCGTTCGCTATTCCAAAAGGAGGGTTCAACTGAATTCACCTTCGGGGTGACCGGTTCTGCCGGGATGGGCGTCTCGGAGCGCACGAATATCCCGTTCGTGCAGGAGGTGGTCTCCTCTATCCGTGTGGTACAGGAGCGGTATAGCAACGCGTGCACGCTGATCGACCTGGGAGGCGAGGATGCCAAGATTGTCTTCTTCGATGAAGGAAAGCAACCCGATATCCGGATGAACGGCAGTTGTGCCGGGGGAACCGGTTCATTTATCGACCAGATGGCGGACCTGATGAATATTCCGGTGGAGCAGCTTGCCAATGAAGCACTCGAGCACAAAAAGGTGTTCCCAGTGGCTTCCCGTTGCGGGGTGTTCGCGAAGACCGACGTGCAGAACCTTATCTCCCGGAACATTCCTCGCCCCGATATCTCGATGTCGGTGCTCCACGCCGTGGCGCTTCAGAGCATCACCACGCTCGCCCGCGGCCGCGATATCGACTCCACTACGATCTGTATCGGCGGTCCTTTGACCTTTATTCCCGCGCTAAGACAAGCGTTTGCGGAGATACTCAATATCGATGAATCGGAGTTAATCTTGCCGGAAAACAGTGAGTACTTCCCGGCGATGGGCGTGGCCATGGAGCTTGCATCGGGAGATACGTTCGATGATTTGAGCCCACTCATTGAGAAGCTAAAAACAAACGAAAGCCACACGGACGATCATATGCCGCCTTTGTTCGAAAGCGAAGAGGCGTATCATGAATGGAAAAAATCACGAAAAGTAAA
>CAYFMZ010000208.1:0-1769 GCA_964344275.1 uncultured Proteiniphilum sp.
TAACCACTTGTCCCGTTATCATCTGCGAGCACATTCCCATCAGCACTACAAAGAGTACTGTTAGTTTACAAAAAGGTGAAAAAACAGCATTCATAATCTTCCGGTTTAATCATTCAATCCTCTATTCATTCAATTCATCCCATCCCATCCCATCCCATCCCATCCCATCCCATCCATTCCATCCTCTAATCATTCATTTTGAAAATCCATTCCCAAATCTTCTCCTTACGTTGCGTCACGAAGTCTACGAACTCCTCCTCTTTGACCAGTCCCGACGAAGTGATCATTGGCTTGGCCACGAAAGGAAACATGACCAACCCCAGGATATTCACGATAAAATCGGCTACCGATATATTAATCCCGTTCTCATTCAGTTGTTCTTCTATCACCGGTTTCGTGAAGAGCCGCGCATTTCGGGTGATTTCGACGAACAGCTCCTTGTTCACCGACCATTCGTTCAGGATAAAGATAGGCAGCTCCTCGTTCTCCAGCAACAACTCCGTATAATTCTCCGCGATGGTAGTCACTTTCTCTTGGAGCGACACCTCCGCATCGGATAAGACAGGGATCATTGCTTTCAACAACATTCGCAACTTCTCTTTCACTACCCCCTTGAAAAGATTCTCCTTGCTCCCGAAGTAATAGTTCAGCAGTGCCAGGTTGATCCCTGCCTCTTCGGCGATCTCCCTTGTCTTCGTTGCCGCGAACCCCTTTCGCGAGAAGAGTTTGCTGGCTGCTTCAATTATTTTCTGTTCAGTTGTTAACGCTTCCATATCGCTGTTTTAGGGTACAAAAGTAAAACACCCCATTGAGTTAAACAAGTGATTTAATCATTTGTTTAAAGTTTGCCTAAAAAAATGCCCTCCTGAATTGAGAGGGCAGCGTTTGTAGATTTAGTAATATGCGTATTATCGCGTAAAGGGATGTATTTATATCACAAATAATAATGTGTGTGGACGGGGTTTCAATTCGCGTGAGCGGGGTTATAATTCTACAACTTCTAATTCCTTCGCCAACTTCTTAAAAGCATCGGATATTTTTTTTGCTTGTGGGGCACGTGGCTTCGTCTCACCCGAAGCATAGCGTTGTAATTGACGTTGGTTGATTCCGGTAAGTCGCTCCAATGCTGAATTGGTGAAAATTCCTTTATAATGTTGCAGTAAACTGGCAGTATCAAATTTAAAGACAAGTTCATAATTATTATTGAAAACTTTTGGAATCTCATCACCAAACTCTCTGCTCGTTTCTAAATGAAAGTTCACAGCTTCCTTCATATTGTCCCGTAGCTCGTCGAATGTTTTTCCCGTCGAAACACAACCCGGGAGAATATCGATATACGCCGAGTAGTTATGATGGGTAAGTTCAACGTTTGCAACAACTTTTTTCATAATCATATTGTTAGATTCTCGCTTGTTTTAAAATACTTTTCGCCGTGTTAGGAGCAAGGTCGTCACCAAGTTTTCCGGGAATTGTTACCGTTCCTTTCTTCGTGGGATGTCTATTGTTGATGATTTTAAACGAGAATCAAATATAGTTGTAAAATTACAACTATGCAAGTCTTGTAGGGATGGAGCAGGAAAAAAGAGTCCGTTTTTGTGTTTATTTAACATAACGGCATGGCACGACAACGTATAAGATAATAATACCCGCGATATATGATATAAAAAACCGCTCAACGGGGTAGGAGAGCGGTGATTATAATTCCTCGCGGTGGAGCAATACTTACTTGGCAGTATGTTTTTTAATAGCCGGCAGGATTTCCGAACCGA
>CAYFMZ010000209.1:0-1722 GCA_964344275.1 uncultured Proteiniphilum sp.
ACATGATTTTTCGAATATCTTCACCGCGAACATCGTCGTACATTTCAAAGCGGTGTTGTCTTTCCTGCTTCAAGGCCGCCTTTTCATCTACGCTCGAGGAGCGGAGTGATGTGTGAATCCTCGTCGAGGTCCGAGTTGCCAGGGTTCCACCCGTGATTAAATCAATCGCTTTTCCCAACAAAGGATCCTCCGTGTCACCGAACTCGTATAAATAAAGATCTTCAAATTCATCTATCTTGTAATTTGGGACAAAGCCTGCCGTGAAATCCGAATGCCCCAAGCTATTGGCATATTTCACCACGATGGGCTGCATTCCCCACTTGTTCTTCGGGTCGTCGTCTTCGTAAATCGAGATAGAACCAACGTTCTTCCCGTAGGTGGTTTCCCCTATCAGTATCACTTCCATATAAGGCTTAAGGCCATTGATAAGAAACTCGCTGGCCGAGGCGGTCCACCCGCTGGTCAGCACGTATAGTCTCGGGAGGTTCAAAGCGGGTATAGACACCGTTGTACCTTGAACCCGATCAATAAAGTAGTCTTTGTTATAATCGGCTCCAAATTCTCTTGAAAGGGAATTGTGGACAATCGTGTTGTATTGAGAGGTAACCAGTATATTATCAGTCGAACGGTCTTTTACCAACGCGCTTGCCAATGCTATCGCGGACGATACCGCACCTCCTCCGTTATAACGGAGGTCAATCACCATCTCGTCAATTCCCTGTGATTGCATTTCTGAAAGACGATCCATTAGAAGTTTATCATACTCGTTGCTGTTATTTCCACGGTCTCGACCAAAGAAGTTGTACACCAGGTAACCTACCTTGCTGTTTTCGTACGTGTAAACGCTATCCATGTACACCGGGTTTTCGGCGTACCGATTATGCATTTGTATGGTTACCTCCCCGCTGTTGTCTAAGAAATACTGCTTATCTACCGCGTCATAAGTCCAGTCGGCCATGCTCAATCGTTTGGTTCCTGTCCCTCCAAATAGATCCCTGTAATTTTGTGGGGTGATGTTCTGTCCGTTTATTTTTGTAATAAACCGACCCCGGTTTATCCCTTTTGCTTCCGCGTCGGTTCCGGTCCTGGGGTACAATACAAGAGCATAGTAATGGCTTTTTTGCTTATCGGCCCAAGCGAATATATATTCAAAACCAATTTCATCGGAACTTACTCCACTTAGGTTATCTAATAATTCGGTGTAATCTTCTTGGATCCACGAGAAGCGATCCCCGTCCGGGTTAGACGCGGAATGGTACGTGTTCAGTATCGAGGAGAAAAAAATATTCGGGCGCAAGGAATAGTCCGGACTACGAGGGAGTTTGTCGTTCCACAAATAGTAAATCGACATCTCTTCGTGAATCCAGTCATTCACGTACCTGTAATTAGAAAGTTCATCAGGCGTGGTGGCGGTTGCATCCCCCGACACGTTCGCATTGTCAACCGATACCACCGTGCCATTTTCCAGCACTGCACTGGCCGTCGGTGGAGTTACCGAGAGATTGATCACAGCATTTACCTCTTCAGAAAAGCCACTCACGTAGATGATCGTGAAAGTTTGGGTGTCCGCGTTGTACGTTGCGGACTCTAGCGTACCCTTGTCTATGACAGGGTCACTTTTCTCACAAGAGATGACTGCTAAAAGTAAGAGCAAAGAAAAAAAGGATATATATTTTCTCATAGAATATTCATTTTTAATGCATCGATTCTCGCGTGAGGTTT
>CAYFMZ010000210.1:0-1696 GCA_964344275.1 uncultured Proteiniphilum sp.
GACGGTACACCACTCGAAATTCGCGCTGGCCCGCCACCCTTGGTACGAGCCGCTGGAAAACATATCACAAGCGGCCCAAACAAACGGTTTCCCGCTACTGACCCCGTTAATCGGCGAGCCCGTCTGGCTAAACGATAGCACCCAACAATTCCAAAAATGGTGGTGATTGTTCGTTCTAACATAGCCTCAGCCTCTATTTTAAAGAGATAAAATGTTTGATCAATCTACTGTCGACATGCCATAGATAGTATTGATTTCGTCTGTTTTTAGATAAAATAACAAATTCACACGCAAGATTTTATCCTTATCGCTATTATACCTATGTGAGTTGTTTGTATTCCGGAGAGACCCTCGTCACACCGGCGTGTTGATTCCGGGATGGACAATCACAGAATAAAAACAGATAAACACCTTATAAAAACAGTAACATTATGAAATTTACCCATTTTCTATTAACAGCCGGAATTCTATTTGGCTTCGTTCTCCTACCCTCTTGCTTGGACAAAGATGATACGGATTGGAGCCGTGTATATCCCAACGCGTTGGTAACAGTAAAGCATGCTGCCGACGAAACGGTCTATTTACAACTGGACGACAACACCACGTTGCTTCCCGTGAATATGGAAACTTCGCCCTACGGCACGAAAGAGATGAGGGCACTGCTGAATTTCGAAGAGGTAGACGAACCCAGCCGTGAATACGACAAGGCGGTGCACGTGAACTGGATGGATAGCATCCGCACGAAACCGATGGCCCCAAACTTGGGAGAGGATAACGACGAAGAGTACGGCAACGATCCCGTAGAGATTGTACGCGACTGGGTAACCATCGCCGAAGACGGGTATCTCACGCTGCGTTTCAGAACACTGTGGGGTTATAGCCGAGTGGTGCATTACGTGAATCTTATCCCTACCAACAATCCTGAAAATCCGTACGAAGTAGAGTTCAGGCACGATGCTAACAACGATTACCCGGACAGGATGGGCGACGGGCTGGTGGCATTCAAGCTCGATGATCTGCCCGACACGGAAGGAGAGACCGTGAAGTTAACGCTGAAATGGAAATCGTTCAGCGGCGACAAATCGGTAGAATTTGATTACCGTACCCGTGCAGCAACACCGGGCACATCAGCTATTGCCGCGGAACGGAGCGAGGTTCCTCTGCAGTAATCTTGCGGGGGTTGGTGATTGTAAATCGAGTCTAAGATGCTCTCTTTTTTTTCAAAAATACTATGCAAGGTTGTATCTTTGTGACCATATAAGATGCAACCTGCATAGTTTCGATATCCGTCAATGGGAAGAAAAGAAAGAAAAGAGCAGATCCTCCTACAGCAAATCATGCACGGCGACAGGCGCGCCATGAAGGAGTTCTATGACATATACTCCGGATATCTAACCGCTGTATGCTCTCGTTATTTATCGAATAGGGAAGATGTAAAGGATGTGTTGCAGGAGAGTTTCATCAAGATTTTCAATGCCGTGGGGAAATTCGAATACCGGGGAGAAGGTTCTTTGAAAGCATGGGCAACGCGCATCGTGGTCAACGAAGCGCTGCAACAGATCAAAGAAAATCAAAAGATGAACCTCACGGAGCTTCCAAGTTGGGACCTGCTCGATACGGCAGACGAACCGGAGCCGAATTTCAACGATATTCCCACTTCGGTGATCCTGGAGATGATCCGTGCGCTTCCGCAAGG
>CAYFMZ010000211.1:0-1660 GCA_964344275.1 uncultured Proteiniphilum sp.
AGTATAAATTAAAAAAGAAAAGTCCATGAAAGTTGTAATGAGAGTGCTTTTAGCACTAGCCATTGTTCTTTTAGCGTACATCAGTTGGAAGAGTATCCAAGGTCCAATTGATTTCAACGCGGAAGTTGATCGCCGTGATCAGGCAGTGATTCAACGGCTGGTTGATATCCGCACGGCGCAAGTTGCTTACCGCGCCCAAACCGGCACCTACACGGCCAGTTTTGATACACTTGCCAATTTTATTAAGGAGGGCAAGATTGTTACATTAGCTCGTTCGGGCGACCTCACCGAAGCTCAATTAGAGGCAGGGATGACGGAAGAAAGAGCGATGCAGATCATTAATAGTGGCAATGAAAGGGCTATACGGGAGGCAGGATTATGGGACGACCAGAAAAATGGTCCCCAGTTAACAAGGGACTCTCTCTATTCTCCAGCTGCCGAAGTATTATTCCCTAATAGACGTATCGTCCCCGACTCCATCGGGTATGTTCCTTTTGGAAGAGGTGCTATGTTTGAATTAGGTGTCGACTCCCTCATTACTGCATCAGGGTATCCCATTCAGGTCTTTGAGGCAAAAACTCCCTATACCGCTTATCTTGGTGATCTAGACCAAAGGCTCTTGAATCAGAAAATTCAAGAAGTTTTAAACCGTCCAGGAGACAGGTTCCCCGGTATGCAAGTAGGATCGCTTCAAGTAGCAAACAACAACGCGGGAAACTGGGAGTAATGGGTTGATTTGATCGACAAGATGTTTCTACCTGAAAATATCGATTTAGCTCACTCCGAAAGTTATGATTTATCCATTCGGCTCACGCCGGATGGATTTTCTTTTTATATCTATTCGGCCGAGGACCCATCTGTCTTCCATTACCAAGAGACAGGCATGGGTACCAAGTTTTCCTATACAGAAAACATTAAAAGGCTAATTTTTGATTTAGGTTTCTTCAGTCAGCCCTTCAATTGCACGAAAGTAACCGTGGTCTCTCCTTGGTACACGCTTGTACCGGCAGTTTTCTTTGACAAAAAGCGCACTCTAAAGCTCTTGCAATATAATTTCCATGCCATGGACGGGATGGTGCTTGATAATGCTGTATCCCCGGACGGGTATCACATCGTGTACCAGATGGATGAAGAGGTGCATTCGTTTCTTTCAAGAAACCTATGGAACCCCTCGTTTCATCATCACGCCTCCACGCTCCTGCCACTTTTCAGCAATCATGCCTCTGACAGAAACAACCGGAGTTGTTTTGTTGACTTTCACGATGACTACGTTTCTGTCGCTTGTTTTAATCAGAAGGAGCTCCTTTCGTCTAACATGTTCCCGGCGACCCATCCACGGGATACCCTCTATTACATAACAAACGTATTGGAAAAAGGCAACTTCGATCAATCCGCCGACGCGCTTTTTATCATGGGTCGCCCCGATCCACAACAGACTATAATAAAGGAGCTTAAAGAATTTATCAGTCAAGTGGAGCATATCCGGTTAAAACCTAAAGTGAGCCTTACAGAGGAGCAACAACACTCCCTTTCCACCGATATACTTGCCACGTTATGCGAATTATAAGCGGAAAATATCGTTCCAGAAGGATTCAAGTACCAAGCAACTTGAAAGCGCGTCCCACGACCGATTTCGCAAAAGAGGGACTATTCAACGTGC
>CAYFMZ010000212.1:0-1618 GCA_964344275.1 uncultured Proteiniphilum sp.
CTTCGATATCGTACGAATTGTCGTACGTTTGCTCCATCTCGACATCCATCCGTAACTCCTTTTGGTTTAATCGGCTTTTTTTACGGATATAATCCAGCGAAGTGTTCACGAATATTTTTCTCACCCATCCACCAAAAGAACCCTTTCCCGAGTATTTACTTATCTCCGTGAATACCTTGATAAATCCATCCTGCAACACGTCTTTCGCATCGTCGGTATCCGGAACATACCGCCTACACAGAGCCATCATGGACGGAGCATACTGTTCGTATACCTCCCTCCTTGCCCACAGTTTTCCCTGCTTGCAAGCAAGTATTACATGTTGTTCCGGCATATTAAATTTCCCTGTTTACTATAATGACGTTTTTGGAAAACGAAACGTTGCACGGCAGTTGATAAAAGTTTGAAGTTTCGCATGCATTACTACCATAGCTAAATCTTCGGCTAACAATGTTTTATGACCCGTTGTAGATTTACAGGCTATCTGATAAATAACTCGCTTCGCTTCGAACAGCTTATCAGATTACGCCTATTTCATCTAACGGGTGCCCATATAACATTTATAGGCCTCGTTTTTAGCTGTGATTGTAATAATTGATGCATGCGAAACTTGAATAAAAGAGTTTCTCCGAGAATAAGTTTTTTAGGATAGCTCACTATAGAAAATCTCCCCCGCGATAACTCTACGGGGGAGATTGAAAGGTATCCCGTTAACCTAAGGCATCACGGGTAAATTGTAGACGGAAAATCGGGTCGCGTGTTACTCAGTGCCCTTGCTGTAGTTGGGAGCTTCACGGGTAATCATCACCCCGTGCGGATGGCTTTCAGCATATCCTGCCGATGTGATCCGAGTGAACTTTGCATCGTTGAGTTCCGCGATATTTTTTGCACCGCAGTATCCCATACCGGCACGAAGCCCTCCCACCATTTGGTAAATTACCTCCTGCAACGTTCCTTTGAACGGTACGCGAGCCTCGATTCCCTCGGGAACCAGTTTCTTGATATCGTCCTCAACATCCTGGAAATAACGGTCGTTCGAGCCTTTCTGCATCGCGGAGAGCGACCCCATGCCACGGTAAGATTTGAATTTGCGCCCATTGAAAATAATGGTTTCACCCGGGGACTCTTCGGTACCGGCAAGCAGAGACCCCATCATGGCGGATGAGGCACCGGCAGCCAATGCCTTCACGATATCACCGGAGTAGCGCAACCCGCCATCGGCGATCAAGGGGACACCGGTTCCTTTCAATGCACAAGCTACCTCGTAAATAGCGGTCATCTGGGGAACACCCACACCCGCGATCACTCGCGTTGTACAAATTGAACCGGGGCCAATCCCGACTTTCACGGCATCTGCTCCCGCGTCTACCAAGAAACGGGCAGCTTCGCCGGTCGCAATATTACCCACCACGACGTCAATGTCCGCAAACGTTTTTTTAATCAATCTCAACATATCGGCTACCCCCTTCGAGTGCCCGTGAGCGGTATCGATCACGATCGCGTCTACCCCTGCTTCGATGAGTGCTCCAGCTCTTTCCACGGAATCGGCAGTGACCCCGATCCCAGCGGCCACGCGTAAACGTCCTTGCTCATCTTTGCAAGCAAAAGGTTTATCTTT
>CAYFMZ010000213.1:0-1587 GCA_964344275.1 uncultured Proteiniphilum sp.
CGATCATTAAGTGGCATAAAAACAGTTAGATATGTAAATATTTTCGGCGTTAAGAGACTGAATTCGCCTATTCGTCGATAAAAAGAGACTGTTTGTATATTTTTACAATTGGAACTACTATCAGGTGAGGAAGAACGACGATTAACATGAAAATATTTTATGGCTGACGGATATTGATTAAATTTGCGATTGACAAAAACGATCAGTGTGGAGAAAAAATACAGGGCAGATAACGGACTGGGAAATCTTTTTTGGGGAATCATGGCAGTGGTACTGCTTGGAATTCTTGTTTATCGTGTAGTGCATAAAGAGAGTTTGTGGACGGTGGGGCTCTATTTTGTTTTCACTGTTGTTTTTATTCTGTCTGTAACCATAAAGGAGTACGCGATCACCAATCAAAATTTCTTGGAAATACGTTTCGTGTTAAAGCTGTTTTCGAAGAATCGCCGCATCGCTATCGGCGATATGGTGGGGCTTAAGAGAGAAAAGAAAAATCAGCTGCGGATCGATAAAGTACGCGGCTTCGAGGTGATCCGGGTTAAAGAAAAAGATATGGATGCTCTCATCGCGGAGCTGAGGGAACG
The DNA here is from genome assembly GCA_964344275.1 of uncultured Proteiniphilum sp. Classification (GTDB taxonomy): domain Bacteria; phylum Bacteroidota; class Bacteroidia; order Bacteroidales; family Dysgonomonadaceae; genus Proteiniphilum. The sequence continues at coordinate 585 of CAYFMZ010000213.1, forward strand.
GAACCCGCGTATTCGTATGCCGGAAGAAGCGGAAGAATAACCCCAACAAAAGCTGTTGAAAAATTGAGGGAGATAAAGCTTCCCGAATTCTCGGATTCAGAAATACCGCGACCAATTAAAACATCTCTTCGCGGGGGTATTTCTCTTCGACCTTGCTGAAAAAATAGGAGGCGATCGTACCTACGATGAAGAGGATCGCACAGAAGAGGAGTGCCCCTCCAAAACTGAGATCAGACAACGCGAGACCTTCTGCCGTGAACGCGGGGAACACCACGGTCGGGAAGATGGCCAAGGATGAACCGACAACCATTCCTAGGATAAAATGGTACATGCCCGAATAGTATCGCTTGAACAACCACGCCGCAACCTTAGCAAAGAGTAATACGCAGACAACGAAGCCAATAATCAGAGGGATGATGACCCCAAAATCAAAGTCCTTGATACCGGTTGCCATCTTATCGTACAACCCAAAATAGATAAGGAAGTTGGAGGGGCTCATGCCCGGTACGATCAAGCCTAATCCCATTAACAGTCCGGAGCCTAACCATACTATAAAGTTGGGAGTTACCTCGGTGAGTTGCTGTCCTCCCACCAACATCAGGGTGAAGATGGCCAAGGTGGAGATGATTAAAATGGAGATATCCGATCTGCCTCGACCTTGTTTGCCGGCCGTTTTATACAACGAGGGGAAGGTGCCGGCGACAAAGCCGACGAAGAGACAGACGAACTGGGCGGCGTAGATACCGAACGCTTTTTCTACTACCACCGCGAAAAGCACAATTCCTATGGCTGCACCGATGCCGACGGGAAGAAAGTAAAGCACATTCTTTAGGAACTTGTCGCGGATGTTGGCGAGGAAACGGATCAGCGGATCGTATATGCCGAAGATAACGGCCAGTACGCCCCCTGATAAGCCGGGGAGAATAAAGCCAATGCCCACTAAGGCACCTTTTAAAAGACGAATAAACCAGTCGACGAGGGGACTGATGGTTTTCTGCTCGAT
>CAYFMZ010000214.1:0-1581 GCA_964344275.1 uncultured Proteiniphilum sp.
TAAAGTTAAATGGAAGAAATCATTCTAAGAGTTCTGGATGATGCAAATATTGTATGAAAGGGATAACCTTAAAGGAACAAATCACTTATTCCGTTTCATTTTCACGGGATTTTGTCTTGTATCAAAGATATCCGCTATTTTTATCCATCCATGTTCCGTGTCGATGGAATAAATAATTTTGTAGTTTCCATTCACTAAATACCTATATGGCTCTTCTCTTTCCTTCAGCAACACCTCTTCTTGTCCAATATATGGGTGCTTAACAAGTATTTGAGTTGATTCTACAAGACTTATTAGCAAGTTTCGTGCAATCTCGAAACTTACATTTGTACAGTAATAGTCGAAAATTCCATCTAATTGTTCTTCCGCAAATGCAGACCAGATGATTTGAAAGTTCATTACTTGTACTTGGCTAAAAGTTCTGAGCTTGTTTTAAATCGCCCGCTTTTGAAATCATTTTCGGAGCGGTCAATCCTCCTGTTTAATTCAGATACAGACATCGGTACGGTAAACTGTTTCATTAGCTCTTCGAATTGCTCTATAACACCCTCATCGTCAATATTAAGAAAATCTTGAACAAAGGCAATTTTCCGGCTTTGAATATCTGATTTTTCTTTTCTCTGTTTCGTAATCATCTTATTCTCTCTTTACACGTTGTTCATACAAAAATAAGCAATTATCATGAATTATCTATCAATGTTATCAAAGTGACCGTTTTTTCACGACACAAAGATCTTGATTTATGACGGAAAAAGTGTATATTTGCACCACGAAAATGAATTGTTAGCTCAGCTGGTTTAGAGCGCTGCCTTGACAGGGCAGAGGTCGCTGGTTCGAATCCAGCACAGTTCACGATGCAAAAACCCAATTAGCTCACATACAGCCTATTGGGTTTTTACTCTTCTTTACCTTCTTAACTTTTACGCACCAGGTGAAAGACTATAGATTCACCCGCGTAACAAATCATCCTCTCATTCTGATTCCAGCATCGCGACCACGTCGAAGTCCTCAATCGTCATGTTAAGTGCCTTACGGTTGATGGGCTCCTTGCCCGCTTCCTTGCGTTGCTTATGCCGGTCGATATGCCCCTGCTGGTGCTCCTTGCTCCCTTGCCATTTTTTCAGTGACTCCCGATCCTTCCAGTAAATAAGTATCCTGATCACATCTTCGTCTTCTGCTTCTCTGTTGATCAATATTTCTCGTCGGATAAAGCCCTCCGCCTTGTTCACCGCCGATGGGAGATTAAAGTCCTCGAGAAGAGACTCGGTAAGGTCCTTCGCGACCCTCATATTTCTTGAAACTACATACATACGTGTATTTTTAAATTGTTTGTAAATTCGTATTGTTCGTGGGTATAAACAGGAGACCCGGCAGGGACCCCCGTGAATAATTAACAACCGCACGACACGGAAAGTTTAAAGATACCGGTTCCCGGCAGGATAGGCAATACCCGGAAATGATAAGGCCGAGTGCCGGCCTACACAATATAATGGTTATAAATGGGGATCCGTTCGCATAGCTAAAAAACGGGATGAACTTACTAAAAAAAGCTGTGATTACCGGAAAAAGGGCTGGGCTTAC
>CAYFMZ010000215.1:0-1581 GCA_964344275.1 uncultured Proteiniphilum sp.
TACGTATCGACCGGAGGAGGCGCGCTGCTGGAGATGATCGAAGGCAAAGTGCTCCCGGGCGTGAAAGCCATTCGCGGGTTTTAACTATGCAAGCGTTTCAATTATTACAATTATAGCTGAAAATGAGGCCTATAAATGTTTTATGGGGACCCGTTAGATGAAATAGGTACGAACCTGCAACGGGTCATAAAACATTGTCTGCCTATGATTTAGCCATGGTTGTATTGTATGCGCAACTTGAGTAAATTGATAAAAGGTGTGATCGTTCGCGGTCGCACCTTTTTTATCCGTTTATTCCAACAGAGCCTCCATCTCTTCCAAAGACAATCTGGGACGGATCACCGTATCGGTCAACTCTTTCTTATACCGTTGCAGTTGTTGGATCTTCTCTTCCACCGTACCTTTTGTGATAAACCGGTACAGCGTCACCTTCTTCTCCTGCCCTATCCGATGCGCGCGGCTTACGGCTTGCATCTCGGCGGCAGGATTCCACCATGGGTCCATGATAAAAACATAATCCGCGGCCGTGAGGTTAAGGCCGGTGCCTCCCGCTTTCAGTGAAATAAAGAAGGCCCCGACCGATTCGTCGTTGTTGAACCGATCGATCACCTCTTCACGGTTGACCGTGCTTCCCGTGAGCCACGCGTAGCGCCACCCCTTCTCGTCGAAACGGTCGGCGAGCAACGTGAGGTGCTGCACGAAAGAAGAAAAAATCAATACTTTGTGATGTCCCGCGAAAAGAATCTCGGCCTGCTCGATAATCCGCTCCAGTTTGGCGGAGCCTCCCTCGTAACCCTCCATCGACAAACCAGGGTGGTTCGCCATTTGTCGCAGGCGCGTAAGACCGGTCAGCGCGATCGCGGCCATCGCCCGAGCCTCCTCTTCCTTTCGCTCCAGCAGGGCATTGCGTATCTTACTCTTTTCCTTGAGGTACGCGGCCTCTTGCTCCTCCTCCATCTGGCAATAGACCGTCTCCTGCACGAGCGGTGGCAATTCCGGGGCTACCTCCTCCTTGGTTCGGCGAAGTATAAAGGGATCAATGATTTTCAACAGCTTCTGTTGCTCACGGCCGTTGGAAATCACATCTGCTTCGCGGTAACGGGATTTGAAATGGCCGTGCTCTCCCAAGATACCGTCGTTCAGAAAATCCATCTGCGACCAGAGATCGGACAAGGAATTTTCCAAGGGAGTCCCGGTCAGCGCGAGCTTGTGGGACGAACGCAGCTCCTTCACTCGCTTAAAAGTAAGGGAGGTGTGATTTTTTATGTATTGGCTCTCGTCCAAGATCAAGTAATGGAAATGATGCTGGCTCAAGAACTCGATATCCTGTCTAACGATACCGTAGGTGGTCAATACCACGTGAGTCTTTTCTGCTTCAGCTTGAAACTCGTCGCACCGGGCACGCTGGGTGCCCACGTGGAGATACAACTGTAGGGAGGGGGCAAACTTCCGGAACTCGTTCACCCAGTTATGGATGAGCGACGTGGGCATCACGATAAGGGTGGGAGGCAATTCATTGGACTCAAAGGTGGGTTCAGGGGTGATCTCCGGAGTGAGATCATCAAACAGCGAAAGTTGCCG
>CAYFMZ010000216.1:0-1538 GCA_964344275.1 uncultured Proteiniphilum sp.
TTTCCTTGTTTTTGTTGAAAAATATCTCAACAAATATTTTAATATTCCACTCACATTTAGTAATTTAGTGGCTTGAAACAAGTAATTGTGCGAATGATAAAATCAGTAATAATCCGGCTTTTGACGACTCGAGTTTCCAGTGGTATGAGGAACATGCTTACCGTCCACTCGAGTTTTTAACAGAAGCCCTAACAAACAACAGATATGGAGAAACACTGTCCCACCTGGCGGGCCGGTTAGGCTCGCATCTATCTGAATATCAATGGATATTCAAAAACAAGACCAAGTCGTTCTTTGACAAGGCGGAGACATACGTCCACGGCTTGCTCTTCGAGGAGGACAGGAACATCGAGAAAATCAGCGAGACGATGAACGTGAACTATTTCCAGATGCAGCATTTCATCACCGAGTCCAACTGGAGTGCCCGCGAGTTGATGGACCAGGTGGCTCGCGATGTGAGCGCGACCCTTCCCAAAAGGAAACTCACGGCACTCATCATCGATGAAAGCGGCTGGAGAAAAAAAGGGAAAAAGAGCGTTGGGGTGGCCAGGCAATACTGCGGCAACGCGGGAAAAGTGGATAATTGCCAAGTGGCCGTGTTCGCCTCGCTGGGCAACGGCGATTACTGCTCGCTGGTGGACGCCCGCCTGTACCTTCCCGAGGATTGGTGCGACGACGCCGGACGCTGCGAGGAGGCCGGGATCCCCAAAAACGAGAGGGCTTTCAAGACCAAGTGCCAACTGGCCTGGGAGATCATTGAACACCAGTCCTCCCTGGTTGATTTTGATTTCGTCAGCGCCGACGGCTTTTACGGGAACGACGCCGAACTGGCCCGCCGCATTGACGGGGCCGGGCACCTGTACATGCTTGACATACATTCCGACCAGACCATATACCTTTCCCGCCCGGAACTGCATGTCCCTCCCCGCAAAAGCGCCAGGGGACGGACACCGGAAAAGCTGAGGCCCACCGTGGAGGGCGTCAGCGCGAGGGGATACCTGCAAACCTTGTCCGACGGGCAATGGGAGGAACTCACGGTCCGCAACACGGCCAAAGGCGTGCTCACGGGTTCTTATCATTTCGCCAACGTGTGGATATGGAACAAGGCCGTCGACAGGATCGAACCCCGGCTGCTGGTCATCCGAAAGACCTTCAACCCGGAGGGGGAGGAAGAGATAAAATTCTCGTTCACCAACGCCAATTTGGCCCAACACACCCCCGAGGGGCTGGCTTACATGCAGGCCGAACGTTTTTTCGTGGAGCACGGCATCAAGGAATCGAAACAGATCCTGGGGCTGGACCAGTTCCAGACCCGCAAGTGGAACGCGTGGCTGCACCAGGTGGCCTTGAACTTCCTGGTGTCTTCTTTTATCCTGAAGGAAAAACTCCTCAATAAAGAGGAGATCCCCTTGTTGAGTGCCAAAGATGTCAAAGAGCTCGTTATTTTTCAATTATACAAACAAATGACTGATGAACAGATGTATCATAAAATCATCCACAGGCACATTCGACGACAAAGAGATATTAATAACGCGTAT
>CAYFMZ010000217.1:0-1531 GCA_964344275.1 uncultured Proteiniphilum sp.
GTAGTTTTCTTTGAAAAATAAGTTGAAAGAGGCGCTCTTTGAAAATTTGACAAAAAATATCCTCCATCGCCCGCAGGATATTCATCACGAACACGATGGATGCCACCCAGCTTTCGTGGGTTTCGGCTAAACGCGCTTTAATCTTGTTCAGATCGTATCCGGCTTTTCCTTGTCCGAACTTACCCTCGACCTGGTTACGCTCGTTTTTCTCCTTCTTGCTTTTTTCCCGTTGGTAGCGGCTTTGCACCACCTTCTTGGGCTTTCGGCCAAGCGGCCTTCCCGTGTGACGGATACCCCGTTCCTTGAGATAATTCCGGTTGGCGCGTGTCATGTAAATATCGTCTGTCTGCACCAGCTCCGGGTAATAGCCGAAAAACTGCTTGTATGCCTCCACCTGCTGCTGCAGGCGAGTTCCCTCGTTAAACGGTTCGAACTCAAGTTGATTGATTCTCGCGTATCCCTTCGTCAGGCTGATGTTGATCTTGGAGCCGAACTCCACTTTTTTCCCGTCCTTTCCGCGGACGACGGGACGAATGAAAGGCTGATGAATGGAGACGATGCGCTTCTCGACACTATTCGCGCGGGTGCGGTACATTTGTTCCTGCTGACGGTAGAGTTCCTGTATGGTTTCCCAGTACGACAGCTCTTGCTTGTTAAACACGTTTATAGCATATTGGTTGTTATTCAGTATATCATGGATGTAGTTGATGTCTCTTTTCAAGTAGCCCAGCTGCTTTCGGATGCCCTTGCGAATCTCGTTCTTACTTTTTTTCTTTTTCTTCGCGATGTTCAGGTATTCTTTACGGGCAACACGGCGGTACGTGCGGGGCCTTTCCTTGATGACAAGGGCTTTAAGAAGCTTGTCGAGTAATTCTTCGGCTTTCTCGCGGCTCTCGTTCAATAGATTCAGGTCCGTCGGGTACTTGATATAAGCATCGCAAACGGTCGCGTCCAATTGCAACTTTCCTTGGTTGGTGGCGGGTTCTTCCGCGCGTTCGTCCGGCCTCGGGGTGTCTTCATGATCAACGCCGCGGTTCTCGTCATCGTCAACTCGCTCGTTATCCGCCTGTTGGTGCTCAACCCCGAGTGCTCCCGAGATGATGACCCGGTTCATCGCGTCGAACGCTTCATTGCCCAGGCGCTTGCGCACATGCACGAAAAGGCTCGGGTCAAACACGGGCTCATGCCTGAAGTGATCGAACCCCAGGAAATACTGCATGTAGGGGTTTTCCTGAATGGCCTCGATGGTCCCGCGGTCATCTTTCTTCTCCATGTGCTTTATTATCAAGGCTCCAATAACAACACGGGCGTCTATGCTCCCGGCTCCCTTGGTGGAGGAGAAGCTTTTGGCGTAAACTTCGGCCAGCTTGTCCCAGTCAAGCAATTTGGCCATTTTTACCCAGCGATTGTCGGGATCGAGCTTGCTTTCAAAATCGGTGTGAAAGTCAAAAATTGACAACTGTTTTTGCGAACGATATTTGAACATAACTGCAAGGGTTTTGATGCAAATTTAAATAAAATCGTGCATTTA
>CAYFMZ010000218.1:0-1516 GCA_964344275.1 uncultured Proteiniphilum sp.
AATAACATTCAAAAAAATAACGATATTCAATTTATTTTTGTTAGTTTTGTGAGCAGCAACTTAACTACAGGAAATCTTTGAAACAACTTACTTTGAAATAACTTTTCGAACCAATGACAAAAAAAATCCTTCTGCTTTTTTTGAATCTCCCGCTATTCCTCTTTTCTCAAGAAATAGATATTACACATGGTCCGTATCTACAACAAATGAGCGAAAATGAGGTAACCATCATATGGACAACGAACAACGATGCCCTATCGTGGGTGGAACTGGCACCGAAAGGAAATGATAGCTTCTATGCATTCGAGCGACCAAAGTTTTATGACACAGCCTTTGGAAGCAAAAGAATCGGCAAGTTGCATCGTGTAACTCTCACGGGCCTGAATCCAGGCACTGAATACCGCTACCGGATCTTTTCAAAAGAAGTGCTCGGTTACAACAATCATCGCGTGCTTTATGGGAATATTGCTTCTTCCAACGTTTACCGTCAAGCACCCTACGCGTTTAAAACATTAGACACGAAGAAAAGCGAGCTTGCATTTAGAGTTGTAAACGATATACACGGTAAAAATGAGAACCTGCGAAACATGCTTACCGGCACCGATAGAACCAATACCGATCTGGTGATCTTTAACGGAGATATGGTGTCGATATTGAATGATACCGAGGAGATATTTACCCGATTCATGGATACTGCCGTAGAACTTTTTGCAAAAGAAGTGCCCCTATTTTACGCACGAGGAAACCATGAAACCAGGGGAAAAGGAAGTGCTGATCTGTATGGTTATTTTCCAACAAAGAGCGGCGAATTCTACTACTCCTTTCAAGATGGGCCGGTCTATTTTGTATTTCTTGACGGAGGAGAAGACAAACCCGACTCTGATATTGAATATTCCGAATTGGCTCATTTCGATACTTATCGTTCCAAACAAGCCGAATGGTTAAAAGAAGTGACGGCCTCTGATGAGTTTAAACAGGCACCGTTTCGTGTTGTCATCCTGCATATACCTCCAACGGCATCAACATGGCACGGGACTAAAGAGGTCACTGAAAAATTCATACCCATTTTAAATAATGCCCGTATTGATGTGATGCTGTGTGGACATACACATAATTATAAATTTATCGACAGAGGAGAAGAGCCAGGAATCAATTTTCCTATACTTATTAATGATGACGAGACCTGGCTGGATGTTGTTGTTGATTCTGAAATTAAGATCATCCAAAAGGATATGTCGGGAAACGCACTAAAAAATCATGTTTTCCAACGCATCCATTAAGATATTTGGATTATTCATTTCTGCTGCTAATCTACATACCGCGGGGTTATTCATAAATTTTTCAAAGAATGCAAGCAGTACTTGCGTTTGGATAAATCACAAAACACAAATTTAAACAGATAGGTAGCGGACGCTAATACATGCAAAGTAGGGAACAAAGGCAAGGATTGGGAAAATCGTCGTACCTTTGCCCCGCGTTTTATATTAATTTAATGATTATCCGCAATAGTTCCTAT
>CAYFMZ010000219.1:0-1433 GCA_964344275.1 uncultured Proteiniphilum sp.
GCTTGTCGGCCGAACAGCGAATTCATCTTCTCCTCGTTCTCGTAATACTCGGGTAAGCCGAATTTCAGGTTGATATCCTCGTACTCGGCCAGCAGGTCCATCACCGGCTGCACCCCTTCCCGAACCACGTCGATCACCGTCTTGTCGGGATCCAGTTGCGGATCCTGTTCTAGGTATCCCACGGTGAAACTTTTATCAGACACCACCTCGCCCTGGTACTCCTTCTCGATCCCCGCTATAATCTTTAGCAGCGTCGATTTTCCCGAGCCGTTCAGACCGATGATTCCGATCTTGGCCCCGTAATAAAAGGAGAGGTAAATATCTTTCAACACCTGTTTATGGGGCGGGAAGGTTTTACTCACCCCCACCATCGAAAAAATAATCTTCTTATCGTCGGACATATATTTCTGTTTTGTTTATTTATTTCTATCGTATTGAGCTGTTTTGTTTCCATGCCGCGCGTGATCCTGCTTATCATGCCTTGATGAACACGCGCATGAAACGGAGCACAAAGATAGTTAAACTTTTTATTGTGATAAATGTTGGTTTTCTAAGATTATTTCATGTGTTTATACCTTATCTGTAACCTTAAAATCATTACTGATAAAATTGCAAAGAATTGGCAAACTATAAAAAGATAAAGATTCCAGGAGAATATAAAAAAAGCCATCCTTATACAAGGAAAAGGAAATGGAAAGTGAAATCATGAAAATAGTAAAGGAAGCCAAATAAATTAATAAAGAGTTTGTTAAGTAAAAAAAACATTCATATCTTTGTGATAACAGTACCCGTTTTGCATCCCGTAAGATCTGCTTGCGGGTCTTCTTTTTTTACATGAATAAAGCAGAAGCTTTTCAACTTTTCTACCAAAGAAACATGCTACCATGGCCCAGAAACCCAAAAACATACAAGAGCAAATAGATCTGTTAAAGAGTCGGAACATGGCTTTTATAGATGAATCTCAAGCCTTCCATTTATTAAGGAATATCAGCTATTATCGCCTTAAAGGATACTGGTGAGAAATGCAAGACGATAAGATCACTCATCATTTTGCAGGCGAGAGTTATTTTGAAGATGTGATTGAACTATATAACTTCGATCGGCGTTTTCGACTTATCATGTTCAATGCTATAGAACGTATAGAAATCGCTCTGCGCACTAAAATGATTTACCACCTCTCATTAGGATACGGTTCTGAGTGGTATTTGAATTCCTCTCTATTTCCCAATAAAAAATATTTCAGCGATTTTGAGGGTAAAATTCACACAGAATTGACGGAAAGCAGTGAAGAATTTAATCAGGTACCACTATATAAAATGGGTTTTCCCAAAGGATGGTCAAATCAACCAATCTGGAAAAATGAACAGTAATGATCCTTACTTAAGGATAGTAGGGGGGCGAGTCAACACGGTATTGATGGATAGATCATGGTT
>CAYFMZ010000220.1:0-1428 GCA_964344275.1 uncultured Proteiniphilum sp.
TTCACTATCTTTACCGCCGCAAAGGTAGCATTTTATTACAGAAAATGAGACAAACTCGTTCTAAAAAAACGAGATACAGAGCGACACGGAACAAAGTTCTGCTTCAGTCTGTATACAGCAAATCATAAGGCTTGTAAGCGGGCTCTTCTGTAATACAGAGGTGCATAGAAAAATTATAAGTCAATTTTAATTTTTGAAAATGAATTCTGAATCCGCTAAAAATGTGCTGAAGACCTTGTTCTCTTTAGCACTCGGATTATCAATCATTTGGCTCATGTATCGGAATACCGATATGAAGGAGCTGTGGGAAATCATTGAGTCGGCCAATTTTGGGATTATTGCCTTTTCCTTGATTTTTGGTTTAATAGGTAACATATTCAGGGGGTTGAGATGGGAACTGTTCGTTAACTCGCTGGGATATCATCCTCCCCGTTCGAGCCTCATCTATGCTACTCTAGGCAACTACGCGGTAAACTTCGTTTTACCGCGAGCAGGCGATGTATGGCGATGCGGGGTGGTTAGCAAATACGATAAAATTCCCCTATCGAAAACGATTGAGACCTTCTTGGTGGATAAGATGGTGGATATCGTGGCGGGATTGACCGTTATTTTCTTTAGCGTGGTATTTTATATCGAGTTTTTCATCTCTTACTTTAACGATAATCCGCAGTTTGGAGAGAGCGTGATACAGTTTTTCTTATCCCCTTGGTTGTACGTGATACTGGCCCTTTTAATACTGGCCACGATCCTGTTTTTTACTATGTTCAAGAAGACGAAGATAGTTAGAAAATTAAAGATCTATTTTACGACGCTTAAGTACGACATGAAGCTGATTGCTCGGATGAAAGAGAAAAAACAGATAATAATCTACACGATCCTACTCTGGTTCTGTTTTTATTTGTATTTTTACATTTGCTTCTTTGCATTCGATTTTACGAAGGATCTAGGGCCATTGGCAGGGTTAATCGTGTTCGCGATGACCAACATTGGTATTTCAGTGCCGGTTCAGGGCGGAATTGGTCCTTGGCATTTCGTGGTTATCTCCTCGCTTCTTATATTAGGAGTGGCCGATAGTCAAGCACTTGCCTTTGCTGGGGCTGTATTTGCTATTCAATCGGTTTGGCAAATATTGTACGGGTTATTCGGTGTGTTTGCCATGCCCCACGTGAAGCGTGCCGATTCCTCATTAGTAACAACAACTAAAACAAAATAAAGTATAAATATTATGTCGATAGTAGAGGTCCGAAATCTATACCCGCGAAATGTATGGAACTATTTCCACGAACTCACGCGTATTCCACGGCCAACAGGACAGATGGAGCAAGTAACCCAGTTTATCATGAACTTCGGGAAAAAATTGAACCTGGATGTGAATCAAGATAAGGCGGGGAACGTGGTAATCAAGAAACCGGCCACAAAGGGATACGA
>CAYFMZ010000221.1:0-1401 GCA_964344275.1 uncultured Proteiniphilum sp.
AGGAGCGGAATTTTACTGAGTGAGTTGTCGCTGGGGCTCTGGCACAATTTCGGGGCCGTAAACGATTTCGAGAACAGTAAGCAAATGTTGCACACTGCATTTGATAAAGGAATTACTCAATTCGACCTGGCCAATAACTACGGTCCGCCCAACGGCTCGGCGGAAGAGACGTTCGGGAAGGTGATGAAAAGTTCATTCTCCCCTTATCGATCCGAAATGTTTATTGCCACAAAGGCGGGACACGAGATGTGGCCTGGGCCGTATGGCGACTGGGGTTCGAGGAAGAGCTTGATGAATAGCCTCGATCAGAGCTTGAAGCGGATGAACCTCGATTACGTGGATATTTTTTACACGCATCGGTACGATCCCAATACACCGCTGGAAGAGACCATACAGGCATTGGTGGATATCGTTAGACAAGGGAAAGCACTGTACGTGGGTATATCGAAGTACCCGCCCAAAGCTGCCGCGTTCGCGTATACCTATCTACGGGAACGGGATGTCCCCTGCTTGTTGTATCAGGGTAGGTACAACTTGCTGAACAGGGAAGTGGAGAAGGAGGGCATCATCGATCAAGCTAAAGAGGCGGGCGCGGGGTTTGTCGCCTTTTCACCGTTAGCGCAAGGGCTGTTATCGGACCGGTACCTGAGCGGGAACGTGGAGAAGGGTTCTCGGATGTCGCAGGGCCAGTTTTTGCGCCGGACCGCGTTGACAGAAGAGCGACTGAAGCAGTTGAATCGTTTGGCGGAGATCGCGGGAGAACGGGGACAAAGCTTGGCGGAGATGGCGCTGGCTTGGTTGCTGAGAGGGGACAAGGTGACGTCGGTTATCGTGGGGACGAGCTCGGTAACGCAATTGCTAAAAAACCTGAACGCGTTAAAAAACAGCTCCTTCAGCACGGAAGAGCTGGAGCGTATCGATCGGGTGTTAGAGGCTGATTGAAAGCCGGCTCGCGGATGGGCGTACAATGTGTTTATAACGTGCTTATTACTCGTTTATTAAAAAGCGTAATCCAATCCTTAGGTTGAAGTTCAGCGGGTTATCCTTGTAGATGGTCTCTACTTCGCTGCTGTTTTTAAAATGATAGGTGATACCCGGCTCGGCGTACAACCCGATATGTCGTGCCGCTTGGTATTGGATGCCGATGGCGGAATTGACCGACCATTGCAACGGCTTCACGCGGATGTTTTGCCTATTTCGAGTCTCAAGCTCCTCGCCGATAACGAAATCAGTGGTCAACGTGCCGGACACGTTTTTTTCTACGAGTCCACCGGCCGACATGTATGTTGAGATTTTAGGGTTTCGCCACACGGTGTAATTCACGTTCAAGGGTATCCCCACGTAGTGCAGTTTTTGCCTGCTGTGATGATAATGATTGTCGGTTTTTGAACCAGACCGCAG
>CAYFMZ010000222.1:0-1396 GCA_964344275.1 uncultured Proteiniphilum sp.
AGCTTAACGGCGAATACCGCAAGATCTTCGATGCCTCGGCCCGCAGCCTCAACCTTGGCAAGATGCTCGACACGTTGGCGGGGTAGAGTAATTTTTATCTATGAAAAAATACAAATAAAATTGATTATTTCATAGATAAATGTATCTTTGTAAGAAAAGGGATAAAAATGAGACGCAAGATTTATCAAAAACTGGTTCATTGGAAAAATAAACCCGGAAGAATGCCTCTGATTGTAAGTGGTGCTCGTCAGGTTGGAAAAAGTTATATTTTATATCAGTTTGGTAAGCATGAGTTTGATAGCCATATTATCGTCAATCTTGAAACGGATAGGGCGTTAGCGGATAAATTTGAAAAAGAAATTACACCTAAATCCATCATTCAATATTTGGAGTCGGCCCATTCTCAGCGGATAACTCCGGGAGAGACATTGATTATTTTCGATGAGATACAAGCAAGCGAAGGAGCGTTAACTTCATTGAAATATTTTTGCGAGCAGGCCCCTGAGTACCACGTGATAGCGGCAGGCTCATTACTTGGAGTAGCACTGAACCGGAGCAAGTACTCTTTTCCCGTGGGGAAAGTGGACCGTTTGGAGATGTATCCTATGGATTTTGAGGAGTTTTTATGGGCATTGCACAAAGATAATATTCCAATGCTCCTTCGTGAACACTTCGAATCAAATAAGCCTCTGGATATTCATTCACTGGTTGTTGATCTGTATAACACCTACTTGATCGTGGGAGGAATGCCTGCATCGATCAACGAGTATCTTCATTCAGGTAGTTATGTTGCGGTTGCAGATATTCAAAACCGGATACTCAACGAATACATTGCCGATATGGCAAAATACGCGGAACCAGCGACAAGTGTAAAGATTAGAGCTTGCTACGAATCCATTCCTGCTCAATTGGCGAAGGAAAATCGTAAATTTCAATACAGTGTTGTTCGTAAAGGTGGAAGCGCGACAATTTTTGGTGAGTCGATTGACTGGCTTAAGTACGCGGGTGTTATCTACAAATGTCAAAAAGTCACGCAAGGTACAATGCCGATAAAGGTGCATGCCAATATGAGTGATTTTAAACTCTATCTATCGGATGTAGGGATGCTTACGATGCAATCCGGGATAGCCGCGCAAGCTATCCTTTCCCCTCTGGAGACTGAGAACCTGTTTATAGGTGCACTTGCAGAAAATTATGTGGCACAAGTATTCGTTGCAAATCAAATTCCACTCTATTATTGGAAAAACAATAATACGGCCGAAATCGATTTTGTGATTCAGAGAGGAACTGATGTTATACCGGTTGAAGTGAAATCGGGTACAAGGGTTCGTTCCAAGAGTATGGGTATTTTCCTCTCTCAATACCAATGTCCATATGGTATACGTATTTCCAAAAA
>CAYFMZ010000223.1:0-1325 GCA_964344275.1 uncultured Proteiniphilum sp.
AACATTTATCCCACACGATCGATCAGTGTGCAGGGATAATAAATGAAAAGGGTGGTATCGTGTTTACAGTACCACCCTTTTGCTTTATTATATTAAAGCATGGCAGCGATACGCTCTTCCAATTTTACCAAGTCTTTGGTGAAGTTTCGAATCCCTTCGGCCAGTTTTTCGGTAGCCATGGCATCTTCATTCATCATCCATCGGAAAGTCTTTTCATCCATCGTGATCTTTTCGATCTCCATGTTTGCTGCTGCTTCCGCGTCCAGTTTCTTAGAGAGTTTACCCTCTGTTTGCTCCAGTTCTTTTAGCAACTTGGGGGATATAGTAAGCAAGTCGCACCCCGCGAGTTCAATTATCTCCCCGGTGTTCCTAAAGCTTGCCGCCATTACCTGTGTTGGGTAGCCGAATTTCTTGTAATAGTTGAAAATATTCGTTGCCGAGATCACTCCAGGGTCTTCTTTGGCTGGAATCTCGGCTACTCCTTGCTCTTTTTTGTGCCAATCCAGGATACGTCCCACGAACGGTGAGATCAACCGCACGCCCGCTTCCGCGCACGCGACCGCTTGCGCGCTTGAAAAAAGTAACGTCAAGTTGCACCTGATACCTTCTTTCTCTACTATTTCCGCCGCTTTGATACCTTCCCATGTAGAAGCCATTTTTATCAGGATTCTTTCACGCGATATCCCGGCTTCTTCATAGAGCCCAATTAGTTCACGCGCTTTTTTCACGCTTGCTTCTGTGTCGAATGAAAGCCTGGCATCTACCTCCGTGGAGACACGTCCGGGTACTATTTTGAGGATTTCCAATCCAAAGTTCACCGCTACTTTATCCATCGCCTTCGCGAGTTGCACTGATTTATCGGTTGATAATTTTTTGGCAAACGCCACCGCGTCTTCCATCAGGTGATTGTATTTTTCGTCTCGCGATGCCGCGTAGATCAGTGACGGGTTAGTAGTGGCATCAATAGGTTTATAAGCTTCGATAGACGCGAAATCGCCCGTGTCGGCCACCACTTGCGTAAATGTTTTCAGTTGTTCGAGTAAATTCATACTTGTAAGGGTTTAGATTGTTATTGTTCAAGTGATTTCCTCAAAGATAGGCAACAATTGCATAAAAACAAAACCGTGTGTCGTTTGTCGCGCCACACGGTTATTTTCGTTATACACAGTTGGTTATTTTACTTGTCAGTGGGATTAACTATTCCTCCTCTTCCTTTGTCAGGTCTAATTTCTCGTCGTCTTTCCCCCGGTCGAAGAACATTTTCTTAAGTGGGTTCTTCCGTGCCTCATCGTATGCCAGCCTGTTCCTGAAAATATCGATTGCCA
>CAYFMZ010000224.1:0-1128 GCA_964344275.1 uncultured Proteiniphilum sp.
ATTTCATGCAAATAGAAGTAACAAAATTCCGACAAGGAACCAACCGACAAGGAACCAACCGACAAGGAACTAACCGACGAAGATCTAATTGATAGGATACAAATCAATAACTTTCACGGAAGAATCAAGCCAATAGGTACCAAGAATAGTCGATCCTTGGCTGACAACATATAAAAGAAGCTGTCTCAAATATTAAATTGAGGCAGCTTTTTTATAAACTAATGCATTCACTACTTGTTATATAAAAAAGGAAACGTAATATACCGCGTAGGTATCTGTCACTAAACGACAACCTTTAAAAAAGAAAAAAATGGAACGACTCCAATTTAAAATTGAAATCAATGCCCCAGCTCATCAAGTATACCGGGCTATGCTGGGCTTAGATGATAAGGCCACGTACGAACATTGGGCCTCCGCGTTTGGCCCGTCATCCACGTACGAGGGAGAGTGGCATACAAGCAACAAGATATATTTCGTGGGTACCGATGAAAATGGCCACCGGGGAGGGATGATCTCCAAAGTAACAGTGCATGTGCCGGAGGAATTCGTGTCGCTACAGAACGTGGGCTTCATTGATGGTGATAATGAGATTACCACGGGGCCTGAAGTAGAGGCGTGGCTGGATGGTCACGAGAACTACCGCTTCGTGGAAGAGTTAGGGCGCACGACGCTTACGGTAGAGGTCGAAGTCCCGGACGATCATGTACGTTTTTTCAAGGATGCCTATCCGGTAGGATTGGATAGATTGAAGCGGCTCGTCGAAAAATAAATCACGAGTATAAAAACTGATTTAAATGATAAAAACCCAGTACTGCATCTTATAGCTGACGCGATACTGGGTTTAATTCCTTTTACTCTTTTCCTGAGTATCAATCTTTTGTGGAGTTGGAGGGATTCGAACCCTCGTCCAAACGAGGAAGCAATTTGCTTTCTACATGCTTAGCTTCATTTTAATTGTCGGGAAAGAGCGCGACTAAAGCCATCATACTCAATCCTTATCTTCTTAAGTTTCAGAAAGGAGCCGAAGCCTCCCCTATCCTATCTCCGATTTACCTGCACCACCTGATCGGAATGCTTCGAAGCCACAGCTTCCGGGTGATGTCTTGCTCCGCCACCTAGTGACGGAAT
>CAYFMZ010000225.1:0-1118 GCA_964344275.1 uncultured Proteiniphilum sp.
ATTGTATCGTTCAATGATATTGGTTCTCACCCGAGATAACTCTTTTACTATTTTCTTTTTATCTTCCTTAATCTGTTCTTTCGTTTCCGGGGAGAATATGCCCTCTTTTCCAAACTCTTGGCTGAGTTTGGCCAAATACTCCGTGAGCTCAGCTTCGCTTCTATCCACTAAAAGCAAAGAGGATACGGCTATCAGTGCGGCGGATTCATCATTTCCCTTAACTATTGAGAAAAGCGATGCGTCTGTATCAGCATATTGAGAAAGGCCGAAAGCTGTGAAGAGTTCTTTTTGCGCCTGCTCGTTTGCTTGTCTAAAATTACTTCCTTGCCCCACGAGGTTTAGAATTCTCTGGTATTTTAAATGGGTAAGGATATTCACATTGATGGTCGATTGATTGGATAAGTCGACAATGGCCCTCAGGTTCAATGTCCCTGATGAAAGGACCCCGTTCACTTCATTAAAGAAATAACCGTTTGCAGTTAATTCAGCAAAAGGAGCATCAAAAAGTTTTGAGCCGAAGGTGAAACTTCCAGTATTGTCTTGAATGGTAGTAGTGTACATTTGTCCCGATGGTTGCATCTTGGCATTCATTGGTTGCATGGTGATGGTTGAACCGCTAACAAATGGACCTTTCTCAACTTTACCACCCACATTATAGGTCTGCGGTTCAAATGTTTCAATGTCGTCGCTCTTGCTACAAGAAAGAGTCATAAGGCTTATTGCTATTCCTGCGATGAAGCTTTTAAAGAAGTACTTTTGGTACATGCTTATATCGTTGTTTTAGATTTTTGATTTATACTAATTTCTATGCTTTCAAGCTATAAGAAGAATAAAACGTCCCCTCTCTAATATGTTAGGAAATAATAATTTTGTTTCCTAAAACAAAGATACTCAAAAAATAGGATAAGCCGTTTTGTTAAAACATTATGTCTGTTATGTTAAATAAATTGCTTTTACGCCAAGATT
Organism: uncultured Proteiniphilum sp.; assembly: GCA_964344275.1. GTDB lineage: Bacteria > Bacteroidota > Bacteroidia > Bacteroidales > Dysgonomonadaceae > Proteiniphilum. The sequence goes on from CAYFMZ010000225.1 coordinate 967, forward strand.
TCAATCTCTAACATTGACTTCTCACATCCATACATCATCATATCATCGAATCAATACATCAACTGATTAGTCCCATCGGCATATTGGCGCATTAGTCTCATTTAATCTGTATAGGATGCGCCTCGGAATAACTCAAGCGAGCTTGGATATTC
>CAYFMZ010000226.1:0-1114 GCA_964344275.1 uncultured Proteiniphilum sp.
AGGTATTACGTGCCTGAGTATAGCGGCAACAGAGTTCGATTATACGATATAGAGGTCTACTCCACCATTAAGTTCTGATCGCGTCTCGGGTACTATTCCTGATGATGCTTTATGCCTAAGGAGATAAGTAAAACATGCCAAAGTTTAGTTATTTAAATATAGAGAACCAGGTGTAAAACAATAAAAAGAAGAAAAATGAATTTGAAAGTTTGTAGTATTAAATGTAAAATTGTTTTCTCCACGTGGGTGGCAGCGTTCATTTTTACGGCTTCGCTCGTTGCGGGGAATCGTCCTTTCCCTACCACTGCAGATACCCTCTCCTTTCTGCATATCACCGATATGCATTTGATGTTCAACTTGGAGAATTATGACCGAGATATAGTATATCATCGTGAGTATACCCGCAATTACAAGGAAGGGAATAGTCTATTCAACCAGTTCATGAAAACCGTGCCGGATCAAACAGGCAGTGATATGATTATTGCTACTGGTGACATCATCGACTTTTACGATGCAAAGACAAAAGAAGGAAATGTATTTGCCTATCAAGTGGAGCCTTTTGCTCGTTTCATTAATGGATACCATCGGCCTTTTTATATGACACTGGGGAATCACGATATTTTCTCATATGATTGGGGAAAGAACCGCGTGATTCCTAATCAGCTGCAAGCGGGGCAGGCAAGAGCTGCCTGCATCAGGAATTTTGACTGTTTCCGAGACGGCACGTATTACAGCCAAGTATACGAGATTGGGGAGACCACGTATCGGTTGATTTTTCTTGATAACAGTTACTACCAATTCAATAAAGATGAAGGGGTTGTGAATCCATACATCGATAAATCCCAGTTACACTGGCTCCGGGCAGAATTAAATGCGCTGGAGGACGATGTAGAGATCATCCTAATGCATATCCCTTTCACCGAAAAATCCGCGTTACCCGAATCGGCTAATGAGCTTTTTGCTGCCATTATCGAGGATACTTCTGTGCGGCTGATCTTAGCTGGGCATCACCACCGGGGAGCTGTTATGCATTTCCAACAGGCCAATGGGAACGAGATTGTACAAGTAGAGACCGGAGCTCTCGTGAGCGGTGTCGACAATTGGCGGTTAATCA
>CAYFMZ010000227.1:0-1053 GCA_964344275.1 uncultured Proteiniphilum sp.
TTGTTTTCCATAAATAAATCTGTTATTTTTGTACTAAATCACCATAAACAGTGAATGATGGATTTGAAAGAAATAGGAAAGTTAATTCGTGAAAGGCGAAAAGAGTTCCAAATAGATCAAGCTACATTAGCCTCTCTTGCTAACGTGGGGATAAATACGTTGGGGCGACTGGAGCGTGGTACTGGGAATCCCCGCTTTGAGGTGCTTTATAGGGTATTGAGGACATTGGGGCTTGAGGTGGATATAAAGTAGCTTTCTATAAAAGTGAGAAACTGGGCAAGGAGTAAAAATTATGAGCAGAGCAGTAAGTGTTTATATAAAAGGTAGGTACGCTGGTGTTTTGGAAGAGATTGATCACGACCATTATTCCTTTCGTTATGATGATGCCTATTATAATGATCTGGATGCTCCTTCGGTCTCATTAACAATGCCGAAAGATAAACAGGAATATTCGTCACCCTTTCTGTTTCCTGTATTCTTCAACATGACGTCTGAAGGAGATAATCGTATAATTCAATCCAGAGCCCTGCGAATTGACGAAAACGATGATTTTGGCATCTTGGCGGCAACCGCACATACGGACACCATCGGGGCGATAACCGTGATTCCGATAGAGAAATGACCAGAAAAATCACCCATATATGTCCCTCCTCCTTAATTCCGCCTTTCTCCTGCCTATGATTTGTTGAATACTCGAATCCATGTAGATGATACTGTTTTCGCATTAAGCAAGGGAAAAACAATATTGGCTAATGTATACATCCAGAATCAATAGCTTCTTGAGCGTGCGCTAGATATCATGACTAAGCATTTAAATTGCATTTCATTACAAACTTCGGAAAAAACCGAATCCGCTCCCTAACCGTCGGTGTAAATCGAGGTAGGGAGCGGATATATAGTGCTCAACAAGCGTGTTGGCTTGATCAGGATCGGGTCAGTACTGAGCTCGGTACTGGGCCCGTTACTCGTCCATCAGCACGCGCATGATATCGCAGGCTGACTTGGTGACGGAGCTACCCGGCCCGAAGATGGCGGCTACACCGGCACGGTACA
>CAYFMZ010000228.1:0-1040 GCA_964344275.1 uncultured Proteiniphilum sp.
GTCAATCTTTCGGCATTCTCGTGAAGTTAATTTATCTCTATTTCCATTTAGTCGAAATACCCAGTTCCCAAAAGATTGCCAAGAGGTGAAACTCCCCTTTTCCCCATACTTAAAATGCAGTGGGACTACCTTGATAAAAGGTGCGTGCAAATCGCTTTTCACGACGTTGCTTTCCCATGAGCGAGGTGGGTTATAGCTATACTTCCACGTGTACTTTTTATATCGTTTGAGTACTGAAATATCCGGTTTTCCGATATTTCCATACTTGGTCCGAATCGAATCCTGAAAAGGCACTTCTACTATCACTTTTGCGTCACGAATAGTGATATTAGACCAAGAGTGGTCGATCTCGATTATGTTCAATGACCGGTGCGTATTGAATTCTTGCAGTATAATAAACTCGATAAGGATAAACGTTGTGTTTAAGATCGAAATACTTCTCGAAATTATCTTCATACATTGCCATAGAGGAGATGGAGCTCCGGTCTTTAATATCGTTTCTTTTTGTCGTTCGGATTATATTTCCTGTTATATCTTCAATCCAAGCATTGCCGATATTCACTTTATCTCCCCTTGAATAAGGTATTCGAATCTCCGTAGTGGCATTTCTGTTATTAATTTGAAGCAAAACTGTATCGTTGCGAGTCATACCCTCGGGGGCAAGGGAAAAATGTAATGTGCGGGTTATTATTTCCATATCGGGAGGCACTTGCGCAAGTGCTCCTGTCACATTTATCGCAATAAGCAAGGTTAAGATCAAGCGTTTCATGAAACAAGGTGTAATTATACAATATTACACAAATATAGGGTCAAATATTAATATAACCAAATGATACAAGGGTAAATCAATAAGAATTTGTTACTTGCTGATTTTTATCCCGATATGCTGGTCATCCGGTTCGATGTTTTCATCTAGGTACAGTAGTTTTACCCCGCGACGTTGGTTTTTATTCCCAACATCCCTACCCTCTTGGCAATTTGTAAGAGCTCGTCGTACGGCACTTTTTCGAGCCCTTTAACGGGCGTTTCACGGTCGATGG
>CAYFMZ010000229.1:0-1035 GCA_964344275.1 uncultured Proteiniphilum sp.
ACTCATGTTTCGCACTTCCCATAATCAATTGACAAAGAAATAGAAGGGAAATGCGTTGTTTTCTATATCTCTGTACTGAAGCATGTTATATTTTACAATTCCTCATTTTCATTCTCATTCGTCCTTGACCACCGAAGAGCATAGTGCCGTGATCATGGCTTCTGCTTTTGGATTAGTCAGCATCATTTCGATCAAGTCATTGGCATCCAATTCCAGCACTTCACTTACCGTGCGGATCAGCTCCACGAACAGTCCCCATAGCCGCCTGTCAAGGGTCTCCCTGAGCACGTCGGCGTTCATTGACCGGTAAAGAGCTCCCTTCGACTCGTAATTATCGTACCGGAAACGCAGTGTCAATAGCAGGTAGGCTATCATGCTGATGGTGGTCTCGGCCACCTGTCCATCAAAATTGCTGGATTGACATCCTCCCAGGTTCAACAACTGCTTGGATTCGCGGTTGAATACTTCCACTACCCATCTTGCCTGGTAATGCTCGATCAACCTCTTGAACGTGAGCCTCGTGTCCGTCGTCAACAAAACCTTCCACTTGTCACGGTTGCCCCTGCGGCTAAAGAACAGGCAGATCTCGACACCTTGATACAACACCTTGGCCTGCTTGTACTGGTAACCCAGGGAACGGCATCGCTTGGGCTTGCCCGACATGTTATTGACCTGGGCGTGAGTAAGGCTTTTACCCCGGTACTCGAACCGTGTCTTCGCGAACTTGTACATCCCGATCAGGTGAACCTTTTGGCCCTTCACACCCCGGATAGCCTGTATCAACGCGTCGCAAGTGAACCAGCTGTCCACCAGCACGTAATCAACACGAATCCCGCGATAAATGGCCGTGAAAAACATCCGGAGGGCCATCTGGATCTTGTTCGTGTCCAACTCTTCCACGCGTTTAGCGGTGTACGAGTCCTTGATACGTTTGCAACTGTATTGCTTGCGAATCTGCTTTTTAGTCATCCCGAACGGGCGTTCCGGCTTCTTCCCCTTTTCCCTGTGAAGACTGAAATCCAACGGTATGGAGGA
>CAYFMZ010000230.1:0-1009 GCA_964344275.1 uncultured Proteiniphilum sp.
ACAGCGTTTCCAGCTGGCTTTGGCTAGTGGCACTCGCGATGGGTGCTCCAATATGAGGTTGAGCCGCCAACCAGGCAAGGGCGACCGCCGCTTGGGAAGTGTCGTGTTTCGCGGAAATTTTATCCAGCGCCTCCAGCACGGCAAATCCTTTTTTGTTCAGGTATCGCTTCGCGCCACCGCCTCGTACACTTTTTCCAAAATCGGCTTCGGACCGGTACTTTCCGCTCAAGAAGCCGTTGGCCAAGGAAGAGTAGGGGAAGACCGACAGTCCCTGTTTTTCCACCAACGGGAGGTACTCTTTCTCGTATTCGGCCCGCTCCACCAAGTTGTATAACGGCTGGAAAGCCACGTACTTGGGAAGTCCCTCTCTTGCCGAGGCCTCAAACGAGGCGGTCAACCGTTCGGGCGACAGGTTGGAAGCCGCGATGTAGCGTATCTTTCCTGCCTGTATCGCTTCGTCGTATGCCGAAAGTGTTTCCTCCACCGGCGTTTTGTTGTCATCGAAGTGCGTGTAGTACAGGTCGATGTAGTCGGTCTGCAGTCGCTGCAACGATTCATCCACCGATTTCAAGATATGATTCTTGCTGATATCGAACCCGTGCTCTTTCGTTTCTGATCCCACCTTGGTCGCGATCACCAGATCCTCGCGGTTTCCCCTCTCTTTCATCCATTTGCCGATAATCGATTCCGATAAGCCGCCCGTTCCATTCACCCACCAGGGGTAGGTATCGGCCGTATCAATAAAGTTCCCCCCGTTCTCAACGAAGGCATCCAGAATCTTAAAGGATTCCTTTTCGTCCAAAGTCCATCCAAAAACGTTTCCGCCCAAGTTGACACGGGCAATTTCTAATTCCGTATTGTTAATTTTTTTTCTGTTCATATATAAATTGATATAAGTTTCACATGCATCAAATTTTGCAATTATAGCTAAAAATGAGGCCTATAAATGATATACATCTTTCTACTTCAGCAGCTCCTCTAGGAAAAGCAACGTGTGATTCCACGCCCT